>JAGHVO010000044.1 GCA_018064245.1 Candidatus Colimorpha pelethequi
ATCTCCTTCTTCTACTAATATTTCTTATCATTGCACCTGCAAAACCATTGAAACATGAATGCCCGCCCAACTTCCACCGGCAAGGAGTTAGACGAAGAAACGGGCTACGGTTACTTCGGCGCAAGGTACATGGATCACGAGCTGATGGCGGGGTGGCTGAGCGTAGATCCAATGAGCGACAAGTACCCGAACATTAGCCCTTATGCCTACTGTGCATGGAATCCGGTGAAGTTGGTGGATCCAGACGGTATGGAAATATGGATAATAACCGATCCTTATAATTCAAATGCACCTCGAGTTAAATGGACAAACTCAGGATTGTTCAATGAAGATGGATCAGCATATTCCGGCGATAGTGAGTTCGCAAAACAAACTGCCAGTGCTTTAGACGCTATTTATTCAGATAAGGATTCAAGATTTCTATTAGACAATTTTATGGGAGACTCGAAGTATGACATAGAAGTATCAGAAGGTTTTGATACAGAATTTCACGAATCACAAGGAGGGAGGAATGGCGATTTGTCACTACAGTCGACACAGTCAATATCTTTTAACCCAAGATTAGGACTTGCACAATGCAAACCAGATGCAGAAGACGAAGAGTGTTCAGCCCCTTTTATATGTTTGCTTCATGAGTTTGGGCATGCGTTTGATGCGGTAACTGACAATAAAAGCACTCATGAACGGAGGTCTACACCCGACAGACAATACGGTAATCTTGAAGAAAAATACGTTATTGAGAATTACGAAAATCCAGCAGCTGCAAGACATGGAATGCTTCAAAGAACATCTCATGAACAGAATTTCTTGGGGTTGCGTAAAATACAAACATCTGGCCCATTATCGTCAATTCCTCTAAAATAATAGAACCATGAAGAAAATATTTATTATAGTTGCATTCATCTATTGCAACATTTGTTTCGCACAGAAATTCTCAGCTGTCAAAATCTACGTCTCAAACCCATACGTGGAGCGCGTATCCGTGATAAAATCCCAGATGTACAATATGGATTATGTTCGAAGTCATTACGCCACATATATCTTCTCGATGGAGGAAAACTACATCAACAATCTCTATGACAGCCTATCTTCACTGACCTTAAAAAGCGTCTTGCATGACAGCATCTATCTTGTTGTTCCGTCCTACGACCCTGGGTGCATCGGCACTGTCGAGATGGATTTTGAGCCTTGCATCGTGATAGATTTCATCGGCTACGACAAATTCAATTTGAATGAAAGCCATTGTACTTTTTCCGTAAACCGACAAGGCTTTATACATCGGAGTTTTCCTTCCAAGCGCGATGAGTTATGCTATGCCAACAAGAAGTGTCTTGATTTCTTGGAGAGACAATTCCCTGGCATGGTTTTCTTCCAAAATAAGTCCGGCCAATAAGATTATGAATATTACATTTGAGAACAACACCCATACTTGCAACTTTGCCATAGAAGAGTTCCCAAAATCATATAAAAACACCACTATCATTTGTTTAAGGACAGCACCATATCATGTACATTCGCATATCTTCGCCCCCAGTCCCACCCCTCAAAACAGTCTAAAAATGGCATGAAAATCGGTGGATTATTCACGGATGAAGAAAAAGCCTGTGGCTTTTTTGACAGCAAAGCCCAGCGAGAGTGCTTTGCAGCAACTGCTCCAAAGTCGAGAGCAGAGTCAAGCTTGCTTGAACTATGCCGAGACGAGAAGCAGTCTTTAACCCATGGCTTCTATACAACTCTTACAAACTATACTGACTGTGAAACAGGACTTTCCTACTTCGGAGCGAGATACTACGACGCGACTCTTTTGACAGGCTGGACGGCGGTTGATCCGATGAGTGACAAGTATCCGAGTTTGAGTCCGTACAACTACTGCGCTTGGAATCCGGTGTAGTTGGTTGACCCGGATGGGAGAATTATTGATTCTACTGCTGTTACCAATTCCGATTGGGCAAAAACACAAGGTATGAGACAAAATCATTCTGAAATTGCAGACGCATTGCAGACGCTTGATAAAGATAATGATTTTGTTTATAGATTCCGCAAAATTGATCCCCGAAAACGAGATAATGGTTCGTTTATCTTTGGTGAAGTGATTACCGAAGGAAATACAGATGGAGAGGGTCGCCCCATCATTTTGGTGTATTTTTCAGATCCAGCCACTGTTTCATCTGAAGGATCTCTCTATTCTGGAAACGATGTTAGTAATCGGTCCGATTATTCTTTTGTGATTGCAGAAGAAATCTGTCACGCCGTTCAAGTAAGCAATGGGGAATTGGGCTTTTTCTTGGGATCTAAAGGATGGTTTGTGTAGGACTGGGGTTAGATGATGAGATCTCCGCTAAACAATTTGCACATCGTGTTGTTTACGGAAACACGAGATATCCAAAAATAGACTCGGATTATCTCTTGCAGGCCGGATATACTAACGTTAATTCGTTATTAAAAAATAAAAATAAAACTGCACTAGATGCTTATGGATCATACAATAGTGATAGTTTCGTGGATCCGTCAAGAACGTCCAGACACAAAGATACGAATCTTTATATATTCAAAGCTCAAAACAATGAAGACAAAAATATATTCTTTCTATTTTTGGTTACTACGGTAGGCTGCGGTTCTATTCATCGGTGCGACAAGCAATATTCCAACAGTTTTGATGCGCTATGGAGGAGTGGTTTACCAATTCCAACAAGCTATTTTGAATGTGTATCCACATCACTTGATACAGTAATCCCTCTGGTTGGTCTAAACCGCGATTTGCATCGTCTGTTTTACAAAGAAGACTCGCTCTTCTTGTATGCCGCTTTTATCAATGTGAAAGCGATCAGGAGGCTCTTTCCCAAAGATGAAGAATCGCTTTGATTGTACGCTAACAGAATCCAACATTCTGTGAAACATTATAATGGAAACGATGCATGGATGGGACATTTCTTGGAACTAATTAGTGCATGTCATGAAAACAGGCTATACTCGATCCCATCTATTGTATGTCTCGTCATACGGAAAGGGGAAGAAAAGACGATCAAAAATCATTGTAATCAACAGGATACATTGAATTTTGAGTGCTTCCCCAATCAATGGCCGAACGACACCCTATTTTGTGATTTGTATTTTGTAGGGGAAGAAATGAAAGCAGTTGCATCCTCTTTTTACGATTATCAAGAATGGGGAAGAATTCTGGATTCATGTTATCACGACGCCCTAAAGAGCCCAAGCAGCAATCAAGGAACAACGTGGTCGCATCATGACCTTCTGTTCCGGCCTTAGCAAATTTCCTGCAGCCGGGGTGTTTTCTCAGAAAACAAGATCTGAGGCAGAAAAGTGTTATCTGTTTTCACACAATATTTTATTTGTTTTGTTGTTATTTATAAAAGGATGGATTTTTTTGTACAATGACAAAACTCATACGATATAGCCTGTTTTTCTTTGCTGTAGCCTCGTTTTTTATTGCCCAAGCCCAGTCGTACCCCCAGCATTCGGTGCTTTCGGATGGGACGTGGTACAAGATCGCCATCAACAACGATGGGATTTACAAAATTGGATGCGACGAGCTCGGCGCACTGGAAGGCAAGTCCATAGCGCATATTGGAATCTTCGGAAACGGCGGCGGAATGTTGCCGGAAAAGAACTCCCTCGACCGGTACAACGACCCACAACAAAATCCAATCAAAATATACGACTTCAACGGGAACGGCATCTTCGACAGGGGTGATTACCTGCTATTTTTCGGAGCCTCGCCCAACACTTGGGACTATTCCGACGAGGATGCCAGCTTCCACTACAACGTACATGCCTACAGCAACTACAACTACTACTATCTCAACCTGAACGCCACCAATTCAAAGTCAATCGCCGTGTCGCCCACGCCACAGACTGGTGCATCTATCGGGTCCGTAAATAAAATGACCCGTGTGGCCGTAATCAACGAAGAAGCCAACAGCATCAACAATACAGGTAGAATCTGGCTGGGCGACAAATTCACAAACGCCTCTGGAACACGTCAATACACGCTAAGCATTCCCCACCTCTCGGATGGCACGGAAATCAAGCTGCGCTACGCATTTGCCAGCAACAGCAAAAGCGCCTCGACTTTCTCCATTCAAAGCACCAGTCTTTCCCGTCAATTGAGTTTTGAGTCATCACGCTACTACAAATCCGACAATGCGGCCTACACCTGGCGCGGCGCCAACACCAACAGCATCAACTACACAATAAGTTACAGCTCTCCCGACGCACTCAATGTAGGATACTTGGATTACTTGGAAATCAACTCCTTAGTACCCGTTTCGTATAGTGGCGGACAGACCATCATGCGGAATCAGCAGCATTTAGGAGAAAACGGAACTTATACATTTGAATTCCAATCCACCACACTTCCCATTGTCTGGAACATCACAGACCCTACCCACGCCGTGGAAATGCCCCTATCCTTCAACAACGGGATAAGTAGTTTTGAAGATTTCACAACGGTTCCGCAAACGTACATTCTTTTTGATGCCAACAGCTGTCCCAGCCCCGTCAGCATCAAAAGCATGCAATGCCAAGACCTACACGGCACCCTGTGCCCCGACCTACTCATTGTGTCGCATCCGTTATTTCTCCCACAAAGTCAGCGCATTGCGAACCTTCACAACCTCATCGACGGCATGGATGTGCTGATTGTAACTCCTGACGAGGTTTACAACGAGTTTTCCTCAGGAAAGCAAGACCCCATAGCCATACGCGAAATGCTGCGGATGTACTACCAGCGCGCTCAAGCTGACAGCACACTGAAAGCGCCCAGATACTTGCTTGTATTCGGCAAAGGCTCTTTCGACAACCGCGACATCCTCAACAGCGGACTTCCTACTGTAGTAACTTATCAATCAGAAACATCCTTCGACGAAAACTCTTCCTATTGCGGAGACGACTTTTTCGGCTATCTTGAACCGCAAGCTTCAGGAGCCACGTCTGACCATTTGCAAGTGGGCATTGGAAGAATACCCGCACGCAATTCCGATGAAGCCTCGCTCATCGTTGACAAGATCGAGAACTACATGTACCATAGCGACCTTTCGGACAACGACCACTGCGGCGACTGGCGCAACTATGTAGCCCTGATTGCCGACGACGCCGATCCCAGCAGCGGCTCCGACTCCATATTCGCCCACTCGTCGGAACATCTGGCGCTTCAAATCCGAGACACCTATCCTTACCTCAACCTCGACAGGATGTACGCCGACTCTTACGTGCAACAGTCGGGAGCCATCGGTTCCTATTATCCCGAGCTGAACAACGCCCTCAAGCAACGCATGGACTACGGCTGTATTTTGGTGAACTACATCGGTCACGGCTCTATCAGATACATCGGAACGGAACGATATATGGAGCAACTCGACATTGCGGGATACACCAATTTCAATCGACTGCCGATATTCATCACCAGCACCTGCAGCTTCGGTCGCTACGACATGGTTGACGACATCTGCGGGGCCGAGGCTTTTCTGGAAGCTCCCGCCGCCGGCGTGGCTGTCATCTCTGCAGCCCGTCCCATCAGTCATGTCCAGAAATTCAACACCGACCTCTGCATGCAGACGCTCAACCCTGAAAACAGATTGGGCGACGCACTACGCATCGCGAAGAACAACACCCCCGTCAGCCACACCATCACCTTGCTGGGTGACCCTGCGCTAAGGCCCGACATACCCCGCAACCACATCGTAATCACTGCTGTCAACGACAAAACCGTAGAGGAATCCCGCACCGACTCCGCCATGGTACTTTCCAAAGTTACCATCAGTGGCGAAATACAAGACCCTCAAGGAAACAGGATTGAAGACTTTGACGGGAACATCTACCCTATCGTGTTCGACCGTGAACGTCGCTGTCACACGCTTGCCAACGACAACGAAGGCACCGAAGTGGCTTTTCTGCAACAAAACAACATTCTTTTCAAAGGCACGGAACGGGTGGAAAAAGGGAAGTTCGAGTATTCCTTCATCGTTCCGCGCGACGTGGCCTACAACTATGATTTCGGTAAGCTGAGCCACTACGCTTCCAGCGGCTACGACGACGCCACAGGAGCCTACACCAACATCATGTTCGGTGGATTCGACACGTCGATAGACCTGACGCCTTTCCGTCCCACAATACGACTGTTTCTCAACGACACGAACTTCATCAGTGGCGGCACAACGGACGCTTTTCCATCAATCTACGCCATTCTTGAGGACAGCGTTGGCATCAACGCCGTGGGCTGCGGCATCGGACACGACATCACTGCCACGCTAGACAACAACGGCAACTCGACCATCGTGCTCAACAATTTCTTCAAGACTGACCTCGGTGACAGTCGCCGTGGCACTATACGATACAATTTCGACAAGCTCAGCGAGGGATGGCACTCTCTCACGCTGAAAGCTTGGAACATCTACAACTACTCCAACGACGCAACCATCTCTTTCTATGTCAGCGATGGCGAAAAGCCCGAAATCGGGAACCTCTACGCAATGCCAAATCCTGCAAGGGAATCGACTCTGATTCGCATAGAGCACAACTGCAAAGGAACTCTAAAAGACGCCACCATCAACATCTACGACCTTACAGGACAACTGGTAAGAACGTTCCAACCTGTGCCAGGCAGCGACTCCTATGCAATTCCTATTCAATGGGATTTTTGCAACCAAGGCGGCGCAAAGGTATGTCGTGGCGTATATGTCGTGCATGCAATGCTTACCACCCAATCTGGTGAAGTTTTGCGCGAAGTGAGCAAAATCGTGAAGATGGATTGATTTTAGACTTTGGATACAATAAAAAGAAACGACCTCCGTTTTATAGAATACTTGAATAAACGTACCATTTCAATGAGAAAAAACACCCAAACACTTCTTTTTTTGCTGGCGTTGATCTGCCCTATGGTTTCCATGGCGCAATCCGTCCAGCAATCTACAGGACTTACCGGACAGACAAAGAACTACATCTCGACAGGTATGCCAATCTTGCTCATCGCCCCCGACGCCGTTTCCGCCGGCTTGGGTGACGCCGGCGTGGCTTACGAGCCCAACGCTTACTCCGCGCACTGGAACAACGCCAAATACGCTTTCATCGACCAGAAATTCGGATTCAGCACCACCTACACGCCTTGGCTGAAAAACCTCGGCATCGGCGACATGAAGTTGCTCTATCTGGGTGGTTTCTCCCGAATCAACGACCGTAGCGCTTTCGGCGGTTCTATCACCTATTTTTCTTTGGGCGAAATCAACAGCACTGATGGCGAAGGCAACAGCCTGGGAACATTCAAACCCAACGAGTTCGCAATCGACGCCACCTATTCGCTAAAAATTTCCGACAACCTGTCGCTGGGTGCAACGGGACGTTTTATCCGCTCCGACCTCACCAACGGAATGGATGTGAACGATGGTAGCGGCTACACCACCACCAAGCCCGCCAACAGCGTGGCAGCCGACATCGGACTTTACTACGAAAACAAGATCGACAAGTCGCAAGAGTTCGCTTTGGGCGCTTTCATCAGCAACCTCGGCGCAAAACTCTCCTACTCCGACGACGACAACGACAAGGAATTCCTTCCCGCCAACTTGCGTATCGGCGGTCGCTACAGCAACGAAATCGACAATTTCAACAAAGTCAACTTGGTTTTGGATTTCAACAAATTGCTCGTCCCTACACCTCCCATCACCGACGGCGGCGTGACCTATAGCGACTACTACGCAAACCGTTTGGAATACAACAATACAGGCGTCATGCAAGGTGCCATCCAATCGTTCTACGACGCTCCTGGCGGAATGAGAGAAGAATTGCAGGAAATTCAGATCTCGGCTGGTGCCGAATATTGGTACAACGATTTTCTCGCCGTACGTGCAGGTTATTTCTACGAAAACGCGAACAAAGGCGGACGTCAGTATTTTACCATCGGTACGGGAATCCGCTACAACAAGTTGGGTTTGGACGTAGCTTATCTCATTCCCACCACCAAAATTGGAAACAACCCGTTGACCAACACGCTCCGCATATCCTTATCCATCGACTTTGCCAACGAGAAATAACGGAAAATCAGACGCACGTTACAACCACCTTCAAACCGCTAACTAGACAACCTAATTCATCAATATGAAGATTCGCACAGGCATAGGCTACGACGTTCACCAACTCAAGGAAGGCTTGCCTCTTTGGCTTGGCGGCATCCGCATCGAACATACCCACGGTCTGTTGGGACACAGCGACGCCGACGTGCTGATTCACGCCATCTGCGACGCCCTACTGGGCGCAGCCGCTTTGGGCGACATCGGACAGCATTTTCCCGACAACGACCCCTCCTACAAAGGCATCGACAGCAAAGTGCTGCTGAAACGCTGTGGCGAACTCATAGCCGAGAAAGGATATCATATCAGCAATATCGACAGTATCGTGTGCGCCCAGCGACCCAAACTGGCACCTCATCTGCCTTTGATGCGCGAAACCCTGGCGCAGGTGCTCAACATCCCCGTTGACGACATCTCCATCAAGGCCACTACAACCGAACATCTGGGCTTTGAAGGCCGAGAAGAAGGTATCAGCGCCTACGCAAGTGTGATTATTTATGATTAGTGACCTTAACCTTGACCTTTCACTCTTAACTCTAAACTATTAACTCCTAACTAAATATATGGAAACGCCCCTCACCAACACACAGCAGCAGGACGAAACCGCGACACTCGAAGACGAAGGTTGCAAACTGTTGCTTCACAACGACGACGTACATACGTTCGACTATGTCATCAAGGCTTTGGTGGACATCTGCCGACATACCTTCGACCAAGCCGAGCAATGCGCCATACTGGTTCACTGCAAAGGCAAATGCGTGGTGAAGAACGGCAGCTACGAAAAACTGCTTCCCATGCACACCGCCCTACTCGACAAACAACTGACCAGCGAGATAGTACGGTGACCTGTGATTAGTGACCTTAACCTTGACTTTGACCTTAACCTTGACCTTAACTTTAACTCTTAACTAAATATGAACCTTACTTTATTAATAATCGTTCTTACCGTGGGACTTTTGCTGCTCGCCTTGGAGATTGTAGCACTTCCTGGCGGCATTGCCGGCATCTTTGGTGTAGCGCTCATCTCCTTTGGCGTATGGCAGACATACATGCTTTACGGCCCAACAGCTGGCTCCATAACCTTGTTATGCAGCATTGCGGTATGTGTGCTGTTCCTCATCCTCTTTATGAAAGCCAAGACCTGGAAACGGTTCAGCCTGAATGAGGAATCCGACAGCAAAGTCAACCAGATTGACCAGAAAGTTGTCAAAGTCGGTGCAAAAGGCAGCACCGTGGCTCGTCTCGCACCCACCGGCAAGGCTCTCATCGAAGGCGAATTGATGGAAGTCCACGCCGTAAACAAATTCATCGACCCCGACCGCCCCATCGAAGTGATCGCCGTGGAAGGCTACCGCATCGACGTGAGAGAACTTGGCGACGAAAGATGGAAGTAAGTGAATGGTGACAGTGACCTTAACCTTAACCTTAACCTTGACCTTGACTGCTGACTATGACCATTCTCAATTGAACCACTTGAACCGTTTGAACTATTCTTAATTCTCAATTCTCATCTCTCAATTCAACAAATCGACAAATCAACAATTCAACACCCTTTCAAATCTATAAATTATGCAAATAGCTATTATTGTTGTAGTATGCATCATTCTTTTGGTGCTTTTTCTCTACCTTGTGCCCATCGGAATTTGGTTCCAGGCACTCATCTCGGGAGTTCACACTTCCCTCATCCAGTTGGTGTTCATGCGCTTCCGTAAGGTTCCGCCTACGGTTATCGTGAACAACATGATTTCCGCCTCCAAGGCTGGTCTCAAGTTGACGCAGAACGAGCTCGAAGCTCACTATCTGGCTGGCGGTCGCGTAAACAGCGTGGTCAACGCACTGATTTCCGCCGACAAAGCCAACATGAACCTCGATTTCAAGACTGCTACCGCCATCGACCTCGCTGGCCGTGACGTGCTGAAGGCCGTGCAGACCTCAGTCAACCCCAAAGTGATCGACACGCCTCCTGTGGCCGCTGTTGCCAAAGACGGCATCCAGCTCATTGCCAAGGCTCGTGTAACCGTGCGCACCAACATCAAGCAGCTCGTTGGCGGTGCCGGCGAAGAGACCATCCTCGCCCGTGTAGGCGAAGGCATCGTAACCTCCATCGGTTCGGCAGTAAGCCACAAGCAAGTGCTTGAGAACCCCGACAGCATCTCCAAGCTCGTGCTTTCCAAGGGTTTGGACAGCGGTACCGCTTTCGAAATTCTTTCCATCGACATCGCCGACATCGACGTAGGCAAGAACATCGGCGCTCAGTTGCAGATGGATCAGGCTAACGCCGACAAGAACATCGCTCAAGCTAAGGCTGAGGAACGTCGCGCCATGGCTGTGGCTCAGGAACAGGAAATGAAAGCCAAGGCTCAGGAAGCCCGCGCCCGCGTTATCGAGGCCGAGGCTGAAGTACCGCGCGCCATGGCTGAAGCCTTCCGCAACGGAAACCTCGGCATTATGGACTACTATCGTATGAAGAATATCCAAGCCGACACCGACATGCGTGAGAGCATCTCCAAGCCTGCCGGCAAGCAGCCCACCACCACAAAACCTCTCGACAAATAAGTCGAAACGATAAGTTATAAACAAGGGGAGCCGCCCATCGGGCGGCTCCCCTTATTTCATCTCCGCAAATTAGGAACTCAATACCAAAATTCGCAAACCATAGACAACTATCACTCCAAATCATTGAATATAATTGGAGCGAGTTTGATATAGGACTGGCATGAAACCAATTTTCATAATCCAGAATTTGTGAATGTGATGGGAATTTGGAGATTTTTTTTATTGTGTGTCAGCATTTTCCCCAATAGGAAGACCGAGAGGCCAAAGTTTTCTGCAAAGCGCTCTCGCTGGGCCTTGCTGTCGAAACAGCCAGACTGCTTCTTCATATTTGCAAAATAAGGCAACCAAAACGATGAAAATTTGCAAAATAAGGCAATGCAAACAAATAGAATTTGCAAAATAAGGCGTTGTATGGATTAATTTTCGTATTTTTGTCGCAAAATTTGCGACGATACGCATTGCATTATGTCGCACAAATAGCAATTGCATCATGTACATTCACGAAAGAGACAATTGGACAAACTTCCGTTGGGACGCTTCGCAGGTAGCTGTTCTACAGGAGGTTGTATGTCGTAAGCAAGGTTTGCTTTATGGCAGATTGAGTTCGCTTGGTTTTGACAGCAAACTACATGCAATGGCTGAGAACTTGACTCACGATATTGTATATTCGTCAGAGATTGAAGGTATTCGGTTGAATGTGGATCAGGTACGGTCTTCTATTGCCTGGAAACTGGGTATAGAAAACGTCAAATACACTGCACCTTCACACTATATCGACTCAGTTGTCAACGTGATGATAGAAGCCGTACAGCATTATGACATGCCTCTCAATAAAGAGAAACTATGCGCATGGCAAGCAGCTTTCTTCCCCGCCGGGTTCTGTGAAGGTAGTCAGATTGAAGTTGGCGAGTACCGTACCAACGAGGAGCATATTGTCAGCGGGACGTTCGGACGCGAGAAAATTCACTATATCGCTCCATCGCCTGACCATGTGGAAGAGGAGATGCAAAAGTTCCTCCATTGGTTCGAAACCAACGAGCCTGTTAGCAGCATCATTCGATCTGCCATCGCCCATTTCTGGTTTGTGAGCATTCATCCCTTTGAGGATGGAAACGGCAGACTGGCTCGTATTCTTTCCGACATGCTTCTGGCAAGAGGAGAGAAGAGTGAGTTCAGGTTTTATAATGTGTCATCACAGATCAACAAAGACAAGAACCATTACTATGATGTCCTGGAGCGAATGCAGCATGGCGATGGCGATATCACTGAATGGATAGTATGGTACCTGCAGAAATTGGATGAAGCACTTGACGAAGCTGAAACAATTGTCACAAGAATTCTCAATAAGAGTTTTTTCTGGCAGAAGGCATCCGCCATTCCGATGACAGAGCGACAGACTCAGATGCTCAATATTTTTCTCGATGGCTACGAGGCAAAGATCACGTCAAAAACATGGGCAACCTTGGCAAAGTGCTCAAAAGACACAGCCATACGCGACATTCAATATCTATTGGGCAAAAACATCTTGGTGGAGGATATCCCTGGAGCAAAACGACCCAGTTACTCCATTGTCTATGATGCAGAAGACCTCACACAATTCTTCTCTGAGGTGAACATTATCGAAGAGAACGGTGTTCACTATCTCAAAGCATTGTTCAAAGGCAAGAAATCCGTAAAGGAAAGGATTCTGAAACTCGATGCAGAGCGGTTCCTGAAAGGAGATCTTCCGTTGCCAAATCTGCTCAATAAGTACTGCTCGTATATAACATTTGAAAAATAACTTTGGACAATAACCTTGACGTTGACCTTGACTTTTGTCCCATGTTATTTATTAATTGTTTTTTAGGCGATAGACTCTTTTTTTCCGTAGGATTTTTTTCTCAAGGGCGATAAGTTGCCATCGACACGATGGAACATCCGTTCCCCTATCGCACTTGAGCTTTTTTATCTTTTCCCAGATCAATTTATCGCACCAATACTATAATGAAACCTTTCTTTTCCCTCAACTTCCCGAACAAATCAACCTCAACTTCCCGAACGAATTAGCCTCAACTTCCCGAACAAATCATCCTCAACTTCCCGAAAACTTTACAAAAGCACCTCATTATTAATATTTTTTCGTATCTTTGCATTTTGAAACAATAGCACAAAAAACAGGGATGAAAAAATACAAAAAAAGAATAGTAGATGAACTGCTTTTACACAAGCTGGAAGGGTTTGGCGCCGTACTGATAGAAGGGCCTAAGTGGTGTGGCAAAACCACCACCGCCCGACAGCAGGCAGGCAGCGTACTTGACCTCGGAAACAGCAAGACACTCGAAGACAGTCTTCTTATGATAAGCATCGACACACAGCGATTGCTTGACGGTTCCGTTCCCAAATTGATTGACGAGTGGCAGACCATCCCACGCCTTTGGGACGCAGTCCGAAATGAGGTGGACAATCGTGCCGAGCCAGGTCAATTTATCCTGACAGGGTCATCCGTCCCGCCCGACGTGGACGCCATTCACCACAGCGGGACAGGACGATTTGCTCGTCTCAAGATGCGTCCAATGTCGCTCTTTGAGTCAGAAGAGTCGGATGGTTCTGTTCGGCTCTCCGACCTTTTCAACGGCAAAGGCATTCCCTCCCCACTTGACGCTTCCGACCAACTAAAGCCTATAGCATTCCAGTGCTGTAGGGGCGGCTGGCCCTATGCGACCTTTCTAAAAGAGAATGCAGCTCTGGACCAAGCCTACGAGTATTTCAATTCAGTATGCGAATCTGATGTCTCTCGTATTGACAAAACCAAACGCAGCCCCGAACGTACAAGGCAGATTATGCGATCCTATGCCCGCAACCAAGGTATGCAAATTCCATTTTCCACCATCTGCAGCGACATCAAGGCAAACGACAAGCTGTCAATCAGCGATGACACCGTAGCGGACTATGTCGAAGCATTGCGCAAGCTTTTCGTCATAGAAGACATGCCTGCGTGGAATCCCAACCTACGTTCCAAGACCGCAATCCGCACCAGCGACACTCGCTATTTTGTTGATCCGAGCATCGCCGCAGCAGCTCTCGGCATCGGCCCTGACGATTTGATGAACGACCTCAAAGCCTTCGGAATGTTTTTTGAGTCTATGGCTGTACGCGATTTACGTATCTACGCCAGCAAACTTGGCGGGAATGTCTATCACTACAGAGACAGCAATGGTTTGGAATGCGACACTGTAATCCACCTACGCAACGGAAAGTACGGACTTGTAGAAATAAAGCTGGGCGGGACGGAAAAGATAGAAGAAGGAGCCAAGAATATCCAGAAATTGGCAAGCATCATCGACACTACAAAAATGCAAGCGCCCTCGTTCCTAATGGTGCTTACAGCCGTCAGCAAATACGCCTATCGCCGCCAAGATGGAGTATTTGTCGTACCTATAAGTAGCTTGAGGGACTAAGAAACCTTGACGTTGACGTTGACCTTGACGTTGACCTTGACGTTGACCTTGACAGAGAGTGTCCCAACTTATTTTTAAACATTACCAGAACGTAAAAAACAAAAAAAACAATTTGGACGTGTGGAATCTATAAATTTTATGTAACTTTGCAAAATCACAAATGAGAATTCATTAAACAATAACAATCATAATCCTCTACTATCATGGATACAGACGCAATTGTAACCCTGCTTGACGGGACAAAGGTCGCAAAAAGCAAAGTCCCCGCAGGAACTGTTTACATCAACGAACAAGGCGTAAAAGTTCGTAAAGTGGCAGTAGCCGCCCCCGCCGCCAAGGTCGCAGACAACGGGAACGATTTCTTTGGCAAACTGAAAGGTCTTGCAGGCTCTAAAGTGACTGACATTCTCGGCAACTTCGACATCAACTCGCTCTCCAAACTGGGAGGGGAAAAGCTCAAAGGCATCAATATGGGCTCGCTTACCGACACCTTCAAAAAGTTGCAAGGTCAGATCAAGGGTGGCAACGTAAAGGACATCGGTGGTATCCTCTCCTCGCTTAAGGCTGGCGGATTGGACAAGAACATGCTTTCGAAACTTACCAGCGGCATCGCCGATAGCAAAATCAGCAATGCCATGGGACTTCTTGGCTCGCTCAGCAACGAGGACGCTACGTCCGACCCCAAACAAGCCTTCCATCAATATCTGCAACTGGCACAAGCCGATGGCGTAATTGAGGAAGACGAGTATCAGAACCTGCAACATCTCGCAAAAGCCGCAGGTATCAGCGAAGCCGAGTTGAGCAAGGCAATCAAATAGTTCTCAACACTATCGCATAGATACAGAAAAGGCAGCCATCAGGCTGCCTTTTTGTATGTTTTGAGATGTGGAAACACATCAGTACTGTTCTTTCTCGTTGGGGAAGTTCACGGACTTTACGTCGGCGATGTACTGCTTTACTGCGTTGGAGATGTCTTCGCCAAAAGTACCGTAGGTGCGGAGGTAGCGGGGTTTGAACTGCTGGGTGATGCCGAGCATATCCTGCAACACAAGCACCTGGCCGTCGGTGGCGTTGCCTGCACCAATGCCGATGGTGGGTATTTTGACCTCTTTGGTGACACGTTCGGCAAGCTTGGCGGGAATCTTTTCAAGCACCATGGCAAAACAACCGGCTTGCTCGAGCACATGGGCGTCCTTGATAAGACGCTGCGCCTCTTCCTCTTCGGTAGCGCGAACGGCATAAGTGCCGAACTTGTTGATGCTCTGCGGCGTAAGTCCGAGATGCCCCATAACGGGAATGCCGGCGGTAAGGATGCGACAGATAGACTCAAGCACCTCTTCCCCACCCTCAAGCTTTACGGCGTCGGCGCCGGTCTCTTTCATGATACGGATGGCGGAAGCGAGAGCTTGCTTGGAATTGCCTTGATAGGTACCAAAGGGCATGTCCACGACCACAAGGGCGCGTTTGATGGCACGTTTGACCGAGGAGGCATAGACAATCATCTCGTCGAGCGTGATAGGCAGCGTAGTATCGTAGCCCTCCATGACATTGGCGGCAGAGTCGCCCACAAGAATGACATCAATCTTGGTACTGTCGAGCAGTTTTGCCATGGAATAATCGTAGGCGGTAAGCATGGCGATTTTTTCACCATTGAGTTTCATATTCTGAAGTACACGCGTAGTGACTTTGGTAACGTCGGTTTGAAGGTAAGCCATTAGATTATATTAGTTTAGAGTGAAAGGTTAAGGTCAAAGTCAAGGTTAAGGTTAAGGTCAAGGTCAAGGTCACTGATCACTTATTCCGGAATATCCTCATCGGATTTGGGAAGTTCCAACTGAGGTTCCTCCTCTTCTTCCTCTTCAATGATACGGAACAGCACCTGCAAAGACTTTTTCAACTTATAGTCGCCCCGTTTGTCAACGGCATAAGCCTTGTAATAGTCCTTTCCAAACTTGAAGGAACCCACTTCGCGACTGCTCTCAACCTCATAGAAATAGTCGTCTATCTCGTCGGGCTGGATTCTTTTTCCAAGAAACAACGTATCGAACTGGGCTGGATTGATGGCAACCTGAGCATAAAGGTTATCGGTTCCTTTCACCTTGATTTTCTTCGTAGTAAGGCTCTTGTACTCAACGCCTTTTTCGGAATATTTCTTTGCATAGATACGCAATTTATTATCCCACTGCTCCTGCGTGATAGGTACACGAACATAAATGGAATCAAGCAAAGGCAACGAACATTCGTCGGCGGTGCGGCGGAAATTGCTGTTGAACACGATATATCCCGCATTTACAAGCAATTGCTTACGATGTGGAATGAGAAAATAGCGCTCCACAATCTGATGATAGTCAAGATGTTCTTCTATGTCGATATGCAATGCGGGAGGACAAGAATCCTTGGTATTGTCAACGGCATAAACCGATCCACGTTTCAAATCCATCGTTACATAATAACCTCTGATGGTGCTATCCTGGCGCGGAATGTAGCAGCCACGGACCAATCCAATGCATTCGTCTGGATTGTTGCGGAACGTGACCAGGACGGAATTGCGAACCGAAATGGATTTGTTGAGCAACAGACGCGCTTCGGGAAGTTCGGATTGGTTGAGGATGCTCTTTGAAACAGGAACCTCAAAACGGAGGCGTTCGATGGTGTCGCCATGGCAAGAGCAATGGATGGGATTGACGGCATAGCGCACAGGGAACGGAGAATGGCAACGATGTGCAAAATAATGATACACGGCATCTACGCGACGTTGCGCAAGACTATCATCGGTTGCGTAGCCTTCGATAAGCATAGTATAAAGTTTGGGATTATACTGATCAAAAGCAATCCCATAAACCGAATCAAGCAAATCGAGATCCGAAAGAGAAAGGGCACTATCCGCATCCTTGAAATTGAGAAGCAAACAGAATTGCTCAGGATTTTGCATGGCTTTCTGCATGTCCTTGATGGGCTTGGCAGAGGGAATGTAGATTCCCGACTGGGCCTGGATGCCAAGGAACGCAATCACGAAAAGGATGATAAGTAGGAAACGCTTCATTAATTAAATATTAAAAAGTTATGGGTTACGAAGTCTATTCTCTATTGTTGATTTGTTGAACTGAGAGATGAGAATTAAGCAAGAACGGTCACAGTTAGTCAAGGTCAAGGTCAAGGTTAAGGTCAAGGTCACCAATCACTAATCACTTCTTTTCCATTATCATCTGGATAATGGTGTCGATTGATATGCCTTCGGCTTCGGCATAGTAGTTGCCCACAATGCGATGACGAAGAACCTCTGTAGCCACGGCCTGCACGTCTTCAATATCGGGAGAGTATTTGCCCATAAACGCGGCATGGGTTCGCGCACCAATAATGAGATACTGCGAAGCTCGCGGGCCAGCGCCCCAGCTGATGAAACGGGAAGCGACACTTTCTGGAGCGCGCTGTTTGTCGGGACGAGTGGCTGAGACTAGTCGCACCGCATATTCGCAGACGTTGTCGGGCACCGGCATACGGCGAATGACACTCTGGCTGGCAAGGATATCCTCAACGGAAAGCACCTTGTTCAGCTGCACATTAGTATCTATTGTGGTGGCTTTTACGATGTTCATCTCTTCCTCGAAGGATGGATAATCCAAGCGGACATTGAACATGAAACGGTCCAGCTGCGCCTCGGGCAAAGGATAGGTCCCCTCCTGTTCGATGGGATTTTGGGTAGCCAATACAAAGAAAGGATTCGGCAACGCATAGCTCTTGCCTGCCACCGTCACAAACTTCTCCTGCATGGCTTCCAACAGCGCCGCCTGCGTCTTGGGAGGCGTACGGTTTATCTCATCGGCAAGGACAATATTGGCAAAAACCGGTCCCTTGAGAAACTGGAACTTGCGATTTTCATCAAGAATTTCCGTTCCCGTGATGTCTGACGGCATCAAGTCGGGCGTGAACTGAATACGGTTGAACTCGAGACCAAGAACCTGCGAAAGTGTCTTGACCAAAAGCGTCTTGGCAAGTCCAGGAACACCCACCAAAAGGCAGTGTCCTCCCGAGAAAATGGAAGTAAGCAGACTGTCAACGGCGGCGTCCTGACCGACAATCACTTTCGAGATTTCGGATTTCAACGCAGCATAACGCGTCACAAGTTGGTTGAGAATTTCAGTATCGGACACTTTATAATTGATAATTGGAATTTTACAATTGATAATTACCCATTTGCACTCATTTACATCCCGTCAACAATTCAACGACTCAGCATCGAAAAAAAACTATTCTTCGTTCTGGACCCATTGAAGCTGGAAAGGACAGGTGCGGTATTCCTCGGCAATATAAATATATGTATTCTTTATCATCTTGGAAGCCCAATCAAGAACCTTGTTGTTCTTGGCTTCCTGCAAGGCGGCGTTATAAATCTTGTCGTAATCCATTTCAAGATTAGCCGTATGCGACGGGATATGCTTGGTAAGCTTGACTACTCGGAAAAGGTCTTTGTTCTCATCATCTTTCATTGCCAAAGCGTTTGAGATGTCACCTTCATCCATACCAGCAATGCCGACTCCCGGATAGAGTTCCGAAATCATCTCTTTCGAAAAGCGGTTGCTTAACGTGTAGGGATTGTTGAGCACTCCGCCCAGCGTCTTGCTGGAAGCATCGGAATAAGTCTTGGCAGCCTCCTCAAAGGTAATGTTTCCAAGACGGACCTGCTGCGCGATGCTGTCGAGACGGATGCGCGCCTTGAGCATGTCTTCGGCAGAGACCTTAGGAGTCATCAAGATATGACGCACGTTGACGGTGTTGCCGCGACGTTCGATAAGTTGTAGGATATGGAATCCATATTGCGTTTCGATGATTGGAGACACTTCACCGGGTTTGAGGGCAAAAGCCGCAGCCTCGAATTCAGCCACCATCTCGCCACGGGAAAAAAATCCCAATTCGCCGCCCTTGGTTGACGATGCAGGGTCTTGTGAGTAGAGCGTGGCCAACATGCCAAATTTCTCACCGGCAAGAATTCGCTCACGCAGCCGAGCCAACTCAAGTTTTACCTTATCACGTTCAGCTTCGGAAACTTCCGGCTTGAGCACAATCTCGGAAAGTTCATATTCATCCTCCAAGGTGGGCAGACTGTCGGCAGGAATCTTATTGTAGTAAGCCGCAACCTCGGCAGGAGTGATTTTCACACTCTCGGTGAGATTATACTGAACGCGCATACTAAGATATCCGTCGTGGACAAGGTCAAATAAAATGTCATGAAGTTGGTCAAACTCATAACCCGTAGCTTGCTTAACAGCTTCATTAGAACCATATTGTTGTTCATAAGGTTTCATTCTTCTCTGCACCTCAGCCTCCACTTCTTCATCACCTACCTCAACGCTATCAACCATGCCTTTATGAACCAGCAATTTGGTAATCAGCATGCTCTCAAGAACATTGCAACGATTTTCAAAAGCATTGGCATAGCCTTGCTTGATACGAATCTGTTTGTAGTTCTGCTCTACGTCAGACATCTTGATAATATTCTGGCCGACAACGGCGACAACCTTGTCGATTACTGTCTCTTTTTGCGCGGAAGCAGACACTCCTGCAAGCGTGAACAGGAGCAACAACGTAAAATATCTATGGAAAGAATTCATTATTATTTAATAAATGATGACTAGAGATTGGAGATTAACCTATTTTACGAATGCACAGCGCATCAGTACGAAATTTCGTCAATAACATCTTGATGAATCACAACGTTATACTGACGACGCAGACGACTGACAAGTTCGTTTTCAAGCGCTGTTTGATAGTCGTTGATGTAGTAGCCTCTTGCCTCGGTAGAACTTTTCAGTTCCGGATCTTGGATACGTTCTACTACAATGATTTCATAGCCTTTCTTTCCGTCAGGATGCGTATAGATGCCTTGTTTCCATTCCATGCTGGAAAGCATTGTTTGACGACCCTGTTCCAGCAAATCAGTGCGCATCGAGATGAGTTTTTCCCCATCAACCTTCTTGCCGGCCTTTTTTACCAGCTGCTTACGAATGTCGCTAACGCTCAATCCTTTCTCGACAGCCTTGGCTACAATTTTCGTCGCCTTTTCGGGCTGGAGACAGAGACTATCGGCAACAGAAATAATGCTCAAACGGGCTCGCTGGTTCCAGAAATAGACGGAATCCTCGGGGTTGTCGTAGGAACGGAGTTTGCTGGACTCATTGTAAAAGGCGGCAAATCCCACCGTATCAACAACAGCCTTGTTCCAGACCATCGCATCGTTGTAGGAGAAAATCATCAAACCACGACGATACTCGTTGACAAGGTCACGAAACTCTGGATTCTCAATTTCCAACTGGCTGTCGGCATATTTCAAAACAGTCTGTGAAACGAAATCATCATAACGTTCAGCCGCATACTTGGCAAGATCGCCACGGAAATGCAGTTTCTGATTCATTGCGATGTATTTGCAGAAATCACGCGTATTGTAACGCACGCCAGCCAATTCAAACAAAGGACGCTCATCGGTGACGAGGGAGTCGTTGTAAACCCATTTGTTTACGAAAACAGAATCCGTCAACATCGAAACAGCATTGTCAAGATTGGAGGCGTATGGGGTCTTCTTGGTCACCTTCTTAGCCTTGGCAAAGGTCCATGCACCATTTTGAGACTTCCACGTGCCGTAGGTCTGGGTATAATCAGTAAAGCCGTATTTTTTCTTGGCCTGTTCCACAAACTTCGACTGCGGTTCGCCGTTGCGCTGGTCTCGGGACAGCTTTTGCTTGTAAAGCGGCAACATATCCTCGTAGGTGGGAATACGGTCTTTCTTGAGGAGCTTTACAATGTGCCATCCATAAACCGACTGGAAAGGTTCGGAAAATTCGCCCTCCTTCAATTTGGAGACGGCAACGACATATTCAGACGGAATCTGACGGATGGAAGCATCAGAAATAGTGGCGTTGGGCGTGGAACGGTCGTGGCTGTAATTCTTTGCCACTTGAACAAAATCCTCGCCATCTTGCAGATGTCTGTACGCCAACTCAATTTGACCCTTTGCGGTAGCTTCGTTGAGGTCGGAACGAACCCAGATATGCTGCAATGTGGTGTTACCAAAATACTCAACCTTTTCGAAAAGTTTGATGATGTGATAGCCGTAACGGGTACGAATAGGCTTCGAAATCTCACCCGGCTGCAAGGTGTAGGCGGCATTTTCGAAAGGATATACCATATCGAAAACGGTAAAACAACCCAAATCACCTTCTCGAGGATTGACTTGATGAGGGCGAGCTTTCTGTTCTTCTGTCATCTGGAGTACCACCAGCTCATCTGCGACCTTGTAGAAATCCTCTCCTGCTTTCACACGATTGTAAACATCCATCGCCTGATTGTAAGCCTTCAAAGTATCCTCCGGACTGGGTGCGCGGTCCATTCTCACCAAGATATGGGCGGCATGAACGACATAGTGATTGCGCTCGTAAGCCTCACGGAAAATGTTCTCCATCGTGGCGGAATCGATCAGATAGGGAGCGGCCAATTCTTTACGGTAGGTTTCCAGCTCCTTGACCAACGAAGGCATGGTATCCATACCCTTTGCGTAGGCGTCGGCCAGTTTCACACGGAAATTGACGAACAAACGGGCATAATCTTCCAAAGCCTTGCGTTTTTCGTAGGTACAAGCCGTAGGCTTCGCCTCAGGACTCTGGCCTATGGACTGCAGGAATTCCTTCATGAACTCCGACTTGTAGATTTTCTCTCCATTTATCTCAAAAATGACAGGGTCATCCTTGGTTTGCTGTGCAAAAACCGTTCCGTTCACAAGCAGCATTCCTGCCGCAAACAAAACAAAAAAGATTTTTTTCATTACAATCTAATAATTCTGAAACACTAAAATCCGAATACTATCTTGAATAGTTAGGAGCTTCACGCGTGATGGCGATGTCGTGCGGATGGCTCTCGGTGCGGCCTGCGGCGGTGATGCGGATGAACTTGGCCTGCTGCAAAGCCTCGATGTTGCGGCTACCCGTGTAACCCATACCGGCTTTCAAGCCACCTACCAACTGATAGAGCACTTCGTTGAGGGTTCCTTTATAAGGCACGCGTCCCACAACACCTTCAGGAACGAGTTTCTTGGCGTCGGTCTCTTTGTCCTGGAAATAGCGATCCTTAGAGCCACACTGCATGGCTTCGAGGGAACCCATACCACGATAGGACTTGAACTTACGACCTTCGTAGATGATGGTCTCGCCGGGAGCTTCCTCGGTGCCAGCCACCAACGAACCAACCATGATGCTGCTTGCTCCTGCTGCCAAAGCCTTGACAACATCGCCACTGTAGCGAATGCCACCATCGGCGATGATAGGAACGTCGTAGCCTTTCTGCTTGAGGGCGCCCGCAACCTCACACACTGCGGTGAGCTGGGGAACACCAATGCCGGCAACGATACGGGTAGAGCAGATACTTCCAGGTCCAATACCAACCTTGATGGCGTCAGCGCCAGCCTCGGCAAGCATGATGGCGGCTTCGCCCGTAGCGATATTTCCTACAACAACGTCAATCTGGGGATAGGTAGCCTTGACTTTCTTCAAAGCCTCAACCACGCGGATAGAATGGCCATGAGCGGTATCGATGACGATAGCATCGGCGCCAGCCTTGACCAAAGCCTCAACACGATCCATCATGTCGGGCGTAATGCCTACACCAGCAGCAACGCAAAGGCGACCGTTCTTGTCCTTGCAAGCCATGGGACGTTCCTTGGTCTTCATGATGTCACGATAAGTGATTAAGCCGACAAACTGACCATTGGCATTCACAACGGGAAGTTTCTCGATTTTATGCTGCTGAAGGATATCGGTAGCTTCGGCGAAAGTGGTGCCTTCGTGGGTGGTGATCAACTTGGTAATCATGATTTCCGACAAAGGACGCTCCATATTGCGTTCGAAACGGAGGTCGCGGTTGGTAACCATGCCGATGAGCATACGGTTCTCGTCAACAATGGGAATGCCACCGATGCCGTATTCGTTCATCAGACGCAAAGCGTCCTTCACCAAAGCGTCTTTGGTAAGGGTTACGGGGTCGATAATCATGCCGTTTTCGGCACGTTTCACCTTGCGGACCTCGTTGGCCTGGCGTTCGATAGACATGTTTTTGTGGAGTACACCAATACCGCCTTCCTGAGCCATACCGATGGCCATGGCAGCTTCGGTAACAGTGTCCATTGCTGCGGAAACCAAAGGAATGTTGAGTTTGATGTTGCGAGAAAATCTTGTTTCAACCGTCACTTCTCGGGGAAGAATCTCCGAATAAGAGGGAACCAAAAGTACATCATCGTAAGTAAGGCCTTCGCCAATGAATTTTGAAGTATCTGTGTACATAAAACGTATTTTTTTATAGATAAAATTATCTGCAAAAATAAGATTTTTTTGCGGATTATCAAAATTATATTGTTACACTAAACAAAAATTATGTACCTTTGCCAAATATAAGTAAATGCACCTACTACTTTATGTCGCCGCAGAAACTGCATATTACATTACTAATTACCAGCTTCTTAACACTTCTACCAAACATTGGTGAGCAGTGTTGTGCGCAACAGCAAAATAGCGACAAAGTTGTTGCAATTGACTCCATTTCGTCAAAACATTTATTCTTGGACATCGACGCAAACGCCTTTTTGCGTGATGCCGAATATTTTCTTCCCTACACAAAAGGCTATACCGTTGCCGGATACCGACTCTCCCCCACCCTGCGTTACCACATCAACGACCGCGCAGCCATTCGTGGCGGAGCGATGATGACTTCGGTGGCAGACGTGGATGGAAGATTTCAAGTGCGTCCAATCCTCTCGTTCGACTATCAAGCTTGCAAATGGATGCGCCTTGTGATGGGCACACTCTACGGAAGCACCAACCACCTGTTGGGAGAACCCATGTACGACCGCGAGCGCTGGTATTACGACTACAAGGAGGACGGATTGCAAATTCTCACCAAAACAGTGCATTGGGAGAGCGACACTTGGCTCAACTGGGAACAATTTCTGGAGCCTTGGACCGCCGAACAAGAACGTTTCACATTGGGCACACGGCATGAATTTCAGCTATTGAAAACGCGCAACAGCAACTACCTTATGCTGCCCTTGAGTTTTGTAGGGAGCCATCGCGGCGGTCAGTTTTCCTCGCTCGACACCTGCATTGAGACACTCTTCAACGAAAGCTTAGCACTGCGCTGGGAAACCCGATGTCTGGACGGGAGCTTCATCGCCATCGAAGCACCCTTCTATTTTTACCAAAACATGTCACCCGAAGGCGAACGCTTTACGCCATTCACCAATGGCTGGGGTCTGCATCCCAATCTGCAAATCCAAGACAACGACTTTTTCAGAGCAAAAAACAGCCACAACAACCTTTATTTGCAATTAGGATACTGGTACGGAGACGGTTACATGTCGCCAAGAGGCAGCTATCTGTTTCAATCCGTATCGTGGCACAATCCCGAATTTGCACAAAAGATACGACACCTACTCACCGCCGACATTGCCTTTGAACACGAATACAAAGACTTCATCCTCAACCTCAACGCCCAATTCTACTACGATCCCGACCACAAGGCGCTCGACCTCGCCTTCGGTGTGTTGATGCATTGGAAGGGAAGCTTTAGGATATTTTGAAAAATGTTGAATTGTTGATTTGAAGATTTGGAGATTTGAGAATTAGTTAAAGTTAAGGTTAAGGTCAAGGTTAAAGTCAAAGTCAAAGTCAAGGTTACTAATCACTGAAAAACAAATAAATACATCTAACATATGGAAGAAACACTACAAACTGCTACTTCGTTCGCGACACCCGAAACTTGGAATTGGCTCGTCCAATTCTTCATCATTGCGCTGGCACTTATTCTCGCGAACATGATGCGAAACAAAATCAAATTGCTGAGCCGCAGTCTGATACCTGCCGCATTGATTGGTGGCGTACTCATCTTGATCTTCAAGATTTTCCCCGAATGCAGCCATCTCATCAACAAAACGGCCATGGAAGTCATCACCTATCATGCGTTAGGACTTGGTTTTGTGGCGTTGGCACTGAAAAACAACAAGATTGAGAGTCGTTCCTCGACGATGAAAGTCATTGAGACTGGCGCCGTAACAGCCTCCACCTACGTGGTGCAAGGTATCTGCGGATTGATTATCACCATTCCGCTGTTTATCTGGTGGAACCACGACAACTTCTTCTATACAGCAGGATTGCTGCTTCCCATGGGCTACGGACAAGGCCCAGGACAGGCTTTGAATTTCGGCAACATGTTCAGCACTTGGGCAACCCAAGGAGGCATCCACTTCCCCGGCGTTGATTTCGGTCTCTCCATCGCCGCAATAGGGTTCTTGGTAGGCAGCGTCATCGGTGTGATTTACATGAATGTGCTTCGCAAACGCAGCCTGCTGAAAAACAAAAAAGGCGATTTCAAGGAAGCCTACACGCTTCAGGACTACGAGTCGGAAAATGAGATTCCCAACACTGAATCCATCGACAAGCTGAGCGTTCAGGTGTGCCTTGTTTTGTTGGTCTATTTCTTGGTATTCCTGCTGATGTACGGCATCGAAAAAGCCAATCTCGGCGACTTCGGAACCAAGACCATAAAACCCATGGTTTGGGGATTCAACTTCTTGTGGGGCACGTTGTTTGGCGTATTAGTCAAGAACATCATCAACGGTTCTCGCAAAGCCAAACTCATCCAACGCGAATACATCAACAACTATCTGCTCAACCGCATCAGCGGTCTCTGTTTCGACGTGATGATTGTGGCAGGCACCGCAGCCATCAGCTTTGAGAACCTGCGCAGCATGTGGCTGCCTCTCGTGCTGGTCTGCGCCATTGGAGCCATCGTAACGTTCCGTTTCGTGCTGCGCTGCTGCAAGCACCTCTACCCAGGCTACGAATACGAAGGATTCTTCTCGATGTTCGGAATGCTTACCGGCACCGCCAGCAACGGAATGATTCTACTGAGAGAGGTGGATCCCAAATTCGAGACTCCCGCAGCCAACAACTTGGTACTCCAGACTTTGCCAGCCATCGTATTTGGTTTCCCGATATTGCTGCTGTTGGGTTTTGCGCCCCAGAGCATGAAGAATACCTACATCACTTTGGGATTGCTCATCTTGATTTTCGCGGCATTCTATCTTTTTATCTTCCGCAAGAAAATTTTCAAATCCAAGAAAGGTGAAAAGTGACCTTAAATTTAACCTTAACCTTGACTTTGACCTTGACTTTAACCTTAACATTGACCTTGACCTTAACTAATTCTAAAATCTCCAAATCTTCTAATCTTCTAATCTCCAAGTCTTCTAATCTTCAAATCTCCAAATCTTTTAAATAAATGAAAACGCGCGTACTTTCTTTATCCATAGCTTTGCTCTTTGCCTTCGGCACACAACTCAAAGCTCAAGAATCACAGCCCCAAGAGGGTCGCAGTGGCTGGACCTTTGGCGTATTGCCTTCCGTCAGCTTCGACGCCGACCTCGGATTCCAGTTTGGTGCTTTGACCAACATCTATTATTTCGGCGACGGCAGCACCTATCCCGACTACCTCCACTCGTTCTACGCCGAAGCCGCCTACACCACCCGCCGCTATGGAGTGTTTCGCTTGAGCTACGACTCCAAGTACCTCATTCCAGGCTACCGTACCAGCGTGGATGTTGCCTATCTGCCCGACGCAATGTGCGACTTCTACGGCTTCAACGGCTACCAGACCGCCTATCATTCCGACTGGACCGACGACGCTTCCGACGCCTACCTCACCCGCGCCTACTATAAGATGAAGCGCGACCTCTTTAAACTCAACATCGACCTCCAGCACAACATCGCCGGCAACTGGTATTGGAACGGCGGCATCGGATTGTTCAACTACACCATCGACCGCGTTGATTTCGAAATGCTCAACAAAGGCAAGGACGACGACAAGCAGCTGCCCGACGTACCGACACTTTACGACAAATATCTCGTCAACGGACTCATCTCTGCCGACGAAGCCAACGGCGGTTTCCACCCCTACGTTCACGGTGGTTTGACCTTCGACACCCGCGACCGCCAGCAAAACCCCCGCAAAGGCATCCACGCCGACGCATTCCTCACCTACACAGGCGCTTTCGGCGACCAGTCGGAATTCAACAACCTGAGACTCAACGCCGCTTGGAGACAATATCTGCCCATTCTCGACCGTAGAATCATCTTCGCCTACCGCCTGGGTACGCAACTGCTGCTCGCCGGCCAAAGCACTTTCTACCAGAACACCTACATGAACCAGCTCTACAACCAGCGTGTACTTTACGAAGGACTGGGCGGCGGCAACTCGCTCCGTGGCATCATGCGCAACCGCATCCTCGCCGACGGATTCGCCTACGCCAACATTGAAATGCGCATCCAACTGTTCAAGTTCAAAATCAAAAAGGAGAACTTCTACATCGGCATCAACCCCTTCATGGATGGTGGTATGGTGCTGCAAGAGCGCAAGTTTGAGAACGAAATCTTCACTCCCGACTTGGCTCCCGAAATCGACCTCGACGCCGACAACCACGCACTGCACCTCTCCGCAGGCTGCGGCTTGAAAGTGGCAATGAACGACAACTTCGTGCTGAGCGTTGACTGGGCGACACCTCTCGACAAACAAGACAACGGCAAACTATCGAACCTCTACATCAAGATGGGATATATGTTTTAGTGAGCAGTGACCTGTGAATAGTGATTAGGGCAACTGCCACAAGTCAAGCGCATCCATTCTAATCCCATCATCATTCATCCATTAGAAAACAACGGATTATGGCACTTCGTCATAATCCGTTATTTTTTGCATCTGTTTTTCATTGTAGAACAAGAATCCACCAGACCACCACTCGTAAATAAATTTCGGCTTTTTTCTCACCCTTGTATATTTTTGCTTCAAAAATTCGTTATTATTAATATAGAAAACTTTGCCAATTAAAAACAGCACCATTCAACTCAATATAAGCATATAAGAATTGCAAGTTTGGCGATAACACACAAATCAAGATTTTTACAAAAAACAAACGACTCCGCTATAAAACATGAAAAAACATTTGATCTTCGTCTTGCTGTTTATCCCGTTTATGGGAACAATGGCGCAAAGTGGGCAATGGAAAGCATATCAAGACATAACAAAGAAATTCCGTTCTGATATGACTCCCTGCGAAAAAATGGAGATTTACACCCAAATTGATTCCCTTTTTGGAGGACACATTCCAATCTATATGGCGGAATTCAACTATATGGACAACGCCATCAAATGCGGAGACACGGCGACATTCAAAAAAATGGCGTATCGCATTGTTCGTTGGAAAGGTTGGAACCCCAGCATTTTTGAAGTCTACGACAGATATAAATTCTTGAAGAAATGTGACTATTGGCCAGAAATTGACTCCATACAGCAAATCCACGGAAACAAAAAAAACTACCAATATATGGTAACACTTTTTGAGATGGAAGATCGAGACCAAGCCGCACGCCATGCATTTGAGGACACATCTCTCACACAAGTTCAAGAAGATTCGCTTGCACAACGAATGCACGAAGTGGATTCCGCCAACCAGGAGAAATTGAAGTGGCTCATAGACACATTGGGTTTCCCCACCTGGGAAAGAGTAGGATCGGCTGGCACCAACTCTGCATGGCTGATAGCGCAACACGCTCCAATTCCTTATTTGTATGAATTCGCTAAAACATATCAAAAAGCAGTAGCCGACACAAATGCAGAAATCACAAATTTAGCTTTCCTGGAAGACCGATCCCGCTCGTGGAGGGGACTGCCTCAGCTCTATGGGACACAGTTCACGAGCAATGCAAAAAACAATAAGACGGTATGTAGCATACCTATTGCCGACATCAAAAATGTCAACTACCGCCGTGAGAATATGCATCTCGGTTCTTTGGAAGACTATCTTGAATCCTATACGGAATCAAATGTAGAACATGGGGTACTCGACAAGGACTCACCCATCGCACCTTTTGATGATGATTATGTAAGTTACTATTATAATGGATCCGAGAACTCAACTCAACCAATAGAAAGCCAAGAAGGCATCACAGATGCCATCGTCCACATGTCGGAAAACGACTACTGTAAAGCCATAAGTATATTTTGCACGAACTGTTCAAGCCGATACCCATTTATTCAAGATTTGAAACGGTATATAGTGAGTCTGCTAAATACCGATTGCTTTAGAGACAAACGTTTGTTCATCAGCACTTACGAAGTTCTCGAAAGGATGGCTCTCTGCGGATATGAACCCGACTCATTCCTTGACTCTCTCCCCGATTCACTTTCCGCACCTTTTCGTGCAAATTACCCCCAATTGCGTACCGAATATCTACGCTACCTCAACCACGAAGATGACAAAGAATTACTCTCATCGCTTCAAAATCGCAATGCCTTTGAAAAATTGCTTCAAAGTGGGAAAAACTACCACCGATATGAACTTGACGCTTGGAACCACGCCTATCCGTATCTGCTGAAAATGACAGAACAACTGACCAAGCATGACTACAGGGATTTTTTCAAACTGCTTTGGCGTGAAGTTATACGGGGCAACATTCATGCAGAGGATTACGCCACTCTATACGACCACACATATTTCAGGCTTTACGGAAAGGACTATTACGGCACACTTGCCAATAAAGACAGAAGCATCACCACCACCAAACCAAAACATCTTGACCAACACAGACAAGAAATATGTCTGCCTCCCATAAAAAAAGCAGTCAACCATAACAGCCTAACAGAAATTCAAGACAAATAACACAAAGCCGGAATTGGAAGCCACGACGAAAAATGATTCAGCCGTAAATAATCATGAACAAAGTAATTATATCTCAGGAATTATCGTTCAATAGGATTTGCTATAGAAACCAGTTGCACGGTTTACAAAACATATCTTACACGTTTAACAAGTAAAATCATTTGTAATATGTTTAAGAAACTACTCTGTCTTTCAATCTCTCTTTGCATTATTGTATGTTCTCTCGGGAAAACAAGAATTGTTGTAGATGAGCGATTTGAATTAATTAGTGTTGCATTTCGATTAACCGGAGAACCTGCATTTGTTCATGATGTACCGAACCAATACATTAATGAAATAGATACATGGTTCTCAAAATATCGCGACCATCCTTTTATCTCATTTCTAAACAAACAAATGGATGTAAAAAAAAATGTTGCAATGTCTTATTCTGCAGTACTAGCATCCGACATTGAGATTACGCCTAAAGGAATAATCTTAAGCCAAAAGACGGAAACAGACTATGAATCCAATAGTTATGGATACAATTGGACAATAAAAGATCGCGATCAATTTTTACTCTTAATAAATAGTTTCTATAAAAAATCAAGATTTCATGATTTTTTTGCCGCTCACTCCACATATTACAAAACGATGGAATCCCAAATGAGCGGACTTATCAACCTAATCGACACTAGTTGGTTTGAAAATTTCTTTGGAAGCTCATACCAATTGGATTATGTTTGGATTGTACCGTCTGGTGGGGTGAACAATTATGCATTGCCTATCAATTACAAGTCAGGACATACCGCACACTCTGTAGTAATAGGATGTTCTATGCAAGACTCAAATGGTTCTCCGATATTTGACGAAAGCGATTTTAGGGTTTTAATCCATGAAATCTGCCACTTGTACAACAATCCAATATGCTCACGTCATCTAAATGAATTTGAATCAATCTGCGACACATTGTTTTATTATGTCGGGGATATTCTTGCAGAAAATTATTACGGTTATCCAAGTAGTATTTTATATGAAGGTTTTAATCGATTGTGTGAATTTTCCTATTACAAATCCCACGGAAAAACTTTTTCATGGATACAACTACGTGTAGGAATAGAGGAGCGCAAAGGATTCATTTGGTTTGATGACATGCTTGCTTTTTTTAGCGCATTTGAAGACAACAGAAATACTTACAAGTACTTTGAAGATTTTCTACCACAATTAAAATCGTTTTTAGATCAACTATCAAAAGATATGCAACTATATTACAATAGGTTCGAGGATAAATTTCCACAAGTAACATTTACTTTTCCTTCACAGGGTTCTATTGTAAATCCAAATATAGATTGTATCGAAATCCATTTTTCAAAACCAATGTACCCTTTAATTTGGTATATTCCAGTCGAGGGAACGGAGAAACTGCCAACCGACGAAAAAAACAAAAATGGATTTTGGAAGGATGAATACACCTATGTTTACAAACTGCCATCTCGCTTAAAACCTCATACAAAATACGGATTTGGCGTTGATGATTGGCTCCAAAGTACAGAACGAGAATTGAGATATCACGCAAAGAACTTTACATTAATATTTGAAACAGAATAAAATGGGAACACCAACAACAGTCCCTTCCAAGCGTGCGCCAAATCCACCCCGTTCTCAAGAAAAGTATGAATGCAACAAACATTTTTAATAGACGTTCCAAGAAAGTCAAGATGAAGTCAAAATACAGGTCCATTGGACTATTGTTGTGTGGGGTGGTATTATTGTCTGTATCCACACCTGCAAGTGCACAAATCCGTTACAACATGTCACTAGCAATAGCTCATGCCAGTTACTTCAGCTACGACGAATTGTCCAATGCACATTTCATTGTCATAAAAGACGCGCATACCCCTCATTGGAAGCACTGCACAAAGATGCCCATTATGTTGAATTTCTATGCCCTTAACGATTCCGACTCACTTCCAGGCAAACAATTGAATGACACAACTATTATCATCTACAACCCATCAGGGGACGACAAAATAGTTGTAAATTTGCAACAATACAACATCGATTTCCCAAAAACAGGTTGTTTTATCGCCTTGGAAGCGTTTCGTCCTTCATGGTACATCAAGCACAAATACATATCATCTCGAGAAGCCTCCTATTACGAAAAAGCCAAGATCACCAATCCTGATGGCTCGCGTACAGTCTTCCGTGGAGAAGTTTTCGTGCTACCACAAGTCAAAGGATTTAGAAATCGAAAACATAATGTTTCAACATACAAACGGACTGCTACTTCTTGGGAAAAAATCGGGACGACAAAATTCAGAATCGCAAAATTGAAATAAGAAGAATTACAGTGATGAGGGTCAGATTGCCTTCATCCCATTCTTCCTGTCAACCTGCAACCAACAAGCAACAACCATCTCAAAATCGATGAAAAAGTTTCCGCACCATTCAACAATTGGACGAGTTCGACAACCTAACCAAACAGCACATAATTGCCACGATTTCAATCATCCATATCTATTACAAAATCAATAATATATAAACTATTTATCAAAAACCTTAATTTTCCGTGTTACTTTTTTCCTATTTTTGCAACTAATTATATAGAGGGCATAAAAACAATTTCCTGTTCTTATAATCCTTATAAAAACATGTGGCAACATCAACAAACTCATTCATCATGAAAAAGCTATTACTATTCACATTGTTGTGCTGTTATTGCATAACAACATATTGTCAAAAAACAGACACTTGCTGCAACGACCTCAAGACATTATATGTCAAATCCGAAGCCGAATGCAATCTTCAAAATGCATTGACTTATTGTTTATCCTATACATGTTGCAATCCGTCCGATTACTATGCTCTATACGATGTGGCCAGATACTACGCACTTAGCCATAAGGCGGATTCCGCTTTCACCTACCTGCTCAAAGCAACCCAACTCGACAATGATTCAGCCTTGTTTCACATGAAAAATGGTGTTTTTGTCGACTTGGTGGATAGACCCGAATGGAATAAATTGGCGGACAATATGTTGCAAAGATACGAGAGAACTCACGGCAAGATTCCCAAAAGAGAAGTCACATTAATGCTCTTTAATTGCTGGATAAAAGACCAATCGCATTATGAAGAGATGCGATACTATCCTGGTGAAGTAGAAGCGCTTTGGGCCACCAAAAATCAATTAGACCTTGAAAATCTATCGGTTCTACAAAATTATGTCAAAGATAACGGATGGCCAAAGTACTCCGAAGTCGGCAAAGACTTTTCCTCCGCCGCATTCTTGATTGTTCAACATCAAAATCCTGATAGCACAAGATTGATGAAACGATACCTTAAACTCATAAAAAAAGCGGTAAAAGAAGGTGAATGGGATGCTGATTGCTACGCTCTATTATATGACAGGATACAAGTTTACCACGGCAAAAAACAGCTTTATGGAACCCAAGGGATAACAGACAAAAATGGCAAGGTTAGTATTGAGCCTATCAAACGAGCATGGGGTGTTGACAAACGAAGGAAGAAGATGGGGCTCAAACCATTATCCGAATACCTGAAAGCACTTCAAGAACAAGAGGATTGGCTCAATGGTAAAAAAACAGATCAATAGTCATTCTTCCTCTAAGAGTTACTTCAATTGCTGATTGTCAAAAATGCTGGGTTCGGATGATGTGTTCTGGTGGATGTGTCACCCAAAAAATCAGCATGGGAATGAAAAATACCACCCCTATGACGCACAACGCATGTGAATTAGAAAAATTAAAATGGGAGTTTTATTTGAAAATGTACTACTTATACAGAAATCATAATAAATGAAAAGGAAATTCTTCACTTTTGCACTTGCCATAGGCATCGTTATCGTCTGCCATTGTCAGGAAATAAAAACTGACATAACACTTGATTTCTACGAGACGGACAAGGTTAGTTCGTTGTTCGACAACGAGGATTCAATACATGTCATTGTTGAAGAAATGATTTCTATATCGGACTGGGCTGAAGATTCCATAGAATTGTCTTTGGAGAATCCAAATTGGATTGTGCCATTGTTGCCAAATGTGTTTTTTAATGGCTTCAAGTTGTTTGTACGCAAGTCGGAAAGCGACAACTGGGCTCTTGCGGATTTCAGCTACACTTATCCCAAAATCAAATGCCCGATTCCCTCGACGGAATGCCAATTGAAAATTGCTTATTCACACATGCCTTACTCCATGTTTAAGCATTGGTACAATTTCCCCCATTTTAATGCCATAATTCATTCAGACGGAGGATGGTATTTCTCGCATTCGCTGATGAAGGTCAACAGCATTAAAGTCATAACACCTTCGTCTGGCTATACGTTGTTTCTCAACAAACCATCGGTCACTATTGGTGACAACGGGCATCTAATCGATTTTTCAGCGAGCGAAGAAGAGGATTTCAGCATGATTCTCATCAAAAACCATTGGTATCAAAAAGAAGAATATACTCACGAATTTTACAAATTAAACCTATATCATTGGGATAGCACCTACTTCCTAGTTGACCGAGATACCATACGCAAACACCTACAAACCAGTCGTTCGACAATGGATCGGCGAATGGAAAAGATGAAATCAACCATGACGTGCTACAAGGAGTTCTTTCAAAAACGAGATTTTCTTACAGTCAACATTGTTGATGGAAATTTGAGAAACAACAACATCATCTGGGGATGTGCTTTCCAAGAAAGGAATTGGGACACAATGTCTGTCTTTTTCGATACGGAAACAGGATGGGATGACAATACCGTCCTACATGAAATTCTTCATGGATTTCTGGACATTCTTCCGTCTCATGAAGACAGTTCCTACTATTTTTTTTCAGAATCCATGACCGAATACCTCTCTGTGGCATTGTTCCATTCGCAAGAGAAGACGGACAGTTTGTTACAATCCGATTACGAAAAACGTTACTTGACCTACCGAAGGGAGTCTGATGGCGAAAGCATTTTCAACATCCAAGATGATTTTATGCGGAACGATTTCTCCGGAACAGCACTTCTTATCTATCGAAAAACGCCATATATCTTGCATCGTTGGGGCATGTCTATCGGCAGTCAGGAGTTCTTATTGAATATTTTGAAACAATTTTACGCCGAAGTCTATCGACAAAACAAATGCTCGTTGGCAATGATGGAAAAGGTCTTTAAAGGAAACGGCGTAACCACAGCGCAATGGAATCAATTAATTTACGACCTTTCCCACAACATAGAATAACTAATCCCAAACGCTGTAACAACAAAAGATTATACAATAACCATCAAAAAAAACTAATAAATATGAATTCTTATAGGACAAAATCATAATAATAGATTGTAGAAAAACGTCAATACAACTCTTAACGTTAAGAAGAAACAGCAATATTGCTACCAGGACCGCCAACCATACCAAACAGAAGCATAATTTAGAGTATTCAATCAATACCATAATATGATTTATTTCTCAAAAGCGTAATGAGCGACTTGAATAATGACCGGGAAACCGACCTTGACCTGCGCAAAACATGGCTTGCTGGATGAAATATCTATGTGGCGGTGGCTGTTACTATGAAAAGTACATGATAAACTGAAATCTCGTCACCCCACCCAAACCAAAATGCAAATTATTTAAAATACAAACTGAATTTTTCCTCAAACTATACGTCTTCATAGAGACTCACAATTACATTGATCAATTTTGTAAATCAATCAGCAATGAACTCATTAAAAATGCTTAGAAAACCATTAAAAGCGTTCGGCATCATTTGTATAATTATATGTGTTAAAGCAAATGCCAACCCATACAATCACTATCAACTTAATTGCGACCTTCAAAATGATTCTATGAATGTTGTGTGCGATTATAGTATCGGTAACGTTTATTCGGAATCGGACTACTTTCTACTATCCAACATCATTCCTATAAAGTGGATTACCAATGATAACAATCCAATCCATTTCACCCGATTTGGCGACACGGTAAGACTTCATCAACCAACAAACGGAGAAACACTTCATATTGCATACACTATTCCGATTACCTATTACAAAACCAACGATGGGGCGTTATGCCTTCGACGGGAAAACCATTGGTATCCCTATCGAGAAAACGAATTACTGACGGCTTCAGTGAGTATTGGCGCACCATCATATTACATAATCTGTGGCAATGAATCGGCAAGCCAACATACCGTCAATCTCGCCTACGAGATTCATCTCATCATGCTTCCTAAAGACATCTACCAATTGGAAATCGACAGAACTCACTCTCGCCCGTTCTATTTCTATCACGACATAAAAAATTCAAAGAGAGACACATGCAGCTTCTTCCTAACATTTATGGAAGCCTATGATTTCTATGCCAATTTTTTCCAAGATTCTCTATCAACATATCCGATGCACATTGTTGAAATAATCGATTCCACTTTTACGCTTTGCCAGTCGATTCAAGACATGATTCTTTTCAACGATATTTTTCTTGCAATATATGAAATGATGCCCGATTATTCGTGGGTACCGCACGAAGTGGCCCACCAATGGTGGGGGAATCGATTGTTTTTTGAATATCGAGATTACGCAATTAGCGAAAGTGTGACAGAATACCTCAAACTGCAATATCTAAAGCACAACAAAAAAGGATACGAAGACCAAATAGAACTATATCAAGGCACAATAGAATACGCCACAACGCCATTGCCGATAAAAGACATACACGATGTATCCACACAAGACGCATCCATTGCCATCTACCACAAAGGTCCTTATCGATTAGAACAATCAAACCTGTCTTGCCCACAATGCGAACTTGACAAGTACCTACAAGAATTATTCGCATCGCATAAAAACTCCATTTTGCCTCGAAATGACTTTTTGAATATGACGGCTAATCCTTCTTTGAAATCAGCTCTTGACAAATGGATTTCCGAGCTATAGTAACGACACGCCTTAAGCACTAAAACATCAATCAATTCCAACATGCACAAAGAAGTGATCTCCAACCTTCGCAGCGAGGAGGTGCAGGAAATCCTCGGACGACCGCCACGGTGGATAGTACGATGGGACATCGCCGTAATCTGCGCCGTTGTGGCAGGGCTCTTTGTGGGCAGCTATGTCATCAAATACCCGGATATTATCGTCTAACCCCTCACCACCTCTGCCGAAGCCGAAGCCATCAAATGTTAAATTCTGTATGATTGATAAATTTTATCACATTATATTATAATTATTTGCGCATACAAAAAAAAAAAAAAAA
>JAGHVO010000032.1 GCA_018064245.1 Candidatus Colimorpha pelethequi
TATATACACAATATAATCCAAAACATCTCGTTTATTATAGTAAAATCAAAACACACAAAAAAAATGGCACGTAAGACAAAACAAGAAACAGACACACTCACGAAAGCTGAAGAGCAAGTGATGCAAGCAGTATGGCAACTGGGCAAGGGATTTGCCGGAGAAATTGCCAACACCGTCAAGGAACCTAAACCCGCTTATCGCACAGTGCTTTCCATCGTTCGCATACTCGAACAGAAGGGATTTGTGGGGCACAAGGACTACAACGGTAACAACCAATACTATCCATTGGTCAGCAAAAAGGACTACAGTGGGAAAATGTTGGGCGCTTTGGTAAAGAACTATTTCGACACCAGCTATGCCTCGTTGGTATCGTTTTTCATCAACGACAAGAATATCAGCGAAGAAGACCTTGCCGCCCTGGAACGTATCATTGAACAAAAACGCAACGAAAAATGACTCGCTATCTCATTCTTGCCACAATCGGCTCCACGCTGTTTTTTGGAGTCTATTGGCTCCTTATGCGCAAGGAGACCCGTTTTCAGATGGTGCGATGGTACCTATTAGGCACATTGGCGCTCTCGCTGACGCTTCCCGCGATACGCATTACGGTAGCGGAGCAGGATTTTGCCTTACTTCTACCCTATTCCATTCCAACCACAGATTGCGAATCGGGAAGCGATTTCCAAGGACCAATGGTTACTGCAAGTGGGATGGAGTATTTCTCACTTTCCGCCGAAGACGTCCCAACAACAGAGGCTCAAAACGGCACACTCGGGACACAAGAACATACCTATCAATCTACCGACAGTTCACTGCTCACTGCACTCCATTTACTATATATTGCGGGATGCGCCGTGATGCTTATCCTATTATTGATAAGGTTCTGCACTACCATTCGCAAGCTTCATCAATTCAACTTCAACGCACAAAACATTGCGTTTTTGGACGACGAGACACCCGCATTCTCGTTTTTCGGTCATATCGTGGTGGGACGCAAGGGATTCACGGACGAAGAGGTGCAGCAACTCATCGGACACGAGCAAGTGCATGTACGCCAACATCACAGTCTCGACATCTCATTTGCAGAGCTCGCGAAGGTTTTGCTGTGGTTCAATCCTTTTGCATGGCTCTACTGCCGCGAGCTGAGGCGTCTGCACGAATACATAGCCGACAAGAAAATGCTCGGCAAAGCTACAGGAAGCGATTACGCCGCACTGTTCTATCACGAAGTAAGCGGCCACCGCTACTGTCCTATTGGAAACAATTTCGATTATAAAATAACCCAAAAACGTATTACCATGATGACACAATCAAAATCCCGTTTCGGCGGACTCACACCGCTGATGGCGCTGCCCATCGCAGCTTTGGTCCTGTTTGCCAACTGTCAATTCAAGAATCAAAACAGCGACACCCCAATGGACACAGTCACCATTTGTCAAGATGCAGCCAATGGCGATTACGCCATATCTCGGCCTCTTGTTACCAACAACGACACCATTGGGACTGTTCCGCTTTTCACGTTGGAGATAGTCGAGGGAAAGGTGACGAAACTCTATCGTTCAGGAATTGAAACACCCATCACGCTGGATTATCCCATCTTTTCCGATGAGGCTGCCGCAAGAAGCTATTGCGCAACACATTCCGAAGACTCCCTGTCGGTCGAAATGCTGACCGCTATAAAGGGCAAAGTACTTGATGGAATTGACACAACCAGAAAACCGTGTTGGATTGTAACGCCGAAGCATATCTATGACATGGTTTCAAACACCAAGAGTGCGCAGTTTCCGAAAGGGAACTATGCAATGACACGGTATTTCCAGACACATGTAGATAGGTCGTTGGTCGAGGGACCCGAAGAGCTGAACTGCTATTTTCAGGTTCAAATCGAAAGCGACGGTACGATTGCGGAAGTGCAGCAAGTAAAAGGCATCAACGAAAAAATAGACAAAAATGTTCTGGAAGCAGTTCGTAACATGCCGAAATGGGAACCCGCCCAACGCGACGGAAGCCCTGCATCGTGCTGGATCATCCTCAACGTCTATTTCCATCGTGGCAACGTCGGCGCCTCAACAAGCACATACTACAACTCAGACGAAATTATTTTAAAAAGAGTAAACCATTAAACCAAATTCGGTTGATTGCTCACTTGAACATTTTGTAGAGACGCAAAATATTGCGTCTCTGCTTTTTATCGCAGATTTTTACATTTTCCAGCACCTAATTTCGACAAATTCCACAAAAATCCGCAGACAAAATTGCGATTTTTTACATTTTTCTGCACTTTGAGAAGAGAGAATTTAAAACCTTGACATTGACATCAACCTTAACCTTGACCTTAACCTTGACCTTGAGAATTGAGATATTTTACTCAATTTTCGATTACATTTTACTCAATTCTTAATTACATTTTACTCAATTCTCAATTACATTTGATTAATTTTCAATCACCTGGATTCTACTACCAGGGGTATTAGATCGGAATTCGGGGGCGTAGAGGCACTGCATGGTGGCTATGCCTTCGGTGAAGGAACCCGAGGCGTTCACCCAGAGGTCGTACTCGACGAGATACTGGCCTTTGTTGAGGCGATCGATGTAGCAGGAGGTGGAGCTGTTTTCCACAGAGACATAGTAGCGCAGTCCGTCGTTCCATTCCCATCCCGACCTTGTGCTGCACGGCTCGAAGGCTCCAGAGCGCTGGTCCTTGAGTTCAAGATATTCCAGGGTGCGGTCGCAGTCGATGAGGATGCGTACACGCACTTTGTCGCCCACCTTGAATTGCTTTGCCATTCGGAGCGATCCGTCGGGCTGGACAATGTAGAGTTCTTTCTTGAGTTTGATTCCCATCTCGTTGTAGGGGATGCTGTCGAGGGGTGCGAAATACTGGATGTAGGCTGCACCCCACACAATCCCTGGTTCGGACTTGGAAAGGGTGATCTCGCCCATGTCGGGCGTGAAATGGTCGAAACTTTGCGTTACGGGAGCGAACGAATCCTTCGCCACGAGGGTGTACGGACCTGCCTTGAGGGTGGTGCTTGGATTGTTGAGTTGTCGAGTTGTTGAGTTGTTGAGTTGAGAATTGAGAGCTGAGGGGATGAGCAAGGCTTTGATGGCGGCGAGGGTCGCCATGTCGGAGCCCCAATGGGTGGTCTGCTTCTGTTTGAGGAGCCACTGCTGCATGAGTGCTACGCTCTCGGTGTCTTGCGGCGTGATGAGGGCGAAAGTCTCAATGAGGAGCGCCTGGGTCTCAATGGGACGTTGATAGTAGTAGCATCCGCCAAGGTTGTCGCGCCAATACATCCCCATTTCATCGCTGAGAAGCGAGCGCTGCTTGAGGCGGCGCACCAGTTCCTGGGCTATTGCAGTGTCGCCATTGAGGTAAAAGATTTGGGCAAGACGGGCGGAGGTACGGAGAGAATGTTTATTTGTTGAGTTGTTTATTTGTTGAGTTGAGAGGGGTTGGAGGTCTTGCTTGATTTGGGCGTACCAGTCGTGGAAGGCGGGATGCGAAAGGGTGTCGTTGAAGGGATAGATTGAGCGAAGATAGAGGTACTCAATGATGTTGAGTTGTTGAGTTGTTGAGTTGTTGAGTTGAGGGGCTAAGGTGTCGCGGTGTAGCATCTCCATCTGACCGTCTATGTAGCGGAGGGCATTGCAAACTGTTGAACTGTTGAGTTGTTGATTTGTTGAATTGTTGATTGGAATATGGAGCGTTTCGAGAATGCTGCGGGTAACATACACACTCGACTCTCCTTGTTCGGGCATCCAGCTCCAGCCGCCGTCGGGGTTGTGGGAGTTGACCAATTTGTCGAGGTTCTCATCAATGCGCGTTTCGATGGCTTCGGGATTGGAGAATAGTTGTTGATTTGTTGATTTGTTGATTTGTTGAATTGAATTCGAAGGAGTTGATGGCTGGGCAATGACTGCGGCGAGTTTTTCCCTTAACTGGGGATAGGTCTTCAGAATGCTTTGCGACATGAGGTCTGCCGCCAGGGTGTTGGCGAGGTAGAGTGTGCTGGGGTTTTTCAGTTCCTGAAGGTAAGGCATTGAGGCGAGCGCCAGCCACAGCGGATTGGGAGTGAGTGTGAATTGTGAATTTACAATTGAGAATTGAGAATTGGGCGCTGTGAGGGTGAAATGTTTTTCGCCCTTGCCGTTGAGGTATATGGCGAGGCTCTGCGTAACGAGTTCCTTGTTGGGCAGCACGGGGATGTAGTCCTGCTCGCCGTCGTTTGCGTCGGGCGACTGCGCCGTGACTTTGTAGCGGGCTGTTTGCAGGTCCTTCGGGACGGGAATGCGGAACTTGAGCGTCTGCGAGGCATTGGCCTCAAGTTTCAATCCCGACTGAGATTGCAGGAAGAAGAGAGAGTCCTTCTCTCCCACCCTGCCTTGAAGCTCAATTGTCATTTGCGCTTCCCGTAGGCTGTCGGAGGCGTTGGAAACCTTCACGGCGAAATCGATAGTGTCGCCCTGCCGGAGGAACCGAGGCACAAGGGGCTGCACCATAAGCGGATTGGAGGTAACGGTGGAGAAATTGAACGAACCGATTTTCATGTCCTTGGTCCAAGCCACACCGAAGATGTCCCACTCGGTGAGACGGTCGGGAGCGGTAAATTCCAATGTTGCCTTGCCTTTGCGGTTGGAAACAATGTCGGGGCGGAAAAAAGCGAGTGAACTGAGATTTTGGCGCAGATGGAGATTATTGGTTTGTGAATCGGAGAACCGAGAGCCAAAAAGCATAGCAACATCGTCAATTGTCATATGCATAATACTTTCCGCATCGCCAAATTCAATAATAGGTGCATAGGCAACAATTACAACCTCATCAAGGTTTGTTGCTGTAGGCTGTAATTGTTGGTTGAAAGCCAATGAACTTCCGTCTTTACCGATCTGCACCTTACAGATCATTTTTGCATATCCGATATAAGCGATTTCCATTTCGTAGCTTCCTACTGGAAGATTGCGGAAAGAGTAAATGCCATCAAAATCAGTTTGCGTACCAATAATAGTCAAACCATCTTGCTTGAGAACGATGTTGACAAACGGCAATGGTTCACCCGTCTTTTGGTCAGTTATGACACCATGTAGATTGGAGTTAGAGCACCAAACACCATCTTTCAGGGAAACAGGAATGATGTTTTGCAAGAGTGCTAATGTAAAATAGTTCGGCGTGGGAAGATTAAAAGAGAGTCGGTTTCTTGAAGGCGTTTGAGCAGAGACATTGACTCTCCAATCGGAATAGGAATTTTCGTCGCAGCGAAATGGATCGATATAGATGAGGTCGAACGAATCGGGGAAAAGCGTTTGATAGCAATAGGGACAATGGGATTCGTAGGACGAAGGACTTTCGTAAAGAGACTTGTCAAACATTGTGAGTATCATTCTGGCAGATTGCCCCCTGTCTTGTTCGTCTTTTACGCCAAGCGTCCACCGCTGCTGCCTGCCCGACTGGATATGGTCTCGGAAGGTTGATATGTCAAGTTTGAGTTGGTGATGTGGTTGAACGATAAAGGAGAAAGCACGGGAGAACGAAGCGAGATTTTGTATGGCATACACCTTAATGCCGATGGTCTTGCCAAGCATACGTTCATTGACCGGGAAGGAGAACTCTTTCACCTCATTGGACAGCGTAATCCATTGAATTTCGGAATGCTCAAGATCGTTAATATTATTTTCAGACACTTCCATAACAACCCGAAGTTGAGGCAAAGGGGTGGAAAGACGCAGCCTTATGGAATCGCCTACTTCTACGAAAGAGGGAGAGGCCTCGCAATAAAGCATGTCGGGAGTCTGCGGTTTTGTCTCGTGAGGTTGATGATAGACGATAAAGTCTTCAAGTCCATCAGACAAAGGATGATCGACTTCAATCTTATAGACCCCCGAAGGCAAATTTTCAGGAACCGGGAGCTGAAGCCTGCCGTTGGAGTCGGTAGCGAGCGAAAGGTCGTAAACCACCGAATCCACCTCCCACAAGGTATAATCACCGCATTTGGGATCATAGGCATAATTGGGGAATAGTTTCGAAAACTCCTCTTGGGAAAGCGATTGCTCGTAAGAGCGTTTATGGCTGAATGGGGATGGCAATAGTATGTCTGGTTTACGCAAACGAGAGAGTCTGCAACCAAGGTCCATCCGAAGCGGAATGCCACGAGAATCGGTGCATCGAACCGGCCAGATATTGAATTGCAACGTTGGATATTGAAACGATTGTGAGTACAATTGGTTTTCTTTAACGAACTGCAACTTCACCGGTTTTTCCTTAATGCCGAAAGAGAATAAATCCTGATGCGTCTCGCCAGAAGGGTCTGTAACCCACACGTTAACCACTACACTCTGATAGTCACTTCCATTGTTTTTGACGGGACCCAACGAGATGGAGAAATTTCCCAAAGAGTCGGTCTTAATTTTGTTGGTATCAGACCATTCATCCAGTTTCAAGGACTCCGAAGCAAAGCGGACCTCAGCATCTGCCACAGGCATACCATTGTAACCTATCGCCCTGCCTTTAATTGTAAAAGGTCTATCGAAGTACACTAAGGTATCCGCCAACGAGAGCTCTATTTTGAAGTGCGGCTGACGAAGAGGCTCGACGGAAAAATGCGCTCTTGTCCATTCATCCCACGAGTAATCATCTTCCTCCAAAGCGTATTTTGGAATAATTTCCATCGAATACTCGCCACTCTTAGCCGATGAGGGGATAATAAAACTGCCATCCGCCTCGCCCCATTCATCGGTTACGATCCACAAGGAATCAAGGACCTCGTCACGGGACCTGTACAGCCGGACGAGGTATTTCTTTGACTTCAGAGGCTTAGACTTAAGAAACCCCCAAAAGCGGGCAGTGACAAAGGCGAAATGGACTGTGTCGCCTTGGCGGTAAATAGGACGATCAATGACAACCGAACCCGAAACCTCACCATCATCATGAGGTGTGTACCATATCCTATTCCGTTCCTTTCTACATTGATAATCTTTATAAGTCGTAAAGACGCAATCGGTATGACTATCATTAGGAATGCGCGTCACGTCAATAAAAGCAACACCTCTATGGTCGGTAGTAGCGGTGAGATGACTACCCGCACCTTTACCCGGACTAACGCTATAGGAATTTGTGACAGGAACACCTTCGAGAGGCTCGCCACTCATGCGATCCACTACAATCACGTTGCCGTTAACGATATAGCCACCCTTTACCACGGTGTCGGAAAAAAGCATTAAAACATCATAGGACTCCTGTAAAGTATATCCCCAAATGCCGTCAAGCGGATTGGGTGTTGTAGAAAGCACAATAAACCACCTGCCTTGCGGAATGGGGGGAATTGGAACTAGCGCACTGTGATTGTGGACATCATCATGTTTAGGCAACGCTACGCTCCATTGCTGCAAGGGTTCTGTCCGCAACACTGAATCATTCATTTTTCGCGCCCAATAGCGAAAGAAATACAAGGAATCCAAATTCCTATATTCCACCAAGGCAGGCACCGAAGCATTGGAACAGGGAGCCGTTTCGACATAGAGTTTCGCCCATGGCTTACAGATTTCCTGCAACAACTGGGTACATTGGCCTGCCATTTCAGTACCTTTCCACCGAGCCACAACCTCATTGCAACACCTCATCGAACTGTCTGGAAAGCCCATATTACTCCACATATCGGCAAGGAGGGAATATAGCACCGCCAAATTCTCGGACTCCACACCAAGCGAGTCGAACCATCGAACCTCACGTTCCAAAGCCCGAACGCAAGAAAGGTTTTCTGTATATCTCGACACTGCCTTACGGTACAAATATCCCCATCGATAGACCTCAAATCCCAAACAACTTTCCACACCAACACGTTCCACACCTCGTGCCCATTCACCAAGCAGCCAAATCATCCTCGACTCAGCATGTTCAAGGGCCAACAACTCTTTAAAATCAACGCCAAACGTTTCTCCTGCAATCTGTTTCACATCTTCAAGCACTGAAGCCAACAACATTTCATAGAGCGTAGGGGTAAATTCTCTTACGGCGTAACCATCGTTGGAGAACGAAACCGTATCGAAGACATAGGCAAAACGCTCCGGCGCCACACTCCGAAGCATTTCCTTGTCGCTGAGGATACGATCCACCAATGCATCTATGGTATCTTGGCAACGTTTTGCGCCCCAATATTTGTAGTCGGAGTCGGGGTTGTCGGTGGACTGGATTTCATTGTTTCCATAGCCGTAATGGCAAAAATACTGATACTCTCTTACGAGCAAGGCGCGCGCCACGTCACGCTCCACAGGTTTTAGCAAAGGCATAATGGCGTTGAGCCTATAAACAGCCGAGTCCATAGGCGACTCCCTGAAACAATAATCCACCCCGCAAAGATACACCGACGAACGGAGAAGTTCTTGGGAATCACCATTTTTCAATGACTTTTCAAACAAACTCCGAGCCAAAGGATACACTTCGCTATAGCTGCCATTACGACACGAATCTATCACAATCTGCCAAGGGTCGTTTTGCTGGGCAGAAACAGAGAAGCAAGAAAAGATGAGGACGAAGAGGATATTGAGACGTTTCATCTAAATGAGTTTTAAGACAATCCGTGAACTGTGTGTAGGAATTTCCTAATTCCCAATCACTACTCACGGTAACCAATCACATTAATTTGCAAAGATAGCAAAAAATATTGATTTATAGGAAGAAAAACATCGTTTACTTTGGACGAGGGAGGCGAGAGTGCTATATTTGGGCGAAGCAGTTAGAAAAAGAAAGGAGTTAAGATTTTTTTTCGTAACTTTGCAATTTTGTGTGAGAATGGACGGCAGCTTCGCCGCCGCCCATTTTACCATTCATTATCAAAGAATTATGCAAAAGAACTTAGACAAGATACATGTGGTGGGCGACCGTGTACTGATTCAGCCAGGGAACGCCGCCAAAAAGACCAAGAGCGGTCTTTACCTCCCCGCAGGATATCAGGAGAAAGAGGAAATCCAAACGGGATACATCCTCAAATGTGGTCCGGGATACGCTTTGCCTAACATGGACATGGACGAGGACTGGAATCCCAAAGACAAGGAACCCAAGTATTTGCCGTTACAAGTGCAGCCTGGCGACCTCGCCATCTTTCTGCAGAAAAGCGCCGTGGAAATCAAATACGACAACGAAAAATACTTCATCGTTCCTCAAAACGCCATTCTCCTTGTGGAACGGGAAGAATTTTAATAACTTTGACCTTAACCTTGACCTTAACATTAACCTTGACCTTAACTTTGACCTTAACTTTAAAGGACTGAAAATTAAAATCTAACAATCTAACAATCTGTAAATCTAACAATCTGTAAATCTGAAAATCTTCATACCATGACTTCGAACGAAATTAGATCGCAGTTTCTTAAATTTTTTGAAAGCAAAAACCACCACATCGTGCCGTCCTCGCCGATGGTGGTAAAGAACGACCCTACGTTGATGTTCACCAATGCAGGCATGAACCAGTTCAAGGACATCTTCCTTGGCAATGCCGCCGCCCCCTACCCTCGCGCCTGCGACTCGCAGAAATGTCTGCGTGTGAGCGGCAAGCACAACGACCTCGAAGAGGTGGGACACGACACCTATCACCACACGATGTTCGAGATGCTGGGCAACTGGTCCTTCGGCGACTATTTCAAGAAGGAGGCTATCGCCTTTGGTTGGGAATTTCTCACCGAGGTGATGAAAATCGACAAGAACAACCTCTACGTCACTGTTTTTGGCGGCGATGAGAAAGAAGGTCTCGAAATGGACATGGAGGCCTACGAATTTTGGAAAGAGCACATTGCCGAAGAGCGCATCCTCAAGGGCTCGAAGAAAGACAATTTCTGGGAAATGGGCGAACAGGGTCCTTGCGGTCCTTGTAGCGAAATCCATGTCGATCTGCGCGATGCCGAAGAAAAGGCCAAAATCCCCGGAAAAGACCTCGTAAACAAGGACAACCCCTTGGTTATCGAAATATGGAACCTCGTGTTCATGCAATTCAACCGTCTGGCAAACGGCACTTTGGAACCGCTGAAAGCAAAACACATCGATACAGGAATGGGCTTTGAGCGTCTCTGCATGGTAATGCAGGGCAAGAAGTCGAACTACGACACCGATGTCTTCCAGCCGCTTATCCAAGAACTTGCCCGCAAGGCGGGAAAGACCTACGGCAAGGACGAGCAGATCGACATCGCGCTCCGCGTATGCGCCGACCACCTCAGAGCCGTAAGTTTCTCCATTGCCGACGGTCAGCTGCCCTCCAACGCCAAGGCTGGCTATGTCATCCGTCGCATCCTGCGCCGCGCCGTACGCTACGGCTACACCTTCCTCGGTTTCAAGGAACCTTTCATCAACACCCTCGTTCCCACCCTCGTGGGACAGATGGGACATCAGTTCCCCGAACTCCAGAAGCAACAGGAACTCATCCAGCGCATCATACTCGAAGAAGAGCAGTCGTTCCTCAAGACCCTCGCCAACGGAATCAACCGTTTCGAGACCTACATCACAGCTCACAGTTCACAGATCACAGACCACAGACCACAAATCATCGACGGCGACTTTGCCTTTGAGCTTTTCGACACCTACGGATTCCCCATCGACCTCACGCAACTAATGGCTTCGGAAAAAGGCTGGAGCGTAGATATGGACGGATTCCAGAAAGGTCTCGCCGCACAAAAGGAACGCTCTCGCGCAGCGGCTGCCGTGGAAAACGACGACTGGGTAGAGCTGAAAGCCGGCGTGGAACAGAAATTCATCGGCTACGACACGCTCGTTTCCGAAGTGGAAATCGTTCGCTACCGCAAAGTCAAGACCAAAGACCGTGAGTTCTTCCAACTTGTGTTCGACCAAACTCCTTTCTACGGCGAAGCTGGCGGACAGGTGGGCGACAAAGGCACCATCTGCTCTTCCGACGAAGTCATTCCCATCATCGACACCAAGAAAGAGAATAACCTCATCGTGCATATCGTCCAAAAGCTGCCTTCCGACCTCTCGCTCACTTTCAAGGCAGAGGTGGACAAGTGCCGTCGTTTCGCCATTGAGTGCAACCACTCTTCCACTCACTTGTTGCACAAGGCTTTGCGCAACGTATTAGGTACGCATGTCGAGCAGAAAGGCTCCAGCGTTGACGACCAGCGTCTGCGTTTCGACTTCAGCCATTTCGCCAAGATGACCAAGGAGGAAATCCGCGAAGTGGAGAAGCAGGTGAACATCGACATCCGCCACGCCATCGCATTAGAGGAACACAGAGCAATGCCCATCGCCGAGGCGCAGAAATTGGGTGCAATGGCGCTTTTCGGAGAGAAATACGGTGAGTTCGTGCGCGTGGTGAAGTTCGGCGAAAGCGTCGAGTTCTGCGGCGGTACGCACATCGCCAACACGGGTCACATCGGTTCGTTCCGTATCGTGAGCGAAGGTGCCGTGGCTGCCGGTATGCGCCGCATCGAAGCCGTTACGGGTGCCGCAGCCGAGATGTATTGCAATAATATGCAAGACCAGCTCGATGGCGTGAAAGAGCTCCTCAAGAACCCCAAAGACCTCTCGGCAGCCGTGCAGAAACTACAAGACGACAACTCCGCGCTGCGCGCCGAAATCGCCAAGTTCCAGCAAGAGCAGGCCAACGCCCTGCGCCGACAATTGCAGGAAAAGCTGCAGCAGAACCCCATCCTCGTAGAGCGCATGGATTGCGACCTCAACCAGTTGCGTGACGCAATGATGCAGCTCCGCAACGACTGTCCCGACATGGCTCTCGTGCTTGGCTCCTCCTTTGGCGACAAGCCTTCGCTCTTGGTAGCCCTCGGACAGAACCGCGTGGATGCCGGCAAGAACGCCTCCAACATCGTACGCACCGCCGGCAAGGAAATCCAAGGCGGTGGCGGCGGCCAGCCTGGATTGGCTACCGCAGGTGGCAAGAACCTCGACGGTCTCCAAAAAGCCATGGAAGTGGCGAAACAGTTGGTTTAGTGAACTGATGAACTGACAATAAAAAAAGAGGCGCAAATTGCGCCTCTTTTTTTTAATAGTTACTAATTAAGTTTTCGAATGTTTGTAATTATAACGTTCCATTCTATCCTCTTTTGCTTATAAGATGTTTCTTCATTTCTCTTTTGCTTTATTATTCTCCGCTTTACATCGCTCCGCTCGTAATGCCCAATGGCACCGCTATCGAAAGCCACAGGCTTTCTTCACAAAAGAGAAACGGAAGCAAATATGAAGAAAATGCCAGTGGCATTTTCGACAGCAAAGCCCAGCGAGAGATCCTTCATTTCTCTTTTGCTTGTGCAAAAGAGAAACGAAGCAAAGAGAAAACACACCGGCTGCAGGAAATTTGCTAAAATTTTAACATTCAAAACTAAAGCGT
>JAGHVO010000065.1 GCA_018064245.1 Candidatus Colimorpha pelethequi
TTTATCGCCGTGGGGGGGTTTTTTTGTTTTGTTGATGGTTTTTTTTTGTTTTTATAAATAATTTTTTTTTTTTTTTTTTAAAAAAAATACCGCGCGGGCCCCACCCCCCCCCCCCCCGCCTCTATTGACAATTGCTAATTTGGAATTATATCTTCAGCTTTTCATCATCTTTTTTGTCGTCATCGTCGCCATAGCCGTAACCATATCCATAGCCGTAACCGTAACCATAGCCGTAACCATATCCATAACCGTAACCGTAACCATAGCCGTATCCGTAACCATGTTTTCTTTGGTAGCGATTTGGTTTTTCGTAAATGACATCATTCAAGACGATACTCATCGACGGGAAGTTATTGTTGGCATACATGTTTTCGATATCGGCCAGACCTCTCTTGTCGAATGAACGAGCTCTAATGACGAAGAGGGTACTATCGGCAATACGTTTGATAATGCCGGCATCAACAACCAAGCCTGCAGGAACGCAATCCAAGAAGATGTAGTCATATTCTTTTCTCAGTTCTTCCATCATAGCGTCCAATCTGTTACCGCTGAGTAATTCAGCGGGGTTGGGAGGAATGGGACCCGAGAAAAGTCCGTCGATATTGTCGGTAATACAATTGTGTTTGATGAGAGACCTGAAATCGTCTGTCTTGCCAGCCAGATAGTTGGAAAGTCCTGGTTCGCGGCGACTGCTGATTCTCTTGGTCAAAGAACCTTTTCTCAAGTCAAGGTCAATCAAAAGAACTTTCTTTCCTGACGTTGCAAAACTGGCTCCTAAATTCGTCGAGACAAAAGTCTTTCCTGAAGCAGGGAACATAGAAGTAATCATAATTACCTTGTTCTTCTGTTCCACATCGCCCATGTATTCGATATTTGTTCGAAGCATTCTGAATGATTCAGAGATGGGGTCGTGAGTGTTGCTGATGACAACAATATCGCGTTGGTCGGTTTTGTCTTTTGCAGGAATTTCGCATAAGAACGGCGCGTTCGTTCCGGCTTCAACATCTCGGTGGGTCTTGACTTTAGTGTCAAGAAGTCGACGAATAAAGAAGAATGCAATGGGAATGGCCATGCCTAACAAAATACCCAACATTATGGTCTTCTTTTCATTCGGAAATACATGTGAAGGATTAACACGTGCTGCATCAATGACTTTGGCATTGCCTTCAATGGCGGGTTGAGAAATCATAAGTTCCTCACGTCTGGAAAGAAGGGCCAAGTATAGTTGTTCCTTGATTTTTTGAATACGTCCAACACTGTCAATGTAAACTTGTTTTTGTGGAACAAGTTGCATTTTTGCCGCGTTGGAATTGATTATGCCCTTTGCGCCATTTATGCGTTCTTTGAGGATGTCAATGTAGTTTGCCAACAATAAATCCAAGTTGTATTTCAATGCCGATTGTTCTTGGATCATATTTTTGACAACAGGATTGTTCGAGGTTTGGGCGTTTTCGTATTTGCCAATCTTCAGAACCAAATCATTAAACTGTTTGATGACACTCATCACATTGGCATCATCAATCTCAGTAGTAATGGGAATCAACTTATTGTCATCATTGTTTTTGTTGACTTGGGTCAAATAACGAGCCAATGCCATTTGGCGTTGTAATACGTCAATTTCTTCGGAAGTCTTGATAGAGGTGTTGATGTAATTCTGTCCTAACGCATCGATGTCCAACAATTGATTATTGCGCTTAAACGATGCGATTTCAGACTCTTTTGATACGAGTTCCCTGTCAAGGAGTGACATACGTTCATTGATGTAGTCGTATGTGTTTGCAATGATGCGTTTTTTGTCGTTGATGGCGTCATTGTTGTATACGGCAATCACTTCGTTCAAAATATCAGCTGCTCTTTGGGCGGATTTGTCTTGAATCGATAGTGATACCATTGTGTTGTCATTTTGGTTAGAGACACTTAATTGACTTCTATAAATGTCCGCCGCATCCATGGCAGGACAGTTTTTTACTGTAATTGGAATATTGTAGTATTCATCTGTTAAATACCAAGTAGGTTCCACAATAATGCGACCTTCAGGAGTGGGAATCGTGTCGATGAAACGTGCCACAAAAGGCTTGTATCCTGCGTTATGAACCTTGATGAATTTTTTGTCTAAAGGAGTGATCGTGAGTGTTTGGTAGCGACCATCACCATTGTCAATAAACTGAACGCGAATAGGACTGTCTCTATAAAGGTCTTTTTCACGTTTCATGTATTTGGTTTTTGCAAGATATGTCGTGTTGATTCCGAGATTGCTAACAACCTCAAACATTGTGGTTTTTGAGGTAAGCAACAACATCTCGTTGTTGATGGGGCTGTTGTATAGCTGTCGGTCGATAATGCTACGACCTACGGCTTCTCTATAAGAAGTACTCGAATTTGCTGTGCTGCTTTTGATAAGGATGCGTGCATTGCTGGTATATATTCTATCTTGCTGTTTTACATAGATGTATGCAATGGCTGCGCCCAAAATAGCAAACAAAATCAACCAATACCAATTCTGGAGAATGAGGAACAATACATCCTTGACGTGGAATGCATTCGCTTTTTTCTCTTCCAGAAAAGCGGCTTCTTCGGTTTCAATATGGTTATCGCTCATGGTGTGTTAGTATTGTTGTTGGTTGTTGAGGGTAAGGTACACTAAAATAGAAGTTGCAAGGGAGGCAAAGGAGGTTATTGATGTAATCCAAGAAAGGGTGGTGTTCCAATTGTCACGAGCAAATTTGACTCTTCTGTACTCTGTGATAATGATGTCATTTTGTTGCAACATAAAGTAGGGGTCATTGAAAACCTCGGAGGAGCGAGGATCAAGATATCGTAAGGTCATTTTCCCATTCACCTCTCTCATCACTCCTACTTTGCTCCTTTTGGTATAGTCGTTCAATCCGCCAGAAAGTGCCAAGGCTTCCAAAAAGGTACAACGTTCGTTGTTGATGGTAATGGTTTTGCTGCCGGATGCTCCCAAGAAGAATATCTTAAAGTTGGCGAATCTAACCTGAATGAGTGGATCGGTCAGATAACCTTCTTGCTTGAGAAGGGAAGCGATTGTGTCTTGGATTTTCAAGCGAGTAAGTCCTGCAACATGCACATCTCCCAAGACTGGGATTTGGATGTTGCCATTAATGTCAACCAGGTAGGTTTGCATTGATTGACCTCCCGTATAGCCAAAATTATTAGTTTGACTGATATTAAAAGGTTGCGCCAATTCGGGGTTGCGTTGACTGAATACATGAATGAATAGTTCGTCGTAGGGGGAGACTACGGCTTCAAATCGGTTTTCCAATTCGATTTGGCTCTCAGGCGTCATGTCTTGCAAATAATTAACCTTCCTAGGTGTTACGCAAGAGGTTGCTAATACTAATAAAGTAATGGCAATTAGGAAAATCCGTGATGTTTTATTCTGTCTTTTCATAATCTGAAATTAATGTGCAAAGATACGAATTTTATTTGAATTATTGTCGCTGATTTGCTTTGTTCTTAACGAGGATTCTCTTGATAATGTTTTTGGTATTTTGCAAAAGCATTTCTATTGTCCAGTCAACAATATTGTCAGACCAGCGCTGTGGATGTGTGGTCATCATTATATCATGAGGAAATATGGAGTTGTGTATGGCACTAATGATATCATTTGAAGTATGATAAGTGAGCTTTTTCTGTAGCCAGATGTCTTGGTAGACGGGAATTTTGTCTCGCACGCTGACTTTGTATCCATCCCACCGTCTTCCCGTATCGGTAATATAGAATGTTTTGGAAAAATCCGTGTCCAAATATGGTTCGAAAGTAATTCCAAGCTCTTTGTAACTGTATTTCTTCCATAAATCTTTGCTATCCCACGGCGATTTTGGGCTTCCATGCATACAGATGCTTTCTACAGGAACGATTGTTCGTAAACGTTGCAGGTTTTTGCAGAAATCCTCGTAAGCGGCATCGATGTTTCCTTTGCAGGTGGTCAGCGATTCGTAATGATAACCTATTTCGTGTCCTAGAGAGGCGATTTCCTTGATAATGCCTTCGTTCCAACTTTCGGGGACTGCGCGGAAATAATAAATGGCTTTCCATCCCAACTCATGTTCAATGCGTGCAGTCTTCAAACTGTTTTGAGGCTTTTTGTCCACATCGTGCCGAAGGATTACATTGCCATAATCCTTTAGAGCGACTAAAAGTTCTCTGTATTTTTTGAGCGTAAAGTCCATCTATTTGAATTGATATTGTATTTGGGGATTGTCCAAGAATGACTGTTTGCTTTTGGGATAGTTTTCGATGAACCATGTAAAGAAAGCGGTAGTGTCAATATTGTCTTTTAAAAAGCGATTGCGTTTGGTTTCCCAAATGGCTTTGAGGTTGGGTGTTTCCAATAATTTGTGTGTGTGGTCGTAGAATTTCTCAAAATCATTAGGATGGTATGCGTAGCAAAGGTCATATTGTTGCTCCAGCATATTGGGCACGGACAATTTCCCGGCAAAAGTGTTGCATTTTAATGCGGGCACACCCAACAAAGCCGCCTCTGTGGTCATGGTTTGGCTGTCGCCCAAGAAAAGCGATGCATATGCCATTAGAGAGTGTATTTCTTCAGGCGGTACAGGTAGTCGGTAATTCTCAAATTCGGGTTCGATAGGTTTTTCGGAGGTAATGATCACTCTTCCGTATTTTGAAAGGAGATTAATCAATCTTCGTTTTTGTTCCAAGGAAAGACCTTCCTGACCAACATCATGGTGTCCCTTGAAAGCCACGAAGCGCATGATGAAGAATTTGTCTTTTGGAGTGAGTCCCGCTTTCTCTAAGATGCTTGGGTCTGGAACAAAGCGATTAGGGTGGAGATAGGCTAATTCATGAGTTCCCGAATAGTATAAAGCATTTGGGGTTTTTCGAGAAATACATTTGGGCGTAAAGACGATATCTGTCAATGGGTGACAGTATTTTACCACAAGTTTTTCTGCGGCATCATCGTCGTCGTCAAAATTGATGGAAACCATTTTTGTGAGACGGGAAACATGTGACAGTACAATGCCAGAACTCAGTCCGATATCAATTTTGTGCTTTCTCACAAATCGAAGCAATGCCAAGTCTTGATGAAGTACTGTCTGCGCTTTTCCCCACAGAGAGTCCTTCTTTCCTCCCAAATCGATATAAGGAGTCATTCCGTACGTCGCCATCAATCGTTTCGCAATGGGTATGTCGCGGACAGAATAGAAGAGATTGTGACCTTTCTTTTTGAGTTCGTAGGCGACGTTTTTGAGCAAATGGACGTGGGCGGGATGCCCAATGTCAATCAGAATATTCATCTATTTATTTCTTTTATTACTCTTGCAGGGTTCCCCACTGATATAGTAAAAGGAGGAACGTCTTTCGTCACCACAGCACCTGCACCAATAACAGCTCCCTCTCCAATTGTAACTCCAGGTAATACTATTACACCTGCGCCTAACCAAGCATCGTTATTAATTGTAATACACTGAGGTTTCTTTTTAACACATTTTCCAATCTTGGAAAAATTACCATGCGAAGTCAACACCAAAACACATTTGGGTCCAATTGCTACTCTATCACCAATAATCAGTTCTCCACGATGATATACATAGTTAAAGGTAATGGTAAGATCTGAAGGAAAATAAACATCGTTTCCTACACTATAACCTAAGTGTCGTAATGCTTTGACTCTAACTTTGCTGAATGGGAATCTGACCCCAAAATTGTATAAAAACTTATTTTTACAACGAATAAATGCTTCTATAATTGTCATAACGTATGTTTTATAATCCAGATACCCGCCTTCCCGAGGGAAAACAATAACGGATTGCAGATGTATTGACATCTTCCATATTCAACCAATCTTCCGCCGAAAGAAGCCTTGAAGTCGCGCACACCGTATTTCTCGCCAGGCTTCCCTGCCCCCATTAAGTCGCAATAGTTGCAGTTGTTGTTTGCCGCATATTGGATTCCAGAGTATGTGGCAAGGGTGGAAGGTCTCAATTTTTTGTATGTAATGTCATCCCCGGTCATGAAGAGGTCGTAAACGGCATAGTTCTTGAGGCAAAAACTGATTTGTCCACCAATGATTTTCCCATCGTATTTGAGTAATAGGGTAAGGCCGAATGGCTGTTGGGCTAGCTTTTGGAAAAATTCGTAAGGATAAAGTGGTGTTTTTACGCGAGTTTTATATAAATGCTCAAGCAAGAGGTAAAACTCTCTCAACTCCTGCTCTGTGGGTTGAGAAGTGATGGTTACTCCGTTTCTGAGAGCGGAACGGATGCTTTGCATTCTTCTTTTCTCGATGTTGTGGTTCACTTCATCTTCCGAAGGCGTATCTACAATGTATCCCAAATGTGGTTCATATTTGAAACCGCATTCGATGTAATTCTTGATTCGATTGGAGTAGTCCGAAAGGTTACGCATTTCAAGATAGATGGCTCTTTTCTTGATTTGCTTTTTGCAATTTTCCATTAATGCGGAAAAGGCTTCAGCCGATATGTCGTCGGCCAAAAGTGGACCGCCGTTGACGATTGCCCTGCGAGAAAGGAATTGCTTTATCTTGCCACCATCTTTAAGAATGAAACCGACCACCACACCTTTGAGTTCCTTGTTTTCGGCAACGGCGGCAACAAAAGTCTCCATAAACGACAAACTACTATAAAATTTGTAGCATTCAGGAGTTTGAAAAGCACTTTTATTGGACGAGTGTTGCAAAAGAGATTCCCATTGGCAAAGGTCGATGTCGTCGATATTTTGGAATGTTTGAGTCATGCTATTTCTCTTCGATAATGGTCAATCGTTTATTGTTGTTTAATAAGGGAATTTGGTCAACCTTTTCAACGGAAACGGTTTTTCCGAATTGTTCAGACCAATAGTTCTCCAAAAAATGTTCTGATTCTGTCGAAAATAGGGCATTGCCTACCACACGGAAAGCTATGGTTCCATCCTTCTTTTTGACCAATTGGTATGCGTCAATGGCTTCGTTGATGTTTTCGTATTTCTTTAGAAATCCCGTGAGGTCATGCACTGTGAAATATTTTCCGTTTGATTGGAGAAAAGATTCACACTCTCTTCCCATAATTCGTTTTATCATTTTGCGTGGATTTCCACAAGGACAGGGCTCTTCACAAACTTCAACTAAATCCTGTGTGTCGTAGCGCAAAAAGGGATGGGCAAAATTCCATAAGTCGGTGGAAACGACCCTGCCGATGCCATTCGACACAGGATTGTTATCCTTGTCCAATACTTCGGTGATGCCAAATTCCTCGCTGACATGATAATAGTTGCATTGCGGACTTTGGGAAACGTTGGCATTGCCTTCGCAACTATAGGAATCTATGATTTTACATCCGAAAGCGTTTTCGATTGTTTCCCGATAATCTTCCGACAAAGTTGAGCCTGTTGTGAAGATGTATTTGGGACGGTGATGAAAATCATTGCACGTCTTTTTGTATTGAGCCAACAAGTATAAAGGGAGAGGGTAGGAGCGAATATACAGGGGTTTGCTGCTTTCGATCTTTTCCAATGTCGCTCTCAAGTCTTTCTCTTCTACGTTAGAAAAAGAAATGAGGATGGAGTTGTTCGTGAAATCTTGGAGCTTTTTCTTCCAGCTAGTGCGTTCGCTGTTTGCGATTTTCACATAACGATCACCTAGGCGATATCCTGTATTATACCAAGTCTGTAGCTTGGCTGCCAGATTCATCGAATTTTCCTCTTTGGTAGTATAAAAGGAAACAGGTTCCCCAGTTGAGCCGCCAGAGCGTTGCAACACTCGTTCTTTTTCAGGGAACCCTATTGCGGTAAAACGTTCCAAACCTTCCTCTCGCATGATGGATTTGTCCACAATAGGAATTTTGTAGAGATCCTCTTTAGTTTGAATGTCATTGTAGGAAAGTCCAATCTTGGTGAAAAGATCTCTATAGTAAGGCACATTGGTCGCGGCTTGCTTAACCAACATTCGTAACCGCTCATTTTGATAGGCGTCAAGTTGTTCTCGAGTCCAAGATTTGGTTTCCCGCAAGAACTTCATAAATCTCGCAGTGCACTGATGTAGTGCAAGATCGCTTAAATTGAGGAAAAGACCTTCGGATAAATAGTTGCGGAAAGACATATGGTTCAATAAAAAAAAGCTTTAGAATGTAGCGTGTGTATTATTGTTAGTAGTTGTATGCTTGGAATAACATCGGTTTGACATTTCCCCAAGTGTATTTCCATAATGAGTCGTTCGCAGATTGAGTCATTGAGAGTGTTTGTTCGGGAGATTTGACGGCAAAAATCATTTTTTCGGCTAATTGCTGTGGGTTGTCGGATTCGAAAAGCAAACCGTTTTTCCCGTCTTCAATCATGTAGGGAATTCCTCCCACATTGCTGGAAATCACCAAAAGACCAGCATTAAATGCTTCCAACAACGAAACGGGCATATTGTCGATAGTGGGGGCGGAAAGCATGATATAGGATCGGTCAAGGTATTCGTAGATTTGGGAATTGTTCACCCTTCCAGTAAATGTAACGTCGGAAATATCGTTTTGTGCGACAAATTGCTCCAATATCTCCCTTTGAGAACCACCTCCGACAATCAGCAATGTGGCTTCTGGTATATTTTTCTTGACCAATTGGAACGCTTTTAAGATACACGGAATGTTGTATAATGGCTCCAAAGACCGAATGCTGATAAAGTTGGGCTTGATGCTTATCCTTTCTCGAAATTTCCCTTTGTCAAATTCAATGATATTGGGAATAATGGTATAGGGAATGTCAAATTTGTCGAAAATCTCTCCCAAAAATCCAGAGAGGACAATGTTTGTATCAGTCTTTGTCAGGAAAAATCGAACAAAACGATGGCGCTTTTCAAAAAAAGCCAATCCGCCACCGCCATGGTAGGTGAGTACGATTCGTCTTTTTAGCAATTTCCCAATTGTGATGCCCATTACGGCAGAGAGAAAACCTCCATAGGAGCATGTATGGATGTGGAACACATCGTAATGCTTTCCTATTGAGGCCAATTTGAAAAATGCTTTCAGTCGGTACCAAGTAGACCCCTTGACGCTGAAAATGGCATTGTTGATGCCTTCTTTGTCAAGGCAAGCGTGAATCTTTTCAACTTGTCCTGAAATGCCGCCAGTTCCTGGTTTGAAATTGGCTATTTGAAGAACGTTCATTATAATAAACCTTTGTTGCCCAATTTAAAGTAGGCCCAACCTATTTCCATAATGGGCACTAGAATATACCACCACTTGACAATTTGTATGTTCTTGGCGTTTAATTGGGAAACGCCATACGCCCAAAAGACGGTCAATCCGGGCAGACTTGGTAGCAGAAACCGTTCAGAACTGGAAAAAGAGCTTAGTGCGACTACAATCATGTACCCAACAGTAAATGAGCCTATCAGCGCGAAATCTCTCCAAGTTTTCTTTTTGAAGATTGCATAAAACAAAGCCAACAACACAAATATACCCATGAAATTACGCACATAGCAACCTCCATGGATGAGAATTTGGTTGTATTGACCTCCCGTATCAACCATTGTCGCAAATGGTAATACGAATGCCATTGGAGCCATTATGGTTCCTGTGGCATATTGTACCCATAAATTGCCACGCGAGATTTGTTGTGATCTTTTGGAAGCTTGGTTCGTCGTTCTGTCTTGCCACATTTCTTCCACCTCATTGGCGATGGTTCCACCAGCCAATACGCCAATAGTAATTGCAACCCATATTAGTGTTATCACTCTTCGACCCTTGTTGATTTTCTGTCCAGGAAGGAAAATTAGAGCAGTAATAACTGACAGCACTGCAACAGCACCTAAAGCTGTTCTGAAGAAAAAGAGGCTGATGCCTAACAGTAATGGCAGAATGATGGTCCCAAATGAGTATTTTTTGTTGCGAATTAAGTTATCGGAACGTTCCAAGAATGCGATTAGCAAGAAAATCATTTCGGTTTCCTTGAGGTGCATTCCGCAATAAATGATCAAGTTGGGCATAAATACGGAGAATATGCATGCCAATCGGGAAATTTTCTCTCCAAAAGTCCTATTTGCGAGTCGGTATAGTAAAACGCAAGTATATGCACTGAGGGCGGCTTTGACCAATCGAACGGGAATGATGTAGTAGCCGACAAGTTTTTGAAGGATGCTTAAATAGATAATGTATCCAGAATCTGATACGCTTTTTTGGATAGTTACCATGTAATACCAGATCTTCGCGATACTTTCATGTCGTAACCAGTCGGATTCTTCATAATAATATAGTGAGTCACCAGCCTCAAACTCAAAAGGTATTCCTGTTTTTGCCTTGTAAAAGAAATAGGAAAAAATGACCCACACAATTCTTAGTCCAAAAGCGATTAGAAAAACATTTTTTTCAAATTTTTTGTCGGGTAGTTCTTTCCATTTTTTTGAGTACAGAGTTGAAAGTACAAAAAAAGTAATCACTTCGACAAACCCGAAGATCATGAATTCAAAGGGTATAGCATAACTAAAATACAGAATGCTTACTATGGCCAGCGAGGCGATATATAGTGCTATTCCTTTGTTGGAGATGGATTTAGGGAAGAAGGAAATCATATTAATCGAATAACTTACGTTTCAATTTAATTAACTTGGTCATATTCTTTTGTCCAATGATGGGTATCAGCCAATGTCTCTTTTTCTGGTCATCCCAGGTGCCCATAAAATGATGATCGCAATAGGTGTTTTCTGTTTTCAAGAATTCTCCTGTTGTTTGTTTTGGACAGAAATATTCGGATGGGAATACATGTAAGTCTTTGTACACGTGGTATTTCCCGTCTTGTACAAAGCCGTTGGACTTCATTATCGTTGAAATGCGTACGGTGTTGGTTGTCAGGTCCAGTGAGCCATCCTCGTTGAGAAAGTGACAGCCAATATATGCATTTAGTTGTTCTTCCACCCATTCGCCTTTGGGCATACTTGCCATGGTGCCAGTTACAGGAGGTTTGCGTTTGCTCCCTTCGTATCCCGTAAAGGCCGTCAAGTTTAGTAGGTCGTCGTAAGGTTTTAATACCTCAACGTCGGTGTCCATGTAAATGCCACCTTCCGTATAAAGTGCATACAGTCGGACATAATCCGTTACAAAAGCAAATTTTCTTGCTTCGTAGGCTTCCTTGACATACGGAACGGAATTGACATCAAAATTGTCTTCATTCCACAATTTGTATTCATAGTCGGGCATGTATTTGTGCCAAGATTCAATGCATTTTAATGCCAAATCGGGCATTTGCCCTCGACCGAACCAGCAATAATGGATGATTTTTGGTATCATATAAAGAATTTTTGGTGTTGTGGGAATGATTTTAGAAAAGCATCTTCAAAATCCTGAGAAGCGGAAGTTGCTACGTTGTGTGAACTATGTTGCGTTGCCATTGGATTCCCGAATACAACCATTTCATCATCAACATTTTTATTCATCACACTATTTGCCCCAACTTTGACATTGTTTCCAACCTGTATGTCTCCAAATAGTTTTGCGCCAGGACCTAAAAAAACGAAATCGCCAATGGTGGGGGCTTGATGGATTTTTCTCCCGGAGTCGTCAATTGTTGGGTTGTCTCCGATGCATACACCAGGGTGCATGTCGCACCATTTCCCTATGCGGCAATTGGCATTGACAATGATAGTGCCCCTATGATTTATTTTCATTCCTGGTCCAAAAACATTTACGGGTATGTCGTAGCCTAGTTTTACGGAAATCTTGTGCAGTCGTAATCTAGTCAGCAAATATAGTAAAGGATGATGCGACTTTGTGTTTGTATAGTATTCACATTTACGAAGAAGTATCTCAAATTTCCAGATTTCGTCAGAGAACAACCGTGGGCGTTTCCTGCTTTTCCCCAAAGCGAAACGATCTGCGTTCAAATAGAACTTCAATGTTTCTTTATCGGTAATCATAGTTGAGTTTTGATAAAGTCCACAATTCTTTCGCAAGCATGTCCGTCTCCATATGGGTTTTGGGCATGCGACATCTTGTTGTAAATAGATGTGCTCTCAAGCAAAGAGGATACACTTTCTTCGATTTTCTGTTGGTCAGTACCTACGAGTAGTACCGTTCCTGCCTCCACGGCTTCTGGGCGTTCTGTTGTGTCTCGCATAACGAGCACGGGCTTTCCTAATCCTGGAGCTTCTTCTTGTACACCGCCGCTGTCGGTAAGGATTAAGAATGATTTTTCCATTAGATAAATAAATGGGAGGTAGTCCAAGGGCTCTATGAGAAAAACATTGTCCAAACCATCTCCTAAAATCTCCATAACGGGTTTTCTTACGTTGGGGTTGAGGTGCATTGGATATACAAAGTCCACATTGGGGTATTTCAATGCCAAGTTTTTGATGGCGTGGCAGATGTTCAAGAAACCGTTCCCAAAATTTTCTCTGCGATGTCCAGTGATAAGCACCAACCGTCTGTTTTCGGAGAGTCTTTGAATGTCGTAGCCGAAATTGAGCATTTGTTGTTGTAATTCTTGCTGAATTTGCTGATTTGCTGACATTTTTCCTGAGACCCAATGTAACGCATCAATAACGGTGTTGCCGGTGACTACGATTTGCTTTTCGCAAACGTTCTCTTTTAGTAGGTTTTGTTTGGAAAGTGGTGTGGGGGAGAAGTGATAGGTGGCGATGCGTCCCGTCATCAAACGGTTCATTTCCTCAGGCCATGGACTATATATGTTGCCTGTCCTCAGTCCTGCCTCTACATGACCGACTGGAATCTGTTTGTAGAATGCAGCCAAGGCTGCTGCTGTCGAAGTAGTTGTGTCACCATGAACCAACACCACATCGGGCTGCACTTCATTGAGAACTTCACGCATCCCGACAAGGATACGACTTGTAATGTCATACAAATCCTGGTTCGGCTTCATGATATTCAAGTCGTAATCCGGAACAATTTCGAAAAGATTCAGCACCTGATCAAGCATTTCACGGTGTTGCCCTGTAACACATACTTTGGTTACGAAACATTCAGGATGCTTTTTTAATTCATGCACCAGCGGAGCCATCTTTATGGCTTCCGGACGGGTACCAAATACAAGTAATATTGTTTTCATTTTCTATTATTTCCAGTCTGTTCTAACTTAAGCATTTTGCCATGCACGACTTCACTTTCGAGCCCCACGACAAAAACTTCTGCCGCATCCGCAACCATAAAAGCGGCTTTCCGTAAAGTTTTTTCCATTTCTTTGGTTGCAAGTTCCAGTCCACCTTGGCAAGCTCCGATTTGGCCGCCTCGTGGTGTTTTTTTGAAACATAATGATTAAAAAGACCATAGACACGCAAGTTGTCTATGAGTTGCTTAAAGTCGGGATTTGTCTTTTCCTCTTCTTCCAGATTGCTGAGGTTCCACAACATGTGGTTCTCTGGTTTGTGCAAATGTTGGGTGCCACGATTTGCCACATCCACATCTTGATTGTAGTTAGCGAGAGGTTTGTTCAGGAATGCAACCTTGTGTTCCAATGCAATACGGATCCAAAGAATGAAATCCTCACCCAAACGTATTCCTTTGGGGAAACCGCCTGCTTCCTCAAACACACTTCTCGGTATGGCGACCGAAATGGATGTCAACGGCATGCACAAGGTCTTTGCATACACTTGGCAATAGTTGACATATCCTTTTTGGAAATCCTTTTCCACGCCAACTGGCGCAACCCGTGTCTTGTGCCGGGTTTCGTTGACGATGGTGTAATTCGTTCCGTAAATGCCGGCATCGGGAAAATCAGCAATCAGTTTTGCCATTTCCTCAAGAAAAGACGGTTCCCACCAATCATCGGCATCAAGGAAACAGATGTAATCGCCACTGGATGCCGCCACGCCGCTGTTGCGTGCTGCAGAGACGCCTGCATTGGTCTGTCTGATGAGTTTCACAGGCTGCGGCTTCGACAGGCTCAGCCAGCAATCTTTAATAACTCGCTCCGCGACAGACGCCGAGTCATCTTTTGAACCGTCGTCAACGACAATGAGTTCATAGTCCGTGAAAGTCTGTGCGGCGACACTACGCAATGCCTTTTCAATGTAAGGCGCTTTGTTGTATAACGGTATGATGACGGAAAACATGATTATCTTTTCAAGAGCTGAAGTGAATCGATATCGTGAGCGAGTTTTCGTGTAAACAGTTCCGAACCCGTTTTGTTCAAATGCGTGGCATTGTAAAAATACGCCGTGTCGTATGAAATAGGGTCGTAAGTGTAATTCAGTATCGGACAGCCATACTTGTCGGAAAATTTCTGATAATAATCGAACATCTGCTGCGGGTCATCCATCTTTTCAGTGACGCCGATGTATATCGGGGCAAACACCAGAACAACCTGAACATTGTCTTTCTTGCAAGATGCCAGATATTCCTCGAAAATCTCAACAGCCTGCGGATTGACCGAAAAACCGACATGAGAAACATTTCTGAAAGCAGAGCCGTCCCATTTTTCATCACGGCCGAAATAGCCTTTGTAGAGCGGATATTGATTGAGTTTGTTTGGAATCCGCAAGCCTTCCTTTATCACCTCAAGGTAGCCCGAATATCTCACCAACGGCAAATACTTGTCCCAAATGGTAAATTCTTCAAAATCCTTGATTTCGTTGAACAAGACATCATCGCAGAGATATGGCGTGAACTGCTCGCGTTCGTAGCCGTTGGACATCAGGAGGTTGCCGTAATCCACATTCTGAATGATCAGTTTGGGCTTGGGGTTGTGATGAATATAAGTGTTGTATTTCGCCACCTCGGCATCAATGCAACGTCCATCGACACTGAGATTGTAGAAATCGGTACCAAGAACGCTGTCGAGAATTGCAGGGCTGTACTGCACAAAACCGCGCGAACTGCCCATTATGACGGCATCGCATTTCATGTTGCCATAAAACAGGTCGTTCCAGCTCTGAAACAGACGGGCATCAGACTTGTGCAGATTTCCTGTAATATAAAAATCCAATCCGACAGCCAATGCCACAACTCCAAGAAATGTAAAAAACGTTCTGACAACAAATTTTTTCATGGCATTTCAGAATTGGAAATAAATGAAAGATTCGTTATAAACGCCGAAACAGAATATCATGGCCAAAACAGCAAGATAGCATGCATATTTCAAGAAATGGGATTTCACGCCATCAAGCACAAATGCGTGCTGTTTCCTGCGCTGAATCCACTCTACAACAACTAATATGGCAATGAACATCAGTGTTTTCATCGGAAGCGACGGCATTGTGAAAAGACTGGAAGAAAATATGCCAGCAAAAATCTCTCCCGCCTGGCTGATGCTTTCGGCACGGAAGATAATCCAGCCGAAGACAGCCAGGATAAAAGTCAGCAACATCTGTGCAAACTCCTTGAAAGTGGGCAGGAACCTGTCGGCAGCCACAATGTCGGTATGCTTGCGGTTCTTGCCGAGCAGAATCAGCGGCAGAAACAGGAGCGCATGATATGCTCCCCATGCCACAAAAGTCCAGTTGGCTCCGTGCCAAAAACCGCTCACCAGAAATATCACGAAAGTGTTGCGGATGACTTTAACCTTAGAGCAACGGCTTCCTCCTAGCGGAATATAGATATAGTCGCGGAACCACGTGGTCAGTGAGATGTGCCACCTGCGCCAGAATTCGGCTATGTCGCGGCTGAAATACGGCACATTGAAATTTCGCATCAACTTGATGCCGAACAACTTTGAAGTACCAATGGCAATGTCGCTGTATCCCGAGAAATCACCGTATATCTGGAATGTGAACATCACCGCTGCAACAAACAGCGTACTGCCGCTCTGCGAAGCATAATCGGCCCAAACACTGTCGACGAAAACCGCACAGTTGTCAGCCACAACTATTTTCTTGAAAAATCCCCAAAGCATCTGGCGTACGCCATCAACTGCACTCTCGTAATCGAAACTACGGGGTTTTGAAAATTGCGGCAAAAGATTGGTTGCCCGCTCGATGGGTCCTGCTACTAGTTGCGGGAAGAAACTGACGAAAGCGAAAAACTGGATGATGTCGCGGGTGGGTTCCAATTTCTTACGATATACATCGATGCTGTAGCTCAAAGCCTGAAAAGTGTAAAAACTTATTCCGACGGGAAGGATTATCTTTAGAAGCAATCCGTCCGGGTTTGCCCCGAACATTTCGGCAAAGGAGGTCACAAAGAAATCGTAGTACTTGAATATTCCGAGTATCAGCAGGTTCAGCACGATGTTGGCTACGCTTATCATTTTGGCTTTCCGCCTGTTTTCACCGGCTTTTCCGATAAGAAGTCCGCTTCCCCAGCTGCATAACGATGTGAAGGCTATCAGTAGAAGGAACCGCCAGTCCCACCATCCGTAAAAAACATACGAAACCACGACCACAAAAAGGTTCTGCAGTCGCAGGCTGCGGTTGAAGACAAACCAATAGAGTATAAAGACTATTGGAAGGAATAAGAGGAATTCAATTGAATTGAAAAGCATGACTTACTGATGAATCTTTTGCGCTATTTTTGAATATAGCCGGAAGAGTTTTGGAGAAATGCGAATCAACCTATACAAACGTTTGTGCCGTTTTGTTACTGCCGTTTGTTTGAAATGTCCCCAATTGATACGGGAACACAATTCTTTATCGTGATTTCCGTAAAGTTTTTTTGTTGTTGAAGAGAACCATCCGATATAACCCGATGCCAAGACCCTATAGATGACACTTTTGTCAATGCCCTTCAAAGGCACAAAGAAATCCGCCAGCATTTCCTGAACCCGCAGGCTGTCGTACCAGCGGTTGATATTGACGGTTGTGGTAATGCTGCTTTGACGGATACGATATACGTAACAGCACAAATCAATGGCTTTTACACTTTGGGCATGATACATCACCATGGTGCTGAACAAATCGTCTTCGGCACGAAGAATGCCATCGGCAAAACGCAGGTTGTTTGCGTCAAGGAACTCACGCCTGTAGGCGCGTTGCCACACGCAGACAAAATGAATTTCCGCAGGAATCAGTCTCTGGCTGTTGAAATAATCCCATCCAGACATTACTTTGCCGGTAAAAGGCCGGTTGTTTTCGACAAATACATTCTTGTCTTCTACATACTTTTTTGCATTGAAGCAGACGACATCCTCTCCGTTAAAGTTCGGACAGAGAGATTCCAATGCATTGTCGCAAAGCCAGTCGTCGCTGTCCACGAACATTACATATTCGCCTTTGGCCACTTCGAGGCCTCTGTTGCGAGCCGTACTCATGCCTGCATTGTCCTGATTGATGACATTCAGGTTGAAATGTTTACCAGCATAGCCTTCCAGCAGTGCAAGGGTGCCGTCGTTGCTGCCATCGTTGACGACGACGACTTCAAAATCGCTGCAATTCTGCTCAAAAATGCTGTCCAGACATTTCGGCAGGAACTGCTCTACGTTATATGCCGGTATGATGATGGAAAGTTTCATGTGTAATTAAACGCAAATTACCACAAATTGTTCGCAAATGTTAAGGGCCTATTATGGCAAATCTTCAATGGGACGAAGATCTTTGTCAACAAGAAGGCAGTTGTTGGAAATGGTGTCAAAAATGTATCGTTCGCTGTGAAGGTTCTTTTCTCCAAAATTAATTAACAGTCCTATTGGTTTGTGGGTTAAACGCAAATAATTAAACAATTGGGCGCGGTGTTCCGATGTGATTTCCTTTGTGGATTTGAGTTCAACAACGATGTCATCAACGACTAAATCCATTTTATAGAATTTATCCATCTTCACACCTTTGTAGTAAATGGCTATTTCTTGTTCCCGTTGATTAGATATATTTCGAATGTCAAGTTCTCTTGAAAGTGCTTCTTGATAGACTTGTTCAAGTAACCCTGACCCTAACTCGCAATGGACCTCCATTGCGGCACCAATTATCTTGTAAACGATATCCTTATATCGAGAATAAAACATAATTAACTATTTCGGGAATTGCGATACATAAGTGGAAATTGTATTCGCTTTCTAAGTGATAGTTGCTAATAAAGCAGCCAATTATTGAAGCTTTTTATGATGATTGGTGATTGATTTGTGTGTATTTGCGTTTAAAATGTGTTATCTTAGCTCTTGAACAAATCGTTGATTTTCTTTTCAAGGGCATTGAAGTATTCGATTACCACTTCGGCGGCATTGGGTTGCAGACGTGGCTGTTCGAAAAATTCCTTGTACAATTTGGGATTGTTCCACAATTCTTCCACTTTTTTTATCAGTTGGCTGTTGTCGCCGTCCTTTTCCCAGAAAAGAATTGCATCATGATTGAGCACATCGGGTTCTGGGTTGTTGAGCGAACCATTGTAGATGGGAATACATCCCGAACCGATGGAGTGAAACACTTTTTCCGTAACATAACCATCAACAGAAATGTTTTCGGGACAGATGAAAAACTTGTAGCGTTTCAGAAACTCGGCCTTGTTGTCGTGGAATACAGTCTGCAAATCCTCGGTGTTTCGGAGGAGTTTGCCCGCACAATCCACCTTGCTGATTTCGTTAAGAGCTTCTACCATTGAAGTACGCATCTTCAAACTGTTGGAACCTTGCAGCGTGCAAAGTCCTGAAACTAATGCGCAGAAACGGTTTCGTTGTTCATCGTATTTCTGATGACTGAGTTTCTCGCAAATCCTTTTCACTTCTTCCTGCGAGGAATTTGCGGGGAACATTTCCAAAAGCCAAATGGGAAAACGCAGATATCTTTCATCTTCAACATGGTCGAAGCCCAACGACAGGTTGATATGCTTATAGTCGAGCATATTCTGTGCATAATCGTGAAACGCATCATAATGAACATTCTCGCCGGTAAAGAAAATCCGCTTGCGGTTTCTGTCAAAAGGATGCATCAAAGCATCGACTTTGATAAGGTTCACATCGCCGAGTGTTGAGAAAAATGCGAATTCCGCTTTTGAGTATTTCTCAAAAAATCCATGACTCACCACAAAATCGGTAAACCAAATTTGGTCGGCCGTTTGACCGTCCCAGAAATTGTAATAGGATATCGGCCATTTCTCAGATAGCAATGCCGATTTCCATTTTTTATATTGATGGCGTGTTACCATATTCTCCAATTATCAAAATCAACGCCTATTGCTTTGTCTCCCATACACATTCCTAAAAACATACCAGGATTCGAACTGAAAGTGCAGAATGCATATTCCGATTTCCTCAGATACTCCATGGAAGCGAACATTTTCAACAAATTGTTCCGTTTTTCAGCCGGTGACAGCTTCAAAAACTTCTGGTGGTAATAGCCGTGCTCGTCTTCCGAAGTCAGTGTGTATATTTTCCAATCAGGATATTTATGATTAAGCAAGGTAATAAAATCATAATCATCGGTATAGACAAAAGCTGTCCTTATTCCTGATTGTTTTTCTGCCTTTGAGATGTATTGCTCAACGTTAAGTATATCATGTTCGGCTGTTTTGTCTCCGCCTCTGATGTGAAAACCGATGTAAGGTCCATCAATATTTATGCTATTCATCAAATCTTCAATCTCAGCTTGAGTCTGCCTGTTGAAACGGTAAATTTCATTGACAATCGGCTTGACCGCATCTCTCACTTCTTTTGTGTTCATCTCCGTTTGGTCGATATGGCGAAAATCGTTCCAAAGATCTGGCGTCAAATATGTATGAGGATGGAGGAACTTGTAGAAGTCCATCAGCAGTTTTCTTTTTCCACCTTTGGGATTGTCGTACCGTTTGTTTATATAATGATGTCCGTTCCATTTCGTTTTCTTACAAAAAGGCAGAAAAAAATCATCCCATCCTTTCTCATATCCAAAATTAGCGTCGTGTGAATAGATCTCAAAATCAATATTGTGGCGACGACAATAGAGAATTGCCAACACCATATTGTTGAATTCGGAATAAAATCCTGCGGAATGACCTATATGAAATATTAGTTTTTTTTTCATGACCTTTTATCTCCACTCAAAAAATCTTTCGTGTTTGATATATTCATTCCCAATTCACCTTTTCCTTTATCACCTTAGCGGGGACTCCTGCGACCAAAGTGTTGGCAGGAACGTCTTTTGTGACGAGACTTCCTGCAGCTACAACTGCGTTATCACCAATGTTTACACCTTTCAATATCATAGCGTTGGAACCGACCCAAACATGTCTCCCTATTGAAATAGGAGCTGTGTGTCCATGCTCTTCTGGTATAATTGAATGATTGTCACTATCTCTGATGACAACATTTTCGCCAATGGCACAACCATCCCCAATGGTTACACTATCAAAAACACTGATATTGACATTGTGGTTGATGTACCCGCCACCTAATTTTAATGTAGCGTTTTTATTTATATAGAGTTTTCCTCCTGAATAAATATCAAACGATTTTTCCACAATAAGTTTCGCTCCAGCATCCATCGAAAGAATCAACGACAAGTGGTCGTTGACACCATTCCAACTTCTATTAAGGGACAATTTCCCTGAATTTAAAACGATTTCCGCTTCTTTTGAAATATTCAAAACCGTATTCAGTCCAACTTTGACGTATGACCGCTTGTTTTTTCTTTGAGTATGGTTTAATAAACAAATGGATTTAATTACAGAATAATTGCCCATAACGATTATTGTTTCAATTCTTTTCTACACAAATTCATCGGTTCCATTCCTCGTCTCACTTTTCCTCCCCAAGTTCTTACAGCTGATTCAAATCCAGTTTCCATTAAAACCGTCTGAGTGTCACCGTTAAAATCACCATAGGGGAATGCGAAATGCTTGACTTCTTTTCCGATTAACGCTTCGAGCTTCTGTTTTGAAATGGCAATTTCTTCATATTGGTCTTCCTTGCGCAGATTGCTCAAACGTGGATGTGACATCGTATGGCAGCCAATTGTACACAATCCGCTGTTTGCCAATTCAAGAATTTGAGGTTCTGATAGAACCATATTGTTCCTTCTTTCCGCAATATGGGTTTGGGCATTGGGATAGCCATCTATCAGATATTTCTCAATTGTAGATGAGTCCATTTTGAAAAATCGTTCTCTTAGATGGATGAATTCCACATCCGTTACCCCTAAGTCCTCCAGCACATACCACCACAGCAAGGCTTTCCGCTCGTAAAAATCGGTAGTTATGTTTACCGTGAACGGACAATTGTATTTTTTGAAAATCGGGAATGCCAAAGTGTAGTTGTCGGCATAGCCGTCGTCGAAAGTGAAGCACACGAATTTCTGCTTTTGCTTGCCTCCTTTCACCACACGTACAACCTCGTCCATATCCACAAAGCGATATCCGTTTTCCTTGTAATGTAATATTGTTTGTTCCAAAAAACCGGGTGTAACTTCCAATTCTCGGTTTGCCAAAAGCCGGCTGCGATGCTCCGTCACGCGGTGCAGCATCAATATCTGCCCGAGTTCAGGATGAGTGAGGTTATACAGCTTGCGATGTATGAGAGAGAATACGCTCATTTTTTCTTCATCAAAAGACTCTTTGCCAATATCTTTCTTCTGTTTTTCGCGGGAACGATTCCAGACAGTCCGCTTGTTGCAAACCGCATATACCGACAAAGGTCATATCCTTTTGGGAAATATTCATCTTCAACAAAACTCAATGTGGCGTAAGCGATATGAGTTTTGAATTTCCGTCGCAGTGCCTCGTTGTCATAATGATTCTGCAGATTGCGACTTACCAGCAAATCCGCAAATTTTTGAAGTGTCGCGACATCTTCTTTTTTCTCAATTATTCCAGACACGAATTTTTGCAAGAAAAACAACTTTTCTTCTTCCGAGAAATCAGGATTCAGCCACTCAAGCATACGAAGCCGGACAATATCGGATTTTTCTTGCTGAGCGATACGTTTCGAAGTTGAAATCTGCGTTTCGTGCATGCGGTAGTGGAACAAAGTGGCCTGCACATTATAGACCTGAGTCACGCGATAGCAATGCGACCACATCATGTAGTCCTCGGCAGGGAAAGCCTCTGTGCTGTATCTGAAACCATTTTCCGCCATCACGCTGCGTCGGAACACCGGTACAATCACGGTGCATCCGAACAACATTTGCGCCTTTGAGTCTTCGTTGTGTTCTGGGAAACGCACCACAGATGTCTTGGTTCCGAAGAACTGGAAGCCGAAGCTGCATATTCCTACTTCGGGATGAGTGTCCAGGATTTTCACGCCCGTTTCGAGCCAATTCGGTTCGGCGATGTCGTCGCCGTCCATACGGGCACAGAGTTCCGTGTCGGACAGTTCCAATCCGCGATTCAGGTTCTCGGCCAAACCGAGGTTGTGTTCGTTTTTCTCGTAACGGATGCGGGGATCAGAAAAAGAATGCACAACCTCAGCCGTGTTGTCGGTAGAACAGTCGTCGATGACGAGAAGCGTGAAATCCTTGAAAGTCTGCGCTAGCACACTCTCAATGGCTTCCTTTATATATGCACCGACATTGTATGCCGGCATGAGAACGGTTATTCGGGGCATGTGTTTAAGTAATGTATTTTCCAACAACAGGAATTTTTGATATCACGAAAGATACAATAGCGCTGCAAATAAAGACTGCGATAGCGGCTATTGGTACAAAAACCAAAGCAGACGAACACCATTCTTTGGGTATGATATTTGAAAAAAATTGGATAAATAAATCATGCACCAAATATACGCCAAATACCAAATTTGACAGTCTTGCAATATGACTATTGGGTCGAATTTGACAATTGTTTTTAAATAGCAAGAACACCGCAATCGATATCACCATTACAAAGGGACTTGTGTATGATGGATATGTGTGCGGAGGCACCCCATTGACCCAGTTCAAGGCAACTATCCATATTGCCGATAAAAGAGCCGACAAATAAATAATCTTTCTAGACCTATTTGTCAATTCAAATCTGTTCAGGTAATAACCAATTACCAAATATCCTACATATCCACCCATTTCACTCAAAGAAAAATTCAAGGTGGGCATGAAAACATTCCAATATTCAATTGATGATGCCAACACTGCTAATAAAATAAAATATTGGATTTGCTTTTGCGTGGCATTCTTCAAAAATATTCTAATTATAGGCATCAGCAAGTATAGCGCCAATATCATATACACAAACCATAGGTGGTACCACGGTAGTCGTTTGACAAAGATAGGAATAATCAAACTTGTTAGTTTCCAATCCGAACCGAAATGGCTAATATTATAGTAAACACCATAAATGATGCTCCAAAAACATAGCGCAACAAATATTCGTAAAACATTCTTTTTGAAGAATCGCTTTACGGAAAACTCTTTTTGGGGATTTAGCAATAAGGCACCTGAAATCATCACAAAAACAGGAACGCACCAGTCCGTCAACGAAACCATGATATTTACTGCGTTCTTGTTAAAATCATCGGCATTATAGTAGCCTGGACAAAAATGCTGAAATATGACTGCAAAAATCGCTAAAATTCTCAGCAAATCGAGATATGCGACGCGCTTATTCCTGTTACTATTAAGTATTTGAGTCATTTTGATTTCAAGAACGATTTAAGTTTTGAATAAACGCCCATCTGCTTTAGAAGCTGTTTTGGTCGGAAGTTGAGAAAATAATATGCTCCAAATTTAAAAGGCATTTTACAAGCGAATTTCAAAACGTATGGAATCCGGCGGAGAAAGTTCATCTCTTTCACAATGGAAACGAAATAATCGCGGCGGAAAATAGGAAACGGTTTCAAAGCCTTGTCGAACGAATTGAAATAATGCATTCTCACCCAAAGCAAGCGTTCCGCAATCTCTTTCTTTCTTGTTGCGGTCAGGGTTTTGTCGTTCACGCCGGTGTAGTACAGCACCTTGTCCACCTTCCCGATTTTGAATTTCTGCCAAATGCGAATCCAATAATCGTAATCCTCTATCAAGAAAAGATTTTCATCGTAGCCACCGATGGTTTCCAACACTTCGCGACGATACATGAAAGCATAACAAATCGTATTGTGGTGTGGAAGCCTTAGATGCGGTTCATCCATGCAGACTTGATAGAGAATTTTCCCTGTTTTGTCAAACGCGGCATAATTGGCGGTAACCAAACCGATTTCAGGATGCTCATCAAGATAGTGGACAAACTCTTCCAACATAGTCTCGCCCATGCGGTTGTCGTGCGAAGTCCATGTGAGATATTTGCCTTTGGCGAAAGAAAAACCACGGTTCAGCGATGCGGGAAGTTTCAGGTTCACATCATTGTTGACGACCTTTATTCGGGAATCCTTCTCGGCATATCGATGCATTATTTCCAGGGAATTGTCCTTGGAACAATCATTGACGACGATGAGCTCCCAGTCGGTGAAAGTTTGGGAGATGACGCTCTCAATGGACTGCGCCAGAAAATCGGCGCCATTGTAGCAGGGAAGAACTATGGAAACGAGAGGCGACATTGTTTAATTTGTTATTTCTTCAAATCCGACTTGCGAATAGACCAACCTGGTTGGTAAACGGAGTGTCTGCCCAATTTCCCGAGCCATGCGTCTCTGTAGGCAATCCATTTGATCTTATCGTATTCTGTTTCTTCCTTGCCTTTCAGATGTCTTTTCAAAGCTGTTTTAAACCTATACTTGGCCAAGGAATGAATGTGTTTTTTGAACATATACATTTCATTCCTGTTTGTGTAATAATCACCCCATGTTACAAGTACATCGTCGTCGGTAACTTGATAATTTACCTGACCCACTTTTTTGACGTCATGAACTATTTTAATTGTGGGGACACAAATGAGCTCTCCATATTTCCTCAATCTCAAACTGTGTTCTGAATCATCATTATAAATGAAGAACTTTGGATTTACCAACCCTACTTTCTTTAGTGCGTTGACATTTAAAAATGAACCCACATAGGAGAGAAAATCAATTTTGAAAAAGGGCTTTTGATAGTCTTCCTCTGTGGAGGAATTCCAAGTGAAATACTTTCCTTGTCGCACTTCGTAACGACTTCGATGAGAAACATCTAAAGTGCTGTCAGGATTATATACGGCAGCGCAGATTGCAGCATATCGACTAATGTCATTCCCTTCGGTAAATTCACAAAAGCGCTGCATCATGTCGGGTTCAGGATAGGCATCATCGTCTGCGATAAATACCCAATCTGGTTGCATGGTCATAGCCTTTTTTTGACCAGTATAGAATCCTCCTGCACCACCAAGGTTTTCGTTGGTGGTAATTATGTGTTTTCCAAATGGAGTTTCTTTTTTGCTCCATTCTTTTAAATACTCAGATGTACCATCTGTACTATGGTTGTTTACCACAATAAGATTTCGGAAAGTCTGCGTTTGGTTTTCGTAACATTGGAGAGTCTTCTTCAGTTTATCTAAACGATTATATGTTACGATGACTACGTCTATGTTCATATTAACAGTTTATTAGCCTACTACAATACTTGCTTTTGCAAGACCTTGGATTGAGGGTTATTAATCTGTGGTGTTTGTTGGAAATTTTGTATTTTTTTATGTGCGAAATGTTGTGGAGATGTTTTTTGTAATGGATCGCTATGTTCAAACAGAGAAAATGCTATTTGTGTAGAGACCTTTTTGTATCCAAATATATATATTTATAAAAGTCAGATTTGCAATATTTCAAATATTTGGGTATGCAAATCATTATCAATATGATTGTTTTTGCTTTCCCTTTAAAAGAGGTTGCATCATGTGTCAATGAGAATCTTTTGTGGAAAAACTCAATTCTTTTGATATTGTAATTGTTCGATAGATATCTAGTGAAGTGAGGCAGGACGTCGAATTCATTGATATGTATCACATCTGTTTTGGGGTGTTTTTTTGCCCATGCCAAAAGTCCCCTCTCTTGGTCGTTATGCTGGCGATAAGCGAATAATCTTTCATCGATGTGTCCTAATTGATGTCTTTCAATGGCTTTAATGGCTATTTGGTCATCATGAAGATATATTGGGTCATCGTTTACTAATGGTAGAATCCAAGGTTTGGTACTGCTCTTAAATGCAATCGAGCAACCTAAAGCCCGATTGCCACAAAAGTACACCAGAAGTGGTTCTGCATCAAATCTTTTTATACCCACCGCGTCAAGTCCATAGCAATCAAATGCAGTAATGCCAAGATTGTTGCCGTTCACGTCCACTAAATCGGCATTGGTAAAAACGACGGATTTCTTCTGATTCCTTTGGAAATAATCACATATTTTCTCAACCTTGTCCTTGTACCAAAAATCGTCTTGGTCGGAGAGGAAAACAATATCGCCCTCACATAGTTTAATGGCTTTTTCAAAATTTCCACAAACGCCAAGGGATGATTGGTTTTTGTAAATTCGGATGTTGACTTCAGTGTCGGCTTTTATGCTCTCTATAATAGAGATTGTATTGTCGGTTGATCCATCATCACATACAACGATTTCATCAACGGGCGTGGTTTGCACAAGTATAGAACGAATTTGTTGCTCTATATGTCGTTCTCCATTATAGGTACAAAGTGCTACGGAAATCATTTTTTCTTTTTTTCATAAACCTTTTCGTCGAATAGAACGGCTTAAGTAGGAATTTGCCGAGGCGATATGGATGCGATTTCTGTATTTTCTCTAATTGGGATTGGGAAACTTCCAACTGTTTTAGTGAAGATTCCATCGAGTCAAACATCTGTTGCTTCAATATTTCTGATACGTGAGGCTGAATGCTTTCGAAATACTTGATTAACGCAAATAGACCATTGCACCATCGAGGAACCGTGTAGGATAAGGTTTTAGGGCTCCACAGTCCTACACCATATCTATATACAGCCATTTCGTCAGGTAATTTCATGATATTCCCATATTGAGCAAGCAGCATCCAATAAACATAGTCATCGGCTTTAAGGTCTTGCGGGAATTGAGCTTTCTCGGCGACAACTTTTGCGTTTTGACGATACATAACAGATGGTGTATGAATGTAATTCCCTTTTGCCAAGTCAAAAATAGTAGTTTCCCCTGGCATGTCGTTAACCTGTTCTAGTGTGATTTCCCCTGTTTGCTGAATGAGATTCTTGCATTTATGGAAACACAAAATGTAATCTTCGTGTTGCTCCAAAAAATCAACTTGTTTCTGTAGTTTGTATGGGTCGATCCAATAGTCGTCGCCCTCGCACATTGCCACATATTTTGCCCCAGTAGCCGCTATTGCGGTTTCCATTACACGGTCAAGCGAACCGTCGAATTTCGAATATTGGTTTTCTGTTTCGTATATCGGCTTGATGATTTCGGGATATTTTGCCGCGTATTCACGGATAATGTCTGCAGTTTTGTCGGTACTGACATCATCATGCACTATGGCGACAAACTTGAAATTTGTCTTTTGCATCAGGAACCCTTCCAAGCAATCGCGAATATACGGCTCGTGATTGTAAGTAACACAGTGTATGGCGACTAATATATTTTCATCTGAAGAATTCATAAAACCTGTCTTATATTTCTTCCATAAATCAAGGCATTCTATACCAAAGTAAACCGATCCAACATTGAATTTATTTCTTCCGGCGAATTAAACATCATAACATCAATCATGCTTAGACCTGGTTCAAATGGTTCTCCACCTTGCACATACTCGGTTATTTCCATTTGCTGAAATGAAATCTGAACGCCAGCTTGATTATATTTTGATCGGTCAAAAAACTCAGTGCCTCCAATCGGATTAATATATTCGGTGCAGCCCATAGCCTTGCAGATATTCAACGCCCATTCGTCAGCGGCATTTACAGAATCTATTGCAAGATTCATCTCAGAAAAAATCGGGAACTCTCGACTGATACCCAGATAGTCGCATGAAACTTGCAACGCCATCTTGTTTAAATGTGTGATATCTGTAAAGTCTTCGGCAAAAATCTCGTTCAACATCTTGATTACCTTGAAATAGTATGGGGCTTTCTTCTTATAGTGCTGCAACTGCGCCAACATCTTTTGTTTCCAAGGTTCGGCATTATTGATACGTACATCTTTGATAAGTGTATCACGTCCATTATCCTTAATCAACGGTATTTGAATGTATTGCCAACCGCCTCCCTGTTTCAGAATACGATTTCGCTCAATCCAACCATGCCGAATAAACTGTACGGGGTCAAAAAGGATAAACTCATCCGTATGCTTGATCAGGCTGTAGTAGCCAATATATGGCATAAAATAAGGTTGCATGATTCCTAATTTCATATCACGTACAATGTTGGTTTTGATTCTTTAGGTTAAAAATTACGAATATTCAGCACTTTTTCCACAATCGGCGCCATATCGTAATATTTGTATTCTGCCAATCTTCCGCCGAAAACCACATCCTTTTCGTTGGCGGCCAATTGTCTGTATTTGTCCGCCAATTCATTGTTTCTTGCGTCATTTACTGGATAGTAAGGCTCCATACCATCTGTATATTCTACAGAATACTCCTTGCTGACTACGGTTTTTGGACAATCATACACGTCTTGCCCGAACATCTCGAAATGCTTGTGCTCAATGACTCGGGTGTACGGAGTTTCCCTGTCGGTGTAATTAACCACGGCATTCCCCTGATAGTTGGGGCAATCCAGCACTTCGTTTTCGAACTGCACCGTACGGTATTGCAATTTTCCGAAACGGTAGTCGAAATAGGTGTCAAGGGCACCAGTATAAACAAGTTTGTCAGCGATATCCCTCCAGTTGGATTTAATGGATTCGAAATCGGTATTTACCTTGGTGTCGATACCTTCCAGAAGACCGTCGATGAGCTTGTTGTAACCGCCAATGGGAATTCCCTGGTATTTGTCATTGAAGTAATTGTTGTCGAATACCAAACGCACGGGCAGTCGCTTGATAATGAACGCGGGCAATTCGGTGCATTTCCGCCCCCATTGCTTTTCGGTGTAACCTTTTACAAGAGCCTCGTAGATGTCTCGACCTACCAGCATCAATGCTTGTTCTTCAAGATTTGCGGGTTCTTGGCCTTGCAGACTTTTTACGGCTTCTGCTTTTTGCTCTTCTATTTTTGCCTTTGCTTCTTCGGGTGTTCTTACACCCCACATTTGGTAGAAAGTATTCATATTGAATGGCAAATTATAGAGTTTTCCTTGATAATTTGCAACGGGACAGTTTGTGTATCGGTTGAATGGTACTATTCCATTCACAAAATCCCACACTTGTTTGTTGCTTGTATGGAAAATATGTGCTCCATATTTGTGTACATTGATGCCTTCAATGTTTTCGCAATATACATTCCCTCCTAAATGCTTTCTTTTTTCAATGACAAGCACTTTCTTGCTTTCTTTGCGAGCGCAATATGCAAAGGTGGCACCATATAGCCCTGAACCTACAATAAGATAATCATACTTCATATCTATTCGTCAATAAACAATTTATAGATGATTTTTATTTTTGTTTCAATATCAATTTTCTTCTAAAATATTCGATTGTATAAAATAGTACGAACGGGAAACGGTCGTATCTTTTTTCCAACGCAGTCTTGTTGGTCTCTTGTTTGAGATTGCCCTCCTTGTAAAAGGTTTCCATTTTCTGTTTTGCAGAACGATACGGAAGATTGGGCAGCAGACTGAAAATCCGTCGGGCATAAGCTTGTTTGGCTGATGCTACCAATTCGGCGAAATCTGGACGTAATCCTTGCTTCATCGCATTTTCTTGCCACTCAACCCGACGACGATAACATTTGAAATGGGAATTCAAATTTTTTGCAATAATTGAGGGATCCATTGATTGTCCGACGCGCCCGATTAAATAATTGTATAGGGGAAAATCGAAAGAGATATAAGTCTTGGCATATAACAAAGGTGCCACTACTAATATGGTGTCATCATACATCACCTTCTCCTCAAACAGGGGCCATTGTGGTTGCAGAACCGAAGTTTTGTAGGTTGTATGCCAGAAATTCATGGTGAAAATCCAGATTTTTTGGTCTGCAAACGTGTTTTTATCCAATGGTGAAACCGTTTTTGTAGGGAGCGATAACACTTGAGGCTCATATCGATCCTCTTGAACATAAAACTTGTTATATGTTGTGAATACCAAATCTGCATCTGTGATGGAAAGTTCTTCCATCAATTTGTCCAGGTTCGTCAGCCAGTCATCGCTATCGAGGAAACGGAGATACTTTCCTGTTGCTTCTTTCAATCCCACATTCCATGCGGAGCCATGTCCCCCATTCGCCTTGTCAATCTGACGGAATGTGTTGGGATAGCGTTTTGTATATTCACGGCTAAGTTCCGCCGAGTTGTCTGGTGTACCATCATTGACGATGATGACCTCCAGTTGGTTCATCTTCTCTTCGTCAACAACTTGTTGTCCATGTTCGTCAGTCTTATGAATGATACACGAATCCAGACACTTATTGATATATTGTTCGACCTTATATACTGGTACTACTATGGTTAGAAGCTTTTGCATAATTGCTTATTGTTATTTTTGTTTTTTCTTAAACAGTCTCAGCCGTTCCATAAAATAAAACACAAAGAAAGGATATTTCTCGTAACGTTTCGCCATCTTTCCTCGGGTTTGATTGCCAATAACATAACCTTCGGTATGAAATCTTTTCATTAGCTTTTTGGATTCGGAATAGGGCATATGAATTGATTTCTCCCAAATTATACGGGCATATCGAGATATGAAATCAGAAATACATTTATGGAACTCTTCGGGTGTTTCTTCTTGGTATTTGCTTTTCCAATCCAATAGTCTTTGATAGCAAATAAGGTATGATTTAATGTTTTTGATTTGGACTGTTTCATCCATTGTTTGCCCAACTCTACCTAACAAGTAATTATATACGACAAAATCATACGCTACAAATGTTTTTCCATATAACAATGGTGCCAAAGCCAATATGGAATCGTCATACATTACTTTTTCTGCAAATAGCGGATATTGTGGTTGCAAGATATTGGTTCGGTATGTTGTACGCCAAAAATTCAACACGAAACTTTCTTGTAGTTGTGAATACAAAAAATCTTTTGATAAAGGCATCATTACACCAAAATCTGCTTCAACTGTTTGAAGTTCATATAGATTGTTTTGAACATAATACTTGTAGAAATTGGTAAGTACAATATCAGCCTCGCAATCTTGTAAATTCGCCATCAACTTGTCTAGATTTGTCAACCAGTCATCGCTGTCAAGAAATCGGATGTATTTTCCCGTTGCTTCTTTCAGACCAACATTCCATGCGGAACCATGTCCGCCATTATCCTTGTCAATCTGTCGGAATGTGTTGGGGTAGCGTTTCGTATATTCACGGCTAAGCTCAGCCGAGTTGTCCGGAGTGCCGTCATTGACGATGACGACCTCCAATTTGTCCATCGTTTCTTCGTCAACAACTTGTTGCCCTTGTGCGTCGGTCTTGTGGATGATGCAAGAATCCAGACACTTGTTGATATACTGTTCGACCTTATATACTGGTACTACTATTGTTAGAAGTTTTTGCATGATTTAAGAATTATTTCATTTTTTAATTCTTCTTTTCAAAGTGACGAGCCGATGGAGCGTTTTTTCTTGATGAATATTCAAGAAAAAGATATGAATTCGTTGCTTTTTACTCAACAGATGTTTTACGTCATGGAATTCCCTCATTATCTTGTTGGAGTCATCTTTATTTGGAAGAATGATGTTGTTATACAAATATTTGGCGATCCTTTCCGAAAAGGCCTCGGAATATTTTCCTTGGCTCCATTTGTCAAGGCCTAGTAACATGTCAATTTCTGAGCGCCATCCAACAATTTGTTTCTCCAATGGGACGTTCTTCTGCTTGCTTGTCCAAGACCCTTCACATTGAAATCTATATACTGCTGTCTTTTCTGCAATATAGTAAACTCCACCATGTAACGCCAACCAAATTATCAATGGATAATCTCCCACATGACATCTTTTGCAACAATCAGGATAATTTTTAAAAACATCTAGATTATTTCTGTAGACATAACTTACGGTTTGCAGCCATAACCCTCCTCCTGTAATGATGTCCGCGATGGGTACTTTACAACTTTCACTATATCTTGACCAATCTAAGTCGCCATTCATCGACTTTACAACAACATCTGAGCAGCACAGACTATACTCTTCATTCCTCTCCAAAAAATCCACTTGCTTCTGCAATTTCAACGGATCCCTCCAGTAGTCGTCGCCTTCACAAAGGGCAATGTATTTGGCTTGATTGCTCCATTCACCAATCAAAGGTGTCTTTTTTCCTGTACCATACAGATTCTTTTTCAAGAAATAAACACTTAAAGTACAATTTTTGTTTATCTTGTGAGGCGTCACTATCACTTCGGCCTCGTCAATACGATAATTCTTAGCAGCAGTCATATCACACTCTTTGCTAAGAAAGGCCATGATGACATCTTGCTCTCCATCTGTACTTGCATCATCCATTACCAAACAGACAAATCGGAAGTTTGTTTGTTGCATTACAAATCCATTTAGAGCATCTTCAATATATGCACTATGGTTGTATGTCATGCAATTAATAAGAACCTTATGTTGATATTCGGCAATCAATGATTTGAAGTCCATAATGTTATTAATCAAGGGGAGTAATTCCACACCTCAAAGCCGGAAGAAATATATAAACTAAATTGAAAATGCTGGACAATACTTCATTAAGAACCAGGTTGCCACCGTCATAAGAATAAGCGTCATCAATGTAATCTTCCAACCCACTTTTAACATATACTTGGCGGACAAACCGTAACCTACAGGAACGGCACGAATGGAAGTCGGAATCATGTATGCAAGATTGACACCTACGGTAGTTGCATAAATGTACGGGATAGGATTCTGTCCGAGTCCATCTGCAATAGAAATCACTATCGGGATGATGATGGATGCTGCCGCAGTATTTGAAGTGACGTTTGCCATGAACATCGGCACTGCGATGAATATGCAAATGGCCCCAATGCCTCCATTCAAGCCTATTCTTGCTACGCTATCACCGATAGAGGCGGCGGCACCGGAAGATGTGATCAATGTCCCAGCAGCCATGCCTCCGGCGAAAATGAAAAGAAGTTCCCATACAATTTTCGACTGCACAGGTTTCCACGCCATCAGACGATCCCCGTTACGTCTGGTTATTAAGAAGCAAAGGAAAGCACAAATGATAAACACATAAGCTGGTTTTAGACCAGGAAGAATATCTGCATACAACTGTCGGGTAAAAGAAAGTATTGTTGCCAAAAGGAAGAGAATCAATGACGCCCATTCCACCTTGCTCATTTTCGGTAGTTTCTTGTATTCACGCTCAAAGTACTCACGGCTTCCTCCAAGAGTATCGGTCTTTTTTGTACAAAACAGCAAAAACAGAAGATTGCTGACAATGAGGATTGTCATTAAAGGCAGGAATCGGACAACCCAATTCGCATACATATATTCTTCACCGGTAACTTGTTGAATATAATCAACCGTAACAAGGTTCATGGCTCCTCCAAGCGGAGTGGCAAGTCCACCCAATCCCACTGCATACGCAATAGTCAGAAGAAGGAGCGAACCTATCCTGCTGTTCTCAATATCGCCATGCCCAACATACTTAAGCATAGCCACAGCAATAGGAGTGATACAAGCGATGACCACAGAATTCGGAAGCACCGCTGACAACAAAGCAGAAAGCATAAACCAGAAAATCAGCTGATTTCGCAATTTCTCTCCAATAAGTCTGAGAGCGAGGGAGGCTATGCGTTTGTCCAATCCCGTATATTCCCATGAAACTGTAATTATAGATGCTCCAAATAGGAGCAAAACCGTCTCAGAGGCATAGTTTGCAATCACTTTGTCCATAGGTGCCATTACTAACAAAGCATTAACGACAATGGGAAGGAATGCCGTGATAGCATAATCCACAGGAGTTGTGACCCACCAATAAGCCATCCAAAGGACAGTGCCAATGGCAGCTCTAGCAGTCAATGTATCAAACAGCCCCTTCGGCAAAAGCAGGCAACAAAGGATAAAGAGCGATGGGCCAATAACAAGATGAACGAGACGTGTTTTGGTTGTCATTTTTGATTTAAAATTTCTGTTTTACAATGGGATTTAAACAACAAACTACTCTATTTTACATTGTTTATAGTAAACTGTGACATGATTTTATTTCCCTGTTAAGGCTCTCCGTTGTTTTTTTCCAAGTGAATTGACGGGAATTTCATCAATCCATTCATAAACAGTAGGACACTTATAAATTTCCTGGGCATGGAGTTTCTTCATATTCTCATCGATCTGTTCAAGCGAAAGTTCTGTAGAACCTCTCAATATGTATGCTTTCACAGTCTCACCCAACATATCATGCGGACTACTGGTACAAATACAATCACCTACACCAAAATTGCATATCATTTCCTCAACTTCAACAGGACTGACCTTCTTTCCACCAACATTTATCATTTCCTTGGCGCGACCAGTCAGGTAAATGTAACCTTCTTCTGAGATGTAGCCACAATCGCCCGTACGGAAGAAACCATCAACAAATGCCACAGCATTGTCCTCAGGATCCAGATAGCATTCCATTGTTTGGTTCCCATGAACACAGATTTCACCATTTATGACACGAATCTCAACATTATCGGCTATCGGTTTCCCAATGGAGTTCAGATGTTCGGTATCATGATATTCAATCATTGCAGAACGGTTTGATTCCGTAAGGCCATAATTGTGACATATTCTTGTATTCGGAAGGAGCTCCACCACTTCTTTCTTGCCTGCCATTGGCATAGCTGCTGTACCGAACTCAATATGTCGGATCTGGTCTTTATATTTGGAGATTCTTGTTCCGCTAATCTTTCTTACATAAGCCCAGGCAGCAGGAGCCATACCCCAGGTTGTGACATGATACTTTTCAATTGTTCTAATAAGAAGTTGCACATTGGCAAAATTTGGGAGCAAAACGGCTGTTGCACCATTAAGCAATGTGAGAGTGAGCCTGCGGCAACCAAAAGCATGACAAACAGGCATCACGACGACTTCAACATCATTTTCATCATTCTGCACGAAATCGCTTGTGTTTTTTGCAGCCCAATAGATATTGAAATGTGACAGGCATACTGATTTCGGTTTCGATGTGGTTCCTGTAGTATGCAGGATTTCGGTTATATCATGTTCCTGAACGCCTTCGGCGCAACCTTCAAATGGGGCACACGAAAGAACGTCATTTACGTCATACTGTAAAGTCTCCGTATCTGAATCGGGGTCGGCCAACTCATGAATAAGCCCCAAAATCATTGTGGCAAAGTACATGTAGACATAATGCGGTTCCTTTTTGGCACAAAGAACCACCCTGTCATTTTTCTTGAAACCATGTACATCAAGCCATGTAGCGGCTTTTCGGATATTGAGCCAAAGAGAAGAATAATTCACTTGCTCATCGCCGGCTATTATCGCTACCTTATCAGGCAATCTTTCTGCATTTGCCAGAAGTTTCAATAGGGATGGACTGTATGAATACAACATCGACTTCGTTTATTTGAGTTTTTCAATTTCGTCAGCCAACGCCTGAACATTCGTCAAATCAAAAATATCATCATCAGGAAACTGAATTTCGAAATGCTCCTCAAGTGTAGAGAGAATCACAAGATTCCTCAAAGAATCCCAATTTTCAACATCATTCATATTGGCATTTACGTCCAACTGTTCTACCGGAATCTGAAGGATTCCGGCTACTATTTCTTTTATTTCGCTTAAATATTTCATAAGAGTTAAATTGTTATACGACTGTTAGATTATGGTTACTTATTGTATGGTGATAATCTTTTTAATATTGCTCTCATCTCATAATCTCCACGTTCTTTATGCATAAAATAATCCCTTTTCAGCAGTGCACTCATATATACATCGTAAAAACGTCCGTTTTTAAATTCTGCTTCACGTTTAGTCCCTTCACGCTCTGCAAAAAACAATGACCCGACTGTATTTGATTGTTTGTGACCAACAACAGATTCTCCATATACCCTGTTTAGCCCTAAATATTCAAAACAATATTGATAAACAAAAAGATATGATTCTATCCAAGCAAAACCATCATGATAATCCTTATCACCAATAACAATGCCGTGAAAACAAGCCGACTGATTATATTTGTCAATATTGGATATGCTTACCCAACCAACAATTCTCTGTTCGTCATCATTCGTACATATCGCCCAAAACTTATAAGTATCATGCTCTCCTATGCAACCTTGCACCCATTTGACGGCATCTTCATATGAAAATGGTTTGAATCGCCCAACTATCATGGAGTTGAGCTTCTCGTCATTCTTACATTTATGGATAAAATCGATATCACGCTCTTCAAAGTCGCGAAATGTTACTCTCTTCTTCATAAAATCAATTAATATTTCTTAAATAAATAGTAGTCAATGTGTTAAATTCTATTTGCTAATTGAACTATTTTTATTTCACAACTGAAAATATCTTGACTAAACCACCAGACTCATATCTTTGATCTATCGGCAAAGGAATGATATGAGTTGATAATTCACACTCCAAATCAATGGGTTTGCACCATTCCACCACATTCGGCCAATAAGTTGCTACATAAATCTTATTGTCTATTAGTCTTTTTCGCAGCGAATCATCGTCAGACCAATATGGATAAACCATCGGAACAACATCGCTGTTCAATTCAAAATGAATCCTATTATGCTTTCCTAAAGCGGAATCCAAAAACAAATAATTCTCTCTACGTTGCTTTGCGGCATTGTCATAGTCAATGGATTCAAGAATTGCAGCCGTCAGATTCGACATTTTTTTGATTGGCTGGCCTATTAAACTTTTATCATTTTCCCTAAAATCAGAAAGTCCAAACTCCGCGCCGACGTCAAACCTTTTCAGCAAATGAGACATTCTATCGTATGATTTGTCTTGAGGGAAATCCTCATCCAATATTTTATCTGTGTAAAGATAGGCTCCGTCGGCAACACCGAAAAATTTTCTTGCCGAATAAAACGTGTCAATGCTATTTAGGGGTTTCGCATAAAATGCTTGGGCATTGTCAATTATTAAATTGCTGCCATAACGAAAGGCAAGGTTCTCAATACAATTCTGTTTGAGTCCGTAGTAATTCGTGTAAAGAAAAGCCTCGTTATCATTCAACACGTATTCTTCTACGGGTTCTAACAACTCATTGATATGATAGAACTCAAAATCCACATTGCATTTCTGCAATGGTTCAATCATCACCTTACAAGTATAATAGGGAATATATACCTTGGTGTATTGTCGAGAACGTAAAATGTACTCAAAACAATTGCGTGCCGTGTTCAGTCGGATGGCGTCCTTGTGATAATGTTCGCCATCGCGAAGTTCTAAACCGAAATATCCACCTATCGCATATTCCCTTTTATTGTTCATTAAAATCAATTTTTCGATAATGAAATCACTGGTTTCATTTCAAAATTAGGCGAATCACTTTTTCCACATCCGCCTCGCTTAAAGCATGATGCATGGGCAGGCAAATCACCTCGTTGGCAATGCGAGTCGCTACGGGCAAGTTTTCTGGTTTTGCCGATTCCAATCCACGATAGGTTGAAAAAGTGCTAATCAAAGGATAGAAATAACGGCGTCCCAATACATTGTTTTCCTTCATCTTGAAATACAACTCATCACGTGTCGTACCGTATTGCTCTGCATCTACAAAAATTGGGAAATAGGAATAATTGTGTCGCACACACGGCATATCGTCAAAGAAACGGATACCTTTTACATCACGAAGAGCGTCTCGGTAACGAATAGCCACCTGATGACGCGCCTCAATAGCGGTATCGACCTGTTTCAGGTTTAGCAAACCATATGCAGCCCTTACTTCATCCATCTTGCTGTTGATGCCAGGTGCAACTACTTCTGTCTCACCTGCGAATCCAAAGTTTTTCAAATAATCAATGCGCTGTTTCGTGGCGGCATCTTTCACGACCAAAGCGCCACCTTCCAATGTGTTGAACACTTTTGTGGCATGGAAACTCAAGGTGGACATGTCTCCAAAGTTCAGAACCGACTCGCCGTTCACTTTCACGCCAAAAGCATGAGCTGCATCGTAAATCACTTTCAAACCATACTTATCTGCAATGGCTTGGATACGTTCCGTATCACAAGGCTTGCCATAGCAATGTACCGGCATGATGGCAGTCGTGCGGGAAGTGATGGCTGCTTCAATCTTTTCTGGATCCAAACCGCAATTGTCTGGGTCAATGTCAACGAAAACAGGTTTGATACCATTCCACCAAAGCGAATGTGTCGTTGCTACGAAACTATAAGGCGTAGTAATCACCTCACCCGTAATGTGCATAGCTTGCAAAGCCGTAATTAACGGCAAAGTGCCATTGGTGAAAAGACTGATATACGGCACGCCCAAATATTCGGCCAAGGCCTGTTCCAACTGTTTATGGAACTGACCATTGTTGGTGACCCATTTGCTGTCCCAAATCTGTTTCAACATTTCGTTGAGGTCTTCCAATTGGGGGAGAAGGGGAGAGGTGACGGTTATTTCCTTATCGTTTTCGTTCATTTGAGTCTCTTTTCTTCAAAATTAAAAACGGGGGTGACGTCTCCAGGTTCCTTGCCCATGTATCCGCCAATTGCGATCTGTCGGTTGGCGATGGAGAAAGATATCAAGTCGCTTTCAGCGGCAATCAGCTCTATGTTGTTGATTTGATTGAATGCCATAAAGTCAATTGCGTAGTTTCCCCAATTGAGGAAGTTGGCAGGGATGATGCAAGTTTGTTCATATTCACCGGGTTCATGATGATGCTCGTAGCATCTGTCAAAACCACTAAATGAAAAGATTTTATTTCCTTGCTCGTTTTTCATGTGGAGTGTAATCCAAAAATTCTCCTTCACTGAAGTCAACTTGTATCGCATTAACAATTCCAATTCGTGGTCCATACGCATCACGTCGGTAAAATCTCCATTCTTTCTACGAATCCCGATTTCAAGCAATTCAAAGCCATTCCCTTTTATGTTTGGGACATCCCAAGTCTTGTAATTATCCACATCATTGTCTCCTCGTAAATAATGTGTTACAATCGTATCTACGTCACCATCATCCACCAACATACCATTTTGGAGTATTACACCTCGGTTGCACAAGGCTTTAACACTCGTCATATTATGACTCACAAACAGCACCGTCCTACCCTCTCCCTTGCTCACGTCCTGCATCTTGCCAATGGCCTTTTTCTGGAACTCGGCATCTCCTACGGCGAGGACTTCGTCAACGACGAGGATTTCGGGGTCGAGATGTGCAGCTACGGCAAATCCAAGACGGACTGTCATACCACTGCTGTAGCGTTTGACGGGGGTGTCGATGTAGCGTTCGCAGCCACTGAAATCCACAATCTCGTCCAACTTGCGGTTGATCTCTTGTTTGGTCATGCCGAGGATGGCACCGTTGAGGTAGATGTTCTCGCGTCCTGTCATTTCGGGGTGAAAACCGGTTCCAACTTCCAATAGGGAACCGATTCTGCCTTTTGCTCTAATTGTTCCTGTTGTGGGGCCTGTGACACGAGAGAGAAGTTTCAAAAGCGTGCTTTTCCCTGCTCCATTTTTGCCGATAATACCCACAACTTCTCCTTGTTCAACCTTGAAATCAATGTTTTTCAACGCCCAAACATATTCACTGTCGGCAGCGGAAGCTCTATCGTTCTCTGATCCGATTTTTAGATAGGGGTCTTCTTTATGGAGTACGTTCACCTTCCACCACCGATCAAGGTCGTGGTTTAGCGTTCTTGTGGACACAAGACCTAACCGATATTGTTTGGAAATGTTTTCAAATTCAATTGTTGTGGGCATGTTTGAAATTTTCTTTTTGCAATTTACACATCAATTTTAGAAATATGAAGCTGAATTATAGTAGATTCTTTCAGAAATAAAAAATGATTGAAGGCTTTTATTGTATTGTGTGTAAGATATGTCGTTTGATATAGCGGATTCCTCTTCGCCAAAGGCGAGCGATGCGAATATGAATCATCCAACCAGGATCATAATCTCCTCTCTCGTCAATAGGTATGTTCCAGGTGCGTCCATACCAATATTTTAACAAGCGTTTGGGATTGCCGGGAATGTCAAATTGTGTTCCCAAAAAGTCCACCTTCTCCATTGCCTTAAAGTATTTTTTTGAAATGTAGTGAGTCTGTATAGTGTACATCCTTTTAGCATAAGGTTTCGGTGCAGGTAATATTACATAGAAGTCTATGTTGGCAGTCTCATATTGAAAGGTGTATATTTCTGGTTCAACACAGCATGCAAAATGAATGCCAGCTTCCTCAAATTCAGGAATTAGTTCCACTAATGCTTCACGGTCTTTGTCCCAGATGCACATGTCTATATCGTGATCGTATGGGATAAAGTCGTTCTGACGAATGATACCTAACAAAGTTCCGAACATCGGCATAAAGAGAATATGATGTTCATCCAGTATTTTTTTCATAGAAAGAACTATATGAACAGCGTCTTCACGCTTCATGTCTGGTGCTTTCCGCAAATAATATTCATTGTTGTAGCATCCGTATTTGAATTTTGTTTCTTCCATATTTTTGAATTTTATTGCAATCCATTACTCTTCTTTCCAATCATCACTCACTAACTCCGCTATTTGTTAGACTGTTAAGAATGGTAAATGCTTTTTCTTGGTCTGTAGTATTGCCGTTTTTTCGTAAATTTGAGGTTTAACATTCGGAATTCACCGACATCCTGGTGCGTTTAATTTAAACACATCTGGATTGGGTTGGTGGTCAATTTCCTTAATGGTACCTTCATAGCGTTCCAGAATCGTTTTCTTGATTCCGGTCGTTGAAGCGCCTTCTCCGCGGGGGAAATAGAACACCGTTACGCCTAATTCCTTGAGATAATCGTATCTGCCAACCCAGTCGTCTCCTACAACAAAAACGTCGATGTTTAGTTTTTTCACCAATTCGGTATGTTCCAGGCTATGCTGAGGTATGACGATATCGGGATATTTAAGGGCCTTTATGATGGCTATTCTTTCCTCAAAGGGGATGATTGGGGGCTTTTTATATGAGGCCACCAATTCATCGGTGCTGACGCCTACAATAAGCGTTCCCCCTAATCCTCGTGCATACTCAATCATTTTGAGATGATTACTATGGAACATATCAAAGGTCCCACCTGTATAAACTACTACTTTCCCGTTATACATGATTTAAAATGGATTATTTTTTTCGGATTGTGTTAGGTAAACATTGCTTATCACTTGTGTCATCAAACCGTATCCATGAAACTTTTCTGCACTCTGTTGAAAACAAGGATTCCCAGTAGCAAGAGTACGGTCATAAAGCAAAAACTATATGCCAACCAACCCCAGCCAATGAATTCACCTGCTCCCAATGCAGCATGTTTGAAGGTTTCGATAATTGGCGTCACGGGATTGAGGCACATTACGTTGTATACGTTGATTCCAAATTTGACTTTGCCAGCCACTTGGCTTAATGGGTATACGATAGGCGTGGCATACATCCAAAGCGAAACCACAAAGGAGAACAGAATCTGCAAGTCTCTGTATTTTGTTGTCATTGAAGAAATGATGATGCCAAAACCCAGCGCCAATCCGGCCATCATAAATACCAACAGCGGGAAAAGCAGAAGATACCAATTAGGGCAAGCTTGTGTCCCCACAATGGCATAAATGACGTAAACAGCAACAAAAAGAAACAATTGGATACTGAATCTAACCAAATTGCTGACAACGTTTTCGATGGGAACTATAAGTCGGGGAAAATATACCTTGCCAAAGATTCCTGCATTGGCGACAAAGGTGTTTGAAGTCTTGTTGAGGCAGTCGGCAAAGTATTGCCACATACAGACACCTCCAAGGTAGAACAATGGTTGCGGAATGCCGTCGGTTGGAATGCCGGCAATGCCACCAAACACTACCATGTACATCACCACGGTAAATGTCGGTTGGATAATCCACCATAAAGGTCCGAGAATGGTTTGCTTATAGCTTGTGGTGATGTCTCGTTTTATGAAAATGGTTAGCAGATCTCTGTAATCCCAAATCTCTTTGAAGTTTATGGAGAGCAGTTTGTCTTTTGGTTTGATGACAGTAGTCCATTCCTCATTGGTGTTTGAAATGGCTTGCTGAGAGTTGTTTGTTTCTTCTTGCATTGGATGGAATTTTCGATGGAAGATGTTTAGTGAGAGCGTTTGTGACGGAAGATTATGTTGCCGATAATGCCCCAGAAATAGCGCCAGTCGGTACGGAAAGGATGTTTGAGGTATGCTTCTAGGTAGCGACGTTCGCTCTCTTGCACGTCGTCGATGTTCTTCGGCGTTTTTGCGTCGTAGTAGAATGGAGGCAGCAGTCCTGGCTTTGTCTTGATGCGCAGTTGTTGCATCTCTGGGCTGTAAAGACTGAAATAATGCTGCGAGAGAGGCCTTACTCCTACAAGTTTCATTTCGCCTTTCAGAAGGTTTGCAAGCATGGGCAGTTCGTCCAGCCAGATGGGGCGCATAAGTCTTCCCCAGAAATTCACGCGGTAGTCGTTGGCGAATTTGCTGCTGCTATCCAGCTTGTTGTAGGTGTAGATGTAGGGCTGCAAGTATTCGCTGTAGGAGTACATTGTGCGGAACTTGTACACTCCGATTTTTTTGCCGTTTTTGCCGATTCTGTTCAACTTGATGATGGGTGAACCCGAAGGAACGGTGTTGGTGATGGGCTCTTTGATTTTGCGACAGAAAACGAAAAACTCGTTGTTGTGCGAGCCTTCGTCGATGACCTCAAATCCGGCGCGATAGAGTCGTCCCAAAATCTCCACACGATTGAAAACGCGTTTCTTGCCTTTTGTGAAGTAAAAATATATCTTTTTCGTGAGTCTTAATTTTGGGAAAACTCTGTGCCAAATGTAGTCGAACGCAAAAACAATGGAACTGATCACCTTAGGATATTTCTGTCGGATGATTTCTCGCTGCATTGCGGAGGTAAGGCTATGGCAATAGAGATAGCCCCCCGGTTGCATGTTCTCGTTCACGTTTGCGAGGAAACGGTCGACTTCGTAAGTGGTGTGAAGTGGCCTTTGTAGTACGATGAGTTTGTAGGGTTCTTGACCTTCTTCTCTGTGGATGACTTTACATTCCGCATTGGTGAGGCCAACGACGTAGGTTGATGGCGACAATTCGTTGCGGTGGATGCGTAACCATTTCAATACGACTTTGATGGTGGCACGACGTGTGGCAACAAATAGCTTTTGCGTGTCAAGGTCTTCGATGTCTTCGGCCTGAATGTGTGCGCCTAAAGGTTTGGCGTTCTGCGAATCGTTTAATTCATAGAAGTCGTCTTGCCCGTTGGGAAACTCGTACTGTAATGGGAATAATGGTTTTTTCAATTCTCAATTATTTCTAATAAGTCGGGATGAATGTAGGTCGTTGCAATGGCTACCACGCCGTGGATAGAAACGACCAGTCGTCTGTCTTTCTTGATGCGTTTGATGTGTCCTTCAGCTCCTTTGAACGGTCCGTCTTTTACCCGAACTCGATTCCCCACATGGTATTCGGGCTTGTCTTCGCCCAGAAGAATCATTCCTTGGGCTCCGGCGGTGGCTACAAACATGAACACTTCCATTTCGTGTTCGGGAATTGCCGTCGGCTCTTTCGAACCCCTGTTACGGTAAACCCAGAATTCGCGTCGATGTGCTTCTTGCAACTGCTGAATGGATGTTTCGGTTGTCTTTATGAATGCAAGAGAAGCGATGACTTTGGACGGAATGAAATATTTGATGCCTTGTTGCTGGAGCATGTTGGCCACAGGCGTAGTCCGATTTTGGAAAACCTTGGCGGCGTACCATTTTGTGGTTTCTTGTGATTGGGAGTCGTTTGTCATTCCATTCATTTGTGATTCTATGTTTCTTTATCCCATAATCCTACCTCCCTCGCAGTGAAGGTCGAGAGTGGTCGGAACATTGACGATGGTACACCGTTGCGAGCAAATCCTCCTATCCAAGAGCATTGAAGCCGTTCCGTTAGGAATTGTACCTAAATTCTTGCAAAGATACGAATTTTTATTGATATAAGAAAATTTTATTGTTTTACGATATATTTTTATTGAAAAATGCATAACATTGAAGTTTTCATTTTGCTTTTGAATTCTTTTGTAAGATGTTGATAATTAATTATTATTTGCGCTGAAATTAATTTGTGCCTCGGATGATTCTGTTGAAAATAATGTTTGCATCGTTGAGACCGCTGCATTCCATTGGGCCTCCGTAAGTAAAAAAAAAGATGGATTTTTCTTTTTGCCCTAATTCTTAATTTTTATAAATTTTAACTAGGACGACGCTTTGGTTGCATTTTAACTTAAAAATTCTTAATAAATTTGAGTCGTGTTTGTAAAAGAATGGCATTCAATAATTTACAATATATTCAAAAATTTTATAAGTAGTTGGATTATAATGTTTTAGGTTGAGATCGCCGAGAGATCACCGAGAGATCACCGAAGGATCAAAGAAGATGGCTTGTAATGTATTGAATTGCAATAAATTAAAATGTTAAAAATATAATTCATTGATTTATAGTAGTTTGAGTGTTGTTATGGCGACTTGAAAAATAAAGTTTGTAATATAAATTATCTTAAAAATAAGTGCGTTTTTTTTGTGGTTGTGGCCAGTTCTCGTGCTACGGAAAAATGCTAATAGAATTGCAAAATTTACTTTATGTTTGACGTAACTTTCTTGTTGTGTTGTTGTTGTGAAAATTGTCAATAAGTATTTCTTTTTTGCTGTCCGCTACATCTTTGAAAGCGAAAAAATATGTGTAATTTTACAAATTATTTCAGTCCACCCTTAATGTAGTTCAGTATGGTAAATTTCACGCACTTACACGTCCACTCGCACTATTCGATTCTCGACGGAATGTCGAAGGTGCCCGATTTGATTAAGAAATGCAAGAAGAACGGAATGTATGCAATGGCATTGACCGATCATGGCAACATGTACGGAATCAAGGATTTGGTGGATACTGTGAAGAAGGAAAACGGAAAGGTGAAGGATGCTATTGCCGAGGCGGAAGCGGTGCTGAAAAACGATGGCGCTTCGATTGAAGAAAAACAAAAAGCGGAGGTAGACATTGAGAGTTTGAAAGGGCAATTCTTCAAGCCGATTATTGGCATTGAGGCCTATTGTGGACATACTTCGCGACACAACAAGGACTCGCGTGGCTGGCATTTGATCCTGTTGGCGAAAAACAAGGTTGGGTATCTGAATTTGTGTAAGTTGAGTTCCATTGCCTTCACCGAAGGCTACTATTACAACCCTCGTATCGACCATGAATTGCTGGAACAGTATCACGAAGGCGTGATTTGCGCCAGTGCGTGTCTTGGTGGCGAAATTCCTCAGAAAATCATGCGTGGCGATTTGAAAGGTGCCGAGGAAAGTGTCGTGTGGTTCAAAAATCTTTTCGGAGAAGATTATTATCTTGAGCTACAGCGTCATAAAACCGACAAGCCCAACGCGGCTACGGATACATTTGAGCGTCAGGAGGAGGTGAATAAGGTGCTGTTGGAGTTTGCCAAGAAATACGACATCAAGCTGATTGCCACCAACGACGTGCATTTTGTCGAGGAAGAGCATGGCGAAGCGCACGATAGGCTTATCTGCTTGAGTACGGGAAAGGACGTGGCGGACGCCACGCGTATGCACTACACCAAGCAAGAGTGGCTGAAGTCGCCCGCTGAGATGCTCGCGGCTTTCCCCGACTTGCCGGAAGCCTTGGAAAACACGCAAGAGATTGTCGATAAAGTTGAGGTTTATTCGATAGACAGCGACCCAATTATGCCCGTATTCCCTATTCCTGAGTCTTTCGGAGACGAAAATGAATATCGTAGTCGCATCACAGAGCAGGAACTGTTTGACGAGTTTACACGCAACGAGAAGGGTGAGGTGGTGTTGAGTCAGGAAAAAGCGGAGGCGAAAATCAAGAAACTTGGCGGCTACAACAAGTTGTATCGTATCAAGTTCGAGGCGGACTATCTGTCCAAGCTGACATGGGATGGCGCTCATATGCGATATGGCGAAGAATTGTCCGACGAGGTCAAGGAACGTGTTACCTTTGAGTTGCATACGATCAAGACGATGGGCTTTCCTGGCTATTTCTTGATTGTGCAGGACTACATTCGTGCGGCGCGCGAGGAATTGGGCGTAAGCGTTGGCCCTGGCCGTGGTTCCGCGGCAGGAAGTGTTGTAGCTTACTGTTTGAAAATCACCGATATTGACCCGCTGAAATACGATTTGCTGTTTGAGAGATTCCTAAATCCAGACCGAATCTCGTTGCCTGATATTGATGTGGACTTTGACGATGCTGGTCGTGGCAAGGTCTTGGACTGGATTACCCAAAAGTACGGCAAGGAAAAAGTCGCCCATATCATCACCTACGGCACCATGGCTACGAAGTCGGCGTTGGCGGACGTGGGACGTGTTGAAAAAGTGCCTCTTTCGACAGTCAATATGTTGAAGGGGTTCATTCCTGAAAAGAACTTCCCCGAAAATATCAAGGACGAGAAAGGAAAGGCTCCCAAAGTCAATTTGAAGAACTGCTACAAATACGTTCCCGAATTGAAGGAGATAATGGAGAGCGACGCCCCCGAGGATCGTATCTTACAGCCGGTTTTGACCTACGCCGAAGAATTGGAAGACACCAACCGTCAGGTTGGCATTCATGCCTGCGGTGTGATTATTGGCGCAGATGATTTGACCAAATTCGCCCCAGTATGTACCATCAAAGATAAGGATACGGGTCAGGATGTGTTGGTTACGCAGTACGACGGACATGTGGTCGAGACCGTTGGCTTGATCAAGATGGACTTTTTGGGACTCAAGAACCTGACCATTATCAAGGACGCATTGCGTAGCGTGCAACGCCGAACAGGGGAGGAGGTGGACATCGACCATATCCCCATTGACGACAAGCAGACCTATCAGCTTTTCTGTGACGGCAGTACCATTGGAACGTTTCAGTTTGAGTCGCCGGGAATGCAGAAACACCTTCGTGAGTTGCAACCAGGTGTTTTCGAAGACCTCATCGCTATGAATGCCTTGTACCGCCCGGGTCCTATGGATTATATCCCGGACTTCATTGACAGAAAACTGGGCCGTAAACCTATCGAATACGACATTCCTTGCATGGAAACCTATCTGAAAGACACTTACGGCATTACCGTCTATCAGGAGCAAGTTATGTTATTGTCTCGTCAGTTGGCGGGATTTACGCGCGGACAGAGTGATACGCTCCGTAAGGCGATGGGAAAGAAGCAGATAGAGAAGATGAACGAATTGGAAGTCCTTTTCTATGAGGGTGGTGAGAAAAATGGACATCCACACGAAATCTTGCATAAGATTTGGGAGGATTGGAAGAAATTCGCTTCCTATGCGTTCAACAAATCTCACGCTACCTGCTATTCTTGGGTGGCCTACCAGACGGCCTACCTCAAGGCTCATTACCCTGCGGATTACATGGCGGCAGTGCTTACGAGTGGACAGACCGATATCACGAGAACGACACAGTTGATGGCAGAATGCAAGCGTATGGGAATATCGGTGCTGCCTCCTTCCGTGAATGAGTCGGAAATGAATTTCTCGGTCAACAAACAGGAACAGATCCATTTCGGTTTGCAGGCTATCTCGGGAATGGGTGAAGCCGCGGCGCGATGTGTTATTGAGGAACGCGAGAAAAATGGTCCGTATAAAGATATCTTTGATTTTCTGGAACGAGTGGATTTGCGTACTGTGAATCGCAAGAACGTGGAAGTTCTTGTGAAGGCTGGCGCTTTCGATGGATTGGGTCCCATGCACAGGGCGCAATATTTCGCCAAAGAATCCGAGTCGGAGACTGCGCCCACCTATCTTGAACGTCTGGTACGCTGGGCTGCCAAGGAGCAAGAATCGGCAGATTCATCCCAAATGAGCATTTTTGACATGGCCGAAGAGGTTCAGACCGAGAGCCATCCGCCTATTCCGCAATGTTCGCCTTGGACGACAGTGGAGCTGTGCCGTCACGAAAAGGATGTGTTGGGATTCTATTTAAGCGGACATCCGTTGGATGATTATCGGTATGAGATGCGAAATTTTGCGCCAACTCCCATCGCGGCATTGTCGGATTTGTCGAAATTTGTCACGGCGGAAGGAAAGAGCATTGGTGAAGTCCGTTTTGGCGGTATTGTCACGGATGCTCGTGTGGGCGTTTCTCAAAAAAATGGCGATCCGTATGGCAATATGACGATAGAAGACTATACGGGGTCGTATGAGTTGCGTCTTTACAAAGATGATTATCAGAAATTCAAGGCCTATTTTGAAAAGGGTTTGTTCTTGAATTGCCGCGGTGTGGTTTCGCAGTGGACGCATATCGACAAGGAGGGCAAGAAACTGACGTCGCCGCCTCGACTTCGTTTGAACGACATGACCATTATGAGCGGCTTGTTTGAAAAATACAGTGGCGAGGTGTGTTTCGACATTGATTTGGAATTTGTGGATAATGCCTTCGTCAAAAAAATCGAGGAACTTACGGAGCAGTACAAAGGAAAATGTCCGTTGGTCGCAACGGTGCATCATGCCGTCAAAGACCTTTCGCTTACGATGAAAAGCAAGAATTTGAGGGTGTCGGCAAGGGAGATGTTGTATGCGTTGGAAGAAGTTGAACATGTGAAAAATATACATTTCAATGAACGTCATTAAACTTTCGACTCCAGTAGTGTTTGAAACAGATTGGCGCTGCCGTTATTCCGATCGGTTCGTGACCATTGGATCCTGCTTTTCGGACACTGTTGGACAGCGAATGCGCCAATGCGGAATGGACGTGATGGTGAACCCTTTTGGAACACTGTATAATCCCGCATCCATAGCGACAGGGATTTCGCGTTGCCTTGACGGAATGTGGATTGAGGAGTCGGATTTGGTGACTTGCGAAGGTTTTTGGCACTCTTGGTTTCATCATAGCAGTTTCTCTCGTAACACAAAGGAAGAGTGTATAGAGGCTTGCAATGCGAGCATGCGGGCGTTTGCCGATAGATTGCGTGGAGGATGCAAGCTTTTGGTGACTTTTGGAACCGCATTTGTCTTTAAAAACAAAGAGATTTGTGCCGTGGTGGGAAATTGCCACAAACTTCCTGCAGACCAGTTTGTTCGTAGAAGGCTGTCGGTTTCGGAGATTGTCGAGGATTGGAATCTTTTGTTGGACAGGTTGACCGCGCTCGGAGTGGAAGTCTTGTTCACCGTCAGCCCGATTCGTCACTTTGCTGATGGTGCGCATGGAAATCAACTTAGCAAAGGCACTTTGCTGTTGGCCGTTGACGAATTGGTTTCTCGTTATGAGGGCTGTCGTTATTTCCCCGCTTATGAGATTGTGATGGACGAATTGCGGGACTATCGCTTTTATGGACGCGACATGGTGCATCCAAGTGATGTGGCGATAGATGTCGTGTGGGGCCGATTTATGCAGTCCTATCTGTCGCCTGCAGATATCGCCCTATGTGAGTCGGGTTGGAAATCCAATTGCTTGGCGGAACATCGTCGGATTATTAATTCAAATACAATAAAATAATAACATCATGAAAAACATTGCTTTGGTTATGGGCGGCTATTCGGGGGAACATGACATCTCCATCAATAGCGGTTGTCAAGTTTACGAGGCTTTGGACAAAAGCAAGTACAATGTCTATAAGATTGTAATAGACAGAGATGCTTGGTATTGGCTTACGGAAGACGGACGACATCTTCCTGTGGACAAAAATGATTTTTCGGTACGGGAAAATCGAAATGGCGTTGACGAAAAAGTGAATTTTGACTTGGCTTTTATCATCGTCCACGGAAATCCAGGTGAGAACGGTGTCTTGCAAGGTTATTTCGACATGCTGGGAATCCGCTATACCACATGCGGTTTTTATACTTCGGCGTTGACGTTCAACAAAGGATATTGCAATCCTGTGGTCCGCAGTTTTGGAATTGTCAGCGTTGCAAAATCCCAGCTTTTGTATAATAGAGATGCCGTGGACGTGGATCAACTGCTTCGTGATTTCCGATTGCCGGTTTTTGTCAAGCCTGCGTCTGGTGGAAGCAGCGTTGCGACCAATAAGGTGAAATTGCCCGAACAGTTGCTGCCAGCCATCGAGGAGGCTTTCAAGGAAGACCGAGAGGTTCTTGTCGAGGAGTTCATCAAGGGCCGTGAGTTTGATTGTGGCGTGTTGCGTACTGCGGAAAAGAAATTTGTATTCCCCGTAACGGAAATCATTCCTACCAACGGCCATGAGTTTTTCGATTTTGCCGCCAAGTATGAGGGTTTTAGCAACGAGGTCACTCCTGCCGAGGTGGATGAGTCGATTTCGTCTCAAATTCAGCGCGTCTCTTTCGAATTGTACGATTTGCTGAACTGCAAGGGTGTGGTTCGTTTCGATTATATCTATGATGTTGAGAAAAAGGAACTTTTCTTCTTGGAGGTCAATACAATTCCTGGCCAAAGCGCCGAGAGTATCGTTCCAAAGCAAGCTAGAGCAATGGGAATCAGTACCGCTCAGCTGTATGAAATGATAGTTGAAAGTTGTTTGTAATCAATTGTATAAGAAGAAAAGGACGATTGGCGTGAAAAACTCGCCGTTTTTTATATAATAATGTTGGCAGATTGGGGATATTGGGGACTTTTCTTGGGGTCGCTGTTGGCTTCAACGGTGGTTCCTTTCTCCGCTGATGCCTTGATTGTGGGAATGCTCCTGGCGGGTGGCAAGCCATGGCTTTGTTTCTTCACGGCGACGGCCGGCAATTGGTTGGGCGGTTTGACGAGCTTTGGCATCGGATGGCTGGGCAAGTGGGAGTGGCTGGAACGGTGGTTTCATGTCAAGCGGGAAACGCTTGAAAAACAGAAATCCAAGATCGACCGTTGGGGTGTGTGGCTGGCTTTGCTGACGTGGTTGCCTTTTGTGGGAGACGTTTTTGCCGTAGGCTTGGGCTTTTATCGGTTGACACCTTGGAAATGCGCACTTTTCATGTTAGTAGGAAAGGCTGCCCGGTTTTTGGTTTGGATGTTGATTTTTGGAACACCTGCTGCGGTGTAATAAGAATGTTATGCAGACGAATGCACAAATAGAACTCGCGGATCGGTATCTGAGAGAGACTGGAGTTTCTGTTTTCCTGACAGGTAAGGCTGGTACGGGAAAGACTACTTTTTTGCGTCATGTGGTGGAGTCCGTCAACAAGCGACTTGTTGTAGTGGCTCCTACTGGAGTGGCTGCAGTCAATGCGGGTGGCGTCACCATTCATTCTTTCTTCCAGTTGCCGTTCTGTCCTTATCTGCCCGATGTAAAGGAATTGGTCACGGAGTATCAGATGCCTGAGCAGCGCAAGCAATTGCGTCGCAACAAGGCGGATGTGATTCGGACTTTGGATTTGCTTATCATCGACGAAATCTCTATGGTGCGTGCCGACCTGTTGGATGCGGTTGATGCTGTTTTGCGCCGTTATCGTCGCAACAGCCGTCCTTTTGGAGGTGTGCAACTGCTTATGATCGGCGATGTGCAACAACTGCCGCCCGTTGTGTCGGATGCCGAACGACCCTATTTGGAACAGGTGTATCCTTCGCCTTTCTTTTTCCATAGCAAGGCTTTGCAGAAACTCAACTACACAACTATTGAATTGCAAACCGTCTATCGACAGCAAGATGCAGATTTTCTGTCGTTGTTGAACAAAATTCGCGACAACCAGTTTGATGAGGCTACGCTTTCTGCTTTGAACCAGCGTGTTGTGCAACCGGAATCAACGTCGCGTTCGCTTTTTGGAAGACGAAAGAAGCAGTCGAAACCCATCCGACTTGTGACGCACAACAGCCAAGCGGATTCCATCAATCAGAATGAGTTGAAACAGTTGCGTTCCAAATTGTTTACCTATAAAGCGGATGTGTCTGGTTCATTTCCGGATAGTTCCGCTCCTGCCGACCAAGATCTGCAGTTGAAAGTGGGTGCGCAGGTGATGTTTGTGAAAAATGATTCTTCTGGAAACCATCGTTATTACAATGGAAAAATAGGAACGGTGACGGGTTTGGAAATGAAAGATGGCGAGCCTGAGATTACGGTTACAGATGAGGATGGAGAATCGGTTGTGGTTCCGCGTGAAAAATGGGAGAATGTGCGCTATGAGATTGATTCCGCTGATAATCAAATCAAACCCAAAGTGGATGGGACTTTTACGCAATATCCCTTGAGGTTGGCGTGGGCGGTGACCATCCACAAGGCGCAGGGACTTACTTTCGATCGAGTGGAAGTGGATGCCGCCTCGGCGTTTGCCTATGGACAAGTGTATGTGGCTTTGAGTCGGTGCCGTTCATTGGAAGGACTCACTTTGTCCACTCCGATCACAAGTCGTTGCGCATTCAATAACACTGATGTTTCTTCGTTTGTAAATGGATTTCCTTCTGAATCCGTTGTCGATTCTCAGTTTGAAGGTTGTCGCAGGCAGTATTATTATGATTTGCTTTTCGAACTTTTTGATTTTGGCGCTTTGCATTATGTAATGGATCGGATGGAGCGGTTGTTTGCGACCAAACTAAAAAATATATATCCGTCTCAATGTCAGAAAATTGAGAAACAGATGCTCTCCGTGGATTCGTTGGTGTCGGTAACGGAACGATTCCATCGCCAGCTGCGTTCTATTATGGAATCGATGTTGCCAGACAGGATAGGGAAGGGTGCTTCATATTACATTTCCCAACTTGAATCGTTGAAAAAGGAGATGGAACCTTTGTCGGATTTGACCATCGACAACAAAGAAGTCGTGAAGGATTACTCGGATTATGTGTCTCAATTGAACGAGATTGTGGGTTTGAAGTTGTATTGTCTTGATACTGTCCGCAAAAATGGTTTTTCGATCATATCTTATCAGAAGTCGAAAGTGGACTATCTCTTGCAGTCGCAAAAGTCTCAACGTCGCGAAAGTTTGAAATCCAAGAAGTCTTCGTACGAAGGTTTTGCCAATGCCGACTTGGTGAAATTGTTGGTGCAGTGGCGCAAAAATGAGGCGGAAGAACGTAACTTCCCCGCTTATTGCATTTTGCAGCAAAAGGCTTTGCTGGGCATTGCCGAAAAAATGCCTCGAAGCATGAAAGAACTGAAATCTATTTTCGGAGTGGGAAAAGTTGTGTGTCAGCAATATGGCGAAGCTATCCTCTCAATCGTTGCGGATTATATTGAGGATAATGGATTGGATTATCGATTGTTTGGAAAAGGGAGCGATAATGCGTAGTTGTGTCGATTTTGAAAACAAGGATTCTCTCCCACAATTCTTTTGAATAAAAGGAATAAAAAAAAGAAACCCGTTGAGGTTTCTTTTTTTTGAGGTCGCTTCCGGATTTGAACCGGAGTAGCAGGTTTTGCAGACCTGTGCCTAGCCCCTCGGCCAAACGACCTTTTTGCCTAAAGCGATTGCAAAAGTACTATTTTTTTTGGAACTGGCAAAATTTTATTTTTATCAACCGTAAACTTTTACCTCAATTCCTTTGCTTCGAATGATTTCCGCGTAATGTTCCAATTCGGATGCAGGGAGTTTTCGCAACGCTTTTTCGGGTGTTGCGCGGTCTAAAGCATACAACATGACGTATCGTGGCTGAATTTTTTGAAGGATCTCTGTATAAGGTTCAAATTCAGAAGGAATGATGTTGCTGACGATTTCACCATCGCAGGTGCCGTCGAATAGCAAAGTTTGTATAATGCCCTGACTTCCAAATTGTATAAGGCTGGAAATGAGGTCGTCCCAAGAACATCCTTCGGGGTGGTTCCCAATTTCTCTGTTGCGGTTGATGAGCTGTCGCATACGTTCCGTTCCCGAGTCGAGCTTGAGAATGGGATTGTCGAGTTTCCTGATGGCGGAAAAAATCTCGGGGCGCGTCAGTTGGGTTGCGTTGGTCAGCAAAGTCGTGGCGGCATTGGGGTAATATCGGTCGCGCATCTCGCATACAAGGTCCACCATTGCGGGAAATTCGGGATAGAGTGTAGGCTCTCCATTGCCGGCGAAGGTTAGCGAATCAACGGGCTTGCCTTCGTTGCGGAGTTGCTGGAGTCGTTGCTCCAACAAAGAGCGCATCTCGTCGGGCGTTGCGTAAACCATTTCTTGTTGCTCGGTTTCCTTGTTCCATCCACATTCGCAATAGATGCAATCGTAAGAGCAATGTTTGTGTTTGAGAGGAAGTAGGTTGACCCCGAGAGAGTTTCCGAGTCTGCGGCTGTGGATGGGTCCTACGATACTGTTTTCGAATAGCATAATAATAAGTAAAAGAAATGTGGAGCTGTGTGTCAGCTCCACATGTGTTAGATTTCAGTTAGGTTTATAGGGTTGCTGCGGCAACGATGCAAATGATAATTGCGGCAACAATTAACAAAGCACATAATGACAAGCAGACAATGGTGTAGATGCCCTGGAATTTCCAGTAGGACTTGTTGTTTTTGAAAAACTCTACTAGTTGCTCGTTGTTCTCAAGTGCTACGGCTTTGGATGCTGCGCTTGAGGCTCTGAACAAGTAAATTGTCGGAAATACCGATATTATGGCTCCAACAATGTAAATAAATCCTATGATTACGAAAATAAATGAGGGCATCTCTTCGGTGTCGTACATTGCAAAAAATGAGGAAAAGAGCATCATACAGATTCCCCCGATGGCTAATAATCCGATACCGATGGCTAATATGATTGCCATAAAATGCATCCATTTGCCGGCTTCTTTGACGTAGGCTTTGCTCTGTATGTACAGATAGTTCTGCGTTTCATTTTGTTGAACGGCCTGTTCTTCTTGATTGGTAATGATTCCGTTTTCTTCCATGATGAGTTGATTTATTAAGTGTTAATGGATAATTGCCTGCTTTGTAAACGTACAAGTGTCGCCTAGATTTTATGACGAGACTGCGCCAAATTGAATTGAGAACAAATGTCTTTTATTTTTTTTTTGGCAAAGGTACGAAAAAAACGTGTATCTTTGCAAAAAATAGTAAAAAAATGCGTTACGAAGTTGATTTTCTCATTATCGGTTCGGGCATTGCCGGCTTGAGTTTTGCTCTTAAGGTCGCCCCTTACGGAAAAGTGTGCGTTCTATCCAAGGCTGATGCTTCGGAAGGATCGACCAAATACGCTCAAGGCGGTATTGCCGCTGTGATGTATGATTCCGACAGTTTCGACAATCATGTCAAGGACACGCTGATTGCCGGCGACGGTATCTGCGATAGGGAAGTGGTGGAAATGACCATTCGCGAAGCTCCCGACCGTATTAAGGAGTTGGTGCAGTATGGCGTGAATTTCGACAAAAGCAGGGAAGGCGACCGTTTCGATTTGCATCGAGAAGGTGGCCATTCCGAATTTCGCATTTTGCACCATAAGGACAACACTGGCGCGGAGATTGAACGTGGCTTGCTGGAAGAAGTCCGCAATCATCCAAACATTGAACTTAAAGAACATCAGTTCGCTATTGATATTATTACACAACATCATTTGGGTCAGCGTGTTACAAAACATACTCCCGACATTGAGTGCTATGGCGTGTATGCCTTGAATTGCGAAACTCAGCAAGTGGATACCTATCTCGCTAAGGTTACGCTTCTTGCCACTGGAGGAATGGGCAATGTTTATACAACTACCACTACTCCAATTATTTCTACTGGCGACGGCGTTGCCATGGTGCATCGTGCCAGAGGCGTGCTGAGCGATTTGGAATTTGTGCAATTCCATCCCACTAGCCTTTACAATCCGGCCGAGAAACCAGCCTTCTTGATAACTGAGGCAATGCGTGGCGCTGGTGCCATTTTAAAAGACAGCAAAGGCAATGAATTCATGCAAAAATATGATTCTCGCTTGTCCTTGGCTCCTCGCGACATTGTGGCTCGCGCCATCGATAAAGAAATGAAGCTGGCTGGTGTTGACCACTTGTACCTTGATGCTCGTGGCATAGGAAAGAATGAGTTGATAAACGGGTTCCCAACAATCTACGCTAAGTGCCTCGAATTGGGCATCAACATAACCAAGGACATGATCCCTATCCGTCCGGCGGCTCACTATCAGTGTGGCGGCATTAAGGTTGACATGCATGGCGAGTCGAGCATCCATCATCTCTATGCGGCTGGCGAGTGCTCTTGCACGGGCTTGCATGGCGGCAATAGGTTGGCAAGTAATTCTTTGTTGGAGGCTGTCGTTTACGCCCACAATGCCGCCGAACATGCCATATCCAAGATCAACGAATTGTCTCTGTGCAAGCAAGCTCCCGATTGGGATGCCGATGGCATGGTGCTGAACGAGGAAATGGTGCTCATCACGCAAACCAAGAAGGAGTTGCAGGAAATAATGTCGAATTATGTCGGAATCGTGCGTAGCGATTTGCGTTTGCAACGTGCTTTCGACAGGTTGAATTTGATATTCCGCGAAACGGAAGAACTGTACAACCGTTCCGTATTGACAGAAGAACTGTCCGAATTGCGTAATCTGATTGCCTGCGCATATTTAATAACCAAGATGGCTATGGCGCGCCGCGAGAATGTTGGATTGCACTATTCTATAGATCTTTTGAGGAAATAATAAAAAAAACTCTTTTGAGTGTCGGATTTTTTTCGTATTTTTGCGAAACATTTTGTAACCGTTTAACAAAAACATATAATTATGTCTATTTTAGCTATTTTATTGGAAGTTGCAGGTATTGCTACCGGTTATCTTGGTGCCGCTATTGGTGCTGGCCTTGCTGCGATTGGCGCAGGCTTGGGCATCGGTAAAATTGGCCAAGGTGCCATGGAAGGTATTGCACGCCAGCCCGAGGCAGGTGGCGATATCCGCTCAACGATGATCATTGCAGCCGCTTTGGTTGAAGGTGTCGCATTCTTCGCCGTTGTTATCTGCTTGGTCATTGCGTTGAAAGCCTAACAAAAAAGTAGGGCCGGAATTTTCCGGCTCTCTTTTGTGAGAAATTTGGTGAAATCACTCTTGTATCGTGATTGTTTTCATAAATAGATTGTTATGAATAACCCTTTGATTAGCCCCGGCATTGGAGTATTCTTTTGGATGTTGGTATCCTTTGGAATACTGGTGTTTATTTTGGCAAAGTGGGGCTGGCCTATGATCTTGAAGGCGCTGAACGAGCGAGAAACTGCTATTTCGGATTCGTTGAATGCTGCCGAAAAGGCTCGTGAGGAGATGAAACTGCTTAAGGCAGAGAATCTTGATTTGTTGCGAGAAGCCAAGATTGAACGTGACGAAATGCTTCGTACGGCTCGCCTTACCGCCGAAAAAATCGTCGAGGATGCAAAATCCAAGGCTTCGGAAGAGGCCCAGCGCATAGTGGATAGCGCTCGCGAAAGCATCAACTATGAGAAACTGAAAGCCATGCATGAACTCAAGAATGACGTGGCCAACCTTTCCATAGAAATTGCGGAAAAACTCGTAAGATCGGAATTGACTGATAAGGAAAAAGCCAATGACGTTATTCGCCGTCAGTTGGAAAATATTCATTTAAGCTAATGTCGCTGTGAACGATTATCGCATAAATCAGAACTATGCCAAGGCGTTGTATCTTTTGGCAAGCGATCTCGGACAGACGAAGGTCGTTTTTGACGACATGAAGCTTGTTGGCGAGGTGTTCAAGGAAAACCATATCCTGAACACGGTATTCAACAATCCTGTCATCAAGGAAGAAAAAAAGATCAACATAGCCAAGGAACTCTTTTCGGAACGCATTTCCGCCACCTCGCTGGCATTTGTGCTTTATGTGGTGAAAAAACGCAGGGCCGTGAACCTTGGCGGCATTTCCCGCCACTACTTGGACTATTACCGAGAAAAGAACAATATCGTTTTGGCAAATTTGATGACCGCCGTGGAGGTGAATCCCGAGCATGTGGAACGTATTCGTGACGAAGTGGCCAAGTTTACGCACAAAGATGTTGAAATGAACGCATTTACGACAAATAAGATGCTCGGTAGTTTTTATCTTTCTTTCGATACTTACTTATATGATGCACGACTGCTTACCAAGATTGCCAAAATGCGCAAGGAGTTTCGCAAGAATGATTATGAAAGTAGGTTGTAACAAAATGTTGTTGTGTGAAAAGTAGTGGATGAGCTTGTTTTGAAATAATTAATAACAAAAAATATGTCAGAAATCAAACCTGCCGAAGTGTCGGCGATTTTGAAAAAACAACTGGCTGAAGTCAATCTTGAAGTTGAGTTGGAGGAAGTGGGCACGGTGCTTACCGTTGGTGACGGTATCGCTCGTGTCTATGGTCTCAACAATGCCCAATCAGGCGAACTCGTAGAGTTCCGTACTGGCGAGCAAGGCATTGTCCAAAACCTTGAGGAAGACAATGTTGGCGTGGTGATGCTTGCTGAAACCAACACTATCAACGAAGGTGATACAGTGGCGCGTACCAAACGTATTGCTTCTGTAAAAGTTGGTGAGGCTTTGGTTGGCCGTGTCATCAATACTATTGGTGAGCCTATCGATGGAAAAGGCCCCATCGAAGGTGAGTTGTATGAAATGCCTATTGAACGCAAGGCTCCTGGAGTCATCTTCCGTCAACCTGTTGAGCAACCTTTGCAGACGGGTATCAAGGCCATCGATTCCATGATTCCCATTGGACGCGGTCAGCGTGAGTTGATTATTGGTGACCGTCAGACAGGAAAGACTGCCATCGCCATTGATACCATCATCAACCAGAAGAATTTCTTTGATGCTGGCGACCCAGTCTATTGTATTTATGTGGCTTGCGGACAAAAGGGCTCTACTGTGGCCAACTTGGTGAAGACGCTTGAGGAAAAGGGTGCAATGGCCTATACCATTGTTGTTGCCGCTACGGCTTCAGATCCTGCCGCCATGCAGTTCTATGCGCCATTTGCAGGTGCCGCAATCGGAGAGTATTTCCGCGACACTGGACGCAACGCTTTGGTGATTTACGACGACCTTTCCAAGCAGGCTGTGGCTTATCGTGAAGTTTCCTTGTTGCTTCGTCGTCCGCCGGGACGTGAGGCTTATCCCGGAGACGTATTCTACTTGCATTCGCGTCTCTTGGAACGTGCCGCCCGCATTATCCAGAACGACGAGATTGCCGCCAATATGAACGACTTGCCCGAATCGTTGAAAGGCAAGGTTAAGGGTGGCGGTTCCTTGACGGCTTTGCCCATTATCGAGACGCAGGCTGGCGACGTTTCGGCCTACATCCCCACCAATGTCATTTCCATCACTGATGGTCAGATCTTCTTGGAAACCAATCTCTTCAATTCTGGTGTCCGTCCCGCTATCAATGTCGGTATTTCAGTGTCGCGTGTAGGCGGTAAGGCGCAGATCAAATCCATGAAGAAGATTGCCGGTACCTTGAAACTTGACCAGGCTCAGTATCGTGAACTTGAGGCGTTCTCGAAATTTGGATCGGACCTTGACGCCGCTACCAAGGCGGTTTTGGATAAAGGTGCCCGCAATGTCGAGATCTTGAAGCAACCCCAGTATTCTCCCATGCCTGTGGAAGATCAAATCGCTATCATTTATTGTGGTACGAAGGGCTTGTTGCAACAGGTTCCCGTTGATCATGTTCGTGATTTTGAGTCGGAATTCTTGTTCGCAATGCATCAGAATCATCAGGATGTGTTGGCAAATTTGCGGAAAGGCAAGCTTGTCGATGAGGATCTTGAAGTGATGAAGAATGTTGCTGGCGATATTTCGATGAAATATGAAAAGAGCTGATTACTAATAATCTAATAGGAGTTTAGATGGCTAATCTAAAAGAGGTAAGAACACGTATTGCGTCGGTCAGCTCTACCCAGCAGATCACGTCTGCCATGAAGATGGTTTCTGCGGCCAAATTTCGTCGTGCGCAGAATGCTATCTTGGGAATGAGACCTTATGCGGATCAGTTGGGCGAAATTGTGTCTGATATTGGTGCAAACGACGAGGTTGTGACTCCATATCACGAAGTTAGATCTCTCACGAACGTGTTGCTTGTCGTGGTTGTTTCCAACAAAGGATTGTGTGGTGCATTCAATTCCAATGTGCTGAAGGAGGCTACGAATCGTATGGATTTCTTCGCTGCCAATTATCCTAACGCCAAAGTGAAGATGATAACCGTGGGCAAGCGTGCCACCGAATTTTTCTCCAAACGAGGTGATTTTGTGGTAGGAAGCTACGATGAGTTGTTGGATGCTCCTGATTTTGATTCTGTTGTCACGTTGGCTGAGACTATAATGACACAGTTCTGTGGCAAACAATATGATCGGGTTGAGTTGATTTATAATCAGTTCAAGAATTCGCTGACGCAGATTCTTACTACGGAACAGTTTTTGCCCGTTGTTTCTTGCCAAGAAGGTGAGAAGGTGCAGAAGGGAATGGTGTCGGATTATATTTTCGAACCTTCCAAGGCTGAGATATTGCGAGAAATGGTTCCGCTGACGTTGCGCTCGCAGTTCTATCGTGTCATCTTGGATTCGCTTGCCGCAGAGCATGGTGCCAGAATGACCGCAATGCAGAAAGCGACCGACAACGCCACTGAATTGCTTAAAGACTTGCGCCTCAGTTACAACAAGGCGCGTCAGGCGGCAATTACCAACGAGATTATTGAGATTGTGAGTGGCTCGGAAGCCCTCAAAGGTTGATCTTAAATCAAAGAATTCTGCTTGATAGGCAGCATAATTAAAAAGGCATCGGATAGGTATTCCATTTGATGCCTTTTCTTGTAAGAAACAATAAATAACAAAACTATGGAAAAGAAGAAAAGTAATGTTGTTGCCATCGTGACGATGATTTTCATCTTTGCGATGATATCGTTTGTCACCAATATGGCGGCGCCTTTTGGCAACATTTGGAAAAACCACTACGAGTGGGCTGGAATGCTGGGCAATATGATGAATTTCCTGGCATACCTTATTATGGGTATTCCTGCGGGTAAGTTGCTGTCGCGAATAGGCTACAAGAAAACAGCCCTGATTGCCTTGGCTGTTGGCTTTGTGGGCATGGTGGTGCAATATCTGTCAAGTGTGATGGGCGCTAACGTTGAGGCCTTTATGGTGAAAGGTCAGCCCGTGATGCTCGATTTCGTCATTTATTTGTTGGGCGCTTTTGTGTGCGGATTCTGTGTGTGTATGCTCAATACGGTTGTCAATCCCATGCTGAATATATTGGGTGGTGGCGGCAACCGTGGCAACCAATTGATTCAGACGGGCGGCACTTTCAACTCCTTGACTGGCACATTGACGCCTCTTCTGGTGGGCGCATTGATTGGTCAGGTTACTGATAGAACTGCTATGTCGGACGTTTCTCCGTTGTTGTTCGTCGCCATGGGAGTCTTTGCCATTGCATTTGTGATCATCTCCTTCGTGCATATCGAAGAACCCAATTTGGGCAAGCTTGCAAGTGGAGTGAAAGACAAGTACAGCGCTTGGAGTTTCCGTCATTTGGTTTTGGGTGTTATCGCCATCTTCTTCTATGTCGGCGTCGAGGTGGGCATTCCTGGTGAATTGAATTTCTACCTGACCGATGACCCCATGTGTGGCGCAGCCATCGGAGGCGCAGTAGCTGCCATTTATTGGCTGCTGATGATGGTGGGACGTGCATGTAGCACTGCCATCAGCGGCAAGGTCTCTACCAAGATGCAACTTTCGGTAGTTACAATAGTCGCTATTCTTTTCATCGTTGTTGCAATTATTCTGCCGCAAGACATTCGTGTTTCGATGCCGGGTTATAGTGTCGCCGATGGTTTCTCTATGTTCCAAGTGCCTCTCAGCGCTTTGTTCTTGGTGCTTTGCGGACTCTGCACTTCGCTGATGTGGGGTGGCATCTTCAACCTCTCCGTCGAAGGTTTGGGCAAATACACCGAGCAAGCTTCTGGCATCTTTATGATGATGGTGGTCGGCGGCGGCGTGATGCCATTGATTCAGAATGCTATCGGCAAGAGCATTGGCTATATGGCAAGTTATTGGATTGTTGTCGCCATGCTCGCCTACATCCTTTTTTATGCTTTGGCAGGATGCAAGAATGTCAACAAAGATATTCCTGTTGAATAATCAAGATGCTTGCGAGAATAGGGGAGTGGCGATGCCGCTCCCTTTTTTTATTGTAAATCATTGAAAATTAAATTTTGCCATATCAAAAAATTGTGCTAAATTTGCAACTCAATGTCTAAATGGCTGTATTCCTGCTAATATGGTGAAATTTAGATATTTAATATATGTTTAACCCGACTGGGCAGGCAGTCATAACAAAAAAATCTTACACATGGATTACAAAAATGTGCAGCCGTTGGCAGATTTTGACTGGAGTGCCATCGACAAAAAAGAACAAGTCAACAACGAAGAATCTCAGAAAGTTGTAGAAGCTTACGAGAAAACATTCAACGCTTTCACCGAACAGGAAGTTATTGAAGGTACTATCGTTTCCGTCAATGACCGCGAAGCTGTCGTGAACATTGGATTCAAATCCGATGGCGTTATCCCCGCTTCTGAACTTCGCTACAACCCTGATTTCAAATCAGGCGACAAGATTGAGGTTTATGTAGAAAGCCAGGAAGACTCCAATGGTCAGCTCCTGCTTTCTCACAAGAAAGCTCGCATCCTGAAATCTTGGGAGCGCGTCAACCAGGCTTACGAAAGCCAGGAAATCATCACCGGTTACGTCAAGAGCCGTACCAAAGGTGGTCTCATTGTTACCGTATTTGACAACATCGAAGCCTTCCTTCCCGGTTCACAGATTGACGTTAAGCCCATCCGCGACTACGATGTATATGTTGACAAGAACATGGAATTCAAGGTTGTGAAAATCAACCACGAATACAAGAACGTTGTTGTTTCCCACAAGGCTCTTATTGAGGACGAACTTGAAGCCCAGAAGGCTGAGATTATCTCCCACCTCGAGAAGGGTCAGGTATTGGAAGGCACCGTTAAGAACATCCTCGGTTACGGCGTATTCGTTGACCTTGGTGGTGTTGACGGTCTCATCCACATCACCGACCTTAGCTGGGGTCGCGTAAATCATCCCGAAGAAATCGTTCATATCGACGATAAGATCAACGTTGTTATCCTTGACTTCGATGAGGCTAAGCACCGCATCCAGTTGGGTCTGAAACAGCTCACTCCTCATCCTTGGGACGCTCTCGATCCTAACTTGAAGGAAGGCGACAAGATCCAGGGTAAAGTTGTCGTTCTCGCTGACTACGGCGCATTCGTGGAAGTTGTTCCCGGCGTTGAAGGTTTGATCCACGTAAGCGAAATGAGCTGGAGCCAGCACCTCCGCAGCGCTCAGGAATTCCTCAAGGTTGGTCAGGAAGTTGAAGCAGTTGTTTTGACCCTCAACCGCGAAGAACGCAAGATGAGCCTTGGTATCAAACAGCTCGTTCCCGATCCTTGGACCGCTATCGCAGAAAAATATCCTGTGGGAAGCAAGCACACCGCTACCGTTCGCAATTTCACCAACTTTGGCATCTTCGTAGAGCTTGAAGAAGGTGTTGATGGTTTGATCCACATCAGCGACCTCAGCTGGAGCAAGAAAATCAAGCATCCCGCAGAGTTCACCAAGATTGGCGACAAGATTGAAGTCGTTGTTCTCGAAGTCGATGTTGAAAACCGTCGTCTCAGCTTGGGACACAAGCAGCTCGAAGAGAATCCTTGGGACGTTTATGAAAACCTGTTCACCGTTGGTTCAGTTCATCAGGGTACCATCACCGCTATGAACGACAAGGGCGCTACCGTTACTTTGCCTTACGGCGTTGAAGGTTTCGCTCCTATGCGTCACCTCGACAAGGAAGACAAGAGCAAGGCTCGTCAGGATGAAACTCTTGATTTCAAGGTTATTGAATTCTCAAAGGAAAGCAAGAAAATCATCGTTTCCCACGCTCGCGTATGGCAGGAAGGCGCTGCTGAAGAACAGGCTGCTGCCGAGAACGAAGAAGCTAAGAAAGAACGTGCTACCAAGAAGACCGTTAAGAAAATCAACGATCAGCTTGAGAAGACCACCCTTGGCGACCTCGACGTGCTCGTAAACTTGAAAGAAGAACTTGAAAAAGGTGAGAAATAATCACTTTGATGAGTTTTGATAAAAAAGGATACTCTTCGGAGTGTCCTTTTTTTGAATTTTTTTGACGATTATTTTGTGATTTATCTCCTTGTTGAAAGAGTGACTGAATAAAAGAAGCCAAAAATTTTCTTTCTTTGCAACAAAAAGTACCAATTAGGTGTCATTATAGAAAAAGTACCTTCTTATGAAATTCAAAATTCCAGTTTTCTTGTTTCTTTTGCTGCTTGTAGCATCGCAAGTCTTTGCACAATCGTCTAATAGCTGTCCGGGTTGGCATAACCCATCCACGTTCACAATCTCCAATCCGCAGTATTCCTATTCGGGTCAGGTGATTGGCGTAATCTATGGAAGCGGTTATTCTGATAATGGCATCTATCGTGACAACGCCCATCCCGGTGTAGATGATTGGGCTTATTCGCCATCCAATACTGCTTCGCATCCAACTAGTTATACGGCTTCTGGATTGGCGAATGTGCAAGCTTCATCTGGCTGTTACTCTTTGTCATTGACAGATGGCGCATATCGATTCCGCATCAAAAATTCGGGTACAGACCCCAATACGGGCAACAACTTGAGTTTTTTGCCGTCGGCTATGGATAATGAAGGGCATCCTTATACCTCGTCCATTCGAGTAGGTACAGAGTGTACTTATGGCTCAGAAGTGCTCTATTATGAGATGTTTGTGACTCCGCAGAACTCTTTGTTGACACTTTGGTATTCCATTGTTTTGGAAAATCCAGGTCATGGCGTTGGCACCGACCCTGCTTTCATCATTCGTGTCAAGAAGAAGGTGGGCAACACTTATGTTCAAGACGATAATAATCTTTCTTATGTCGTTTCGGGAACACCCGCAACAAGTGGTGGCACTTTGGTTAACGGACAAAATGGATGGCACTTGACTTCGGGCATTTGGTATAAGGATTGGACCAAGGTGATGATTTCGTTGAATAAGTATTTGTCATCTACGGTTCGCGTAGAAGTCTATATGTCCGCCTGCAAGCAGGATGCGCATTTTGCCTACGCCTATATCGCTGGCGACAGCCAGCCCATGCAGGTGCAAAGTTCGGGATGTCCTTCAGGCCGTTCCACCGTTGTGGACACCTTGCGCGCCCCGCAGGATATGATATCCTACAGTTGGTACAAGTCGGCCACTGGCGAGGACATTACAGGCAACGTCTTCAACTTGACGTACCTTGATTCGGCCACCAACGGCAGCTGGATTCGTACAACACTTTTGTCCGCTGACGGTCTCGACACCCTCAAGTGGGTGCGCGTGACGAATCCTTCTCCCGACCGCAGCTACCTCGTGGATACGGCGGACTTCATTGCTACTGAGGGCGACAGCGCAGGGCG
>JAGHVO010000050.1 GCA_018064245.1 Candidatus Colimorpha pelethequi
TTTTTTTTTTTAGTTTGGGTTGTTTTGTTTTTTTTTTAAAATTTTTTTTTTTTAAATTAATTTTTTTTTTTATCTATATATAAATTACCTACCCCAAAAACTCGCTTTTTGCCCACAAATTGGCCTCTTCACTGAGCTTAAAACTTAAAACTTAAGGCTTAAAACTCAGTCCCTACCATTCGCTGTCCAACTGTTCAACCCAGATGAGGTTTTCCACATTGTAGCCGCGCTTTTTGGCACTGTTCAGCAGATATTCCATATCCTTGGGCTCCAGCTGTGGTGTGCGACTCAAAATCCAGAGGTAGTCCTCGTCCTTGCTGCCCACCATCACATAACGGTAGTCATCGGCAAGTTCCATCACGTTGTAGTCGCCGTAGAAGTTCATAAAGAATGCCACTTCCAACTCGCCGGGGCCGCCGCCTGCTCTGCGGCGAGCCTTGCCGATGGATTCCTTGTATTTGCCATCCAATGAGTTCTTGTAGCCGGCGTTTACTACTTTGATGGTGCCGTCGGGGTTGATGGAATACTCCGCCGTGCAGCCTACCAGTCCGCGCTCAAAGCGGTGGTCGAAGCGTGCCACCTCGTACCAGGTGCCAACGTAGCGTTTCAGATCGACGTTCTTGACGGCGGTTGTGTTAACTGATGAGGATGTCTCGCATCCTGCCATTCCGAGGAATGGGACTGCACAAAGCAATCGTACAAAAAACTTTTTCATATTTGTTTGGTTTTGGGTTAGTAATTCGATGCAAAAGTATAACCATTCCCAAAACCTTGCAAATTGAATTTCTCTATGCAGAAATGGAAAAAATAGATTTAGGATTTAAGATGCTGTTTTGTAAACGCCACCGAGTCGCCCCAAGCGTCGTAGAGGATGCGGTGGTTGATGGCTTGCAGACTCTTCTCAAGTTCTTGTTGGTCGTTGATAGCGTTGTCGCTCACCGATGGTTTGTCGGGATAGATGAGGTATTCCTTGCGGTAGTTTTCGGGCGAAAGGTTCGGCATGATGACGTTGGCGCCAGCCTTGACAGCCTTCTCGCGACCTTGCGGGTCGAGGGTCTGCACCGCCGTGGCTGCCACCATGTTGATTTCGGGCATGATGATACGCAACAAGGCTATCATTTTCAATGTCAATTGTACACGTTCCGCTACCGAAGGAATGGCGTTGCGGTATTGCCACAAAGGGGTGTCGGGATGGGGAATGAAAGGTCCCATGCCTACCATGGCGACTTGCTTTTCCTGGAAAAACAAAAGATCCGAAGCGAGGTCGTCCAAGGTCTGAAAAGGGAGTCCAATCATGCAGCCTGTACCTGTCTGGTAGCCAATCTTTATGAGGCTCTCAATACAAGCCACGCGCTTGTCGAAATCGTGGTCTTTGGGGTGAATCTTGTAGTAGAGGTCGGGATTGGAAGCCTCGATGCGCAGCAGATAGCGGTGGGCGCCGGCGTCGAACCATTTTCGATAGGTCTCTTCTGTCTGTTCGCCGCAGGAGAGCGTGATGCCCAGTTTCCCGTCGGTCTGGCGCTTGATTTCGCGTACAAGAAAGGTGATTTTATCCACGAAAGCGCGGTCGGAGCGTTCGCCGCTCTGGATGGCGATGCTGCCGTAGTGGAGCTGCATGGCAAGTTGGGCGCAGTCGAACACCTCTTGGTCGCTCATAGTGTAGCGTATCGCCGAGGCATTGGTGCAGCGCAATCCACAGTAGAGGCAATTCTTGGCGCAGCAGCTGCTATATTCTATCAGTCCACGCAGGTGGACACAATTGTCAAGGGTCTGCAATTTGGTTTGCAGACCCTTGTTGAGTAATGCTTGTGCCTCTTCGCCTTGAGAGGCGAGAAGGGATTTGATTTCGTCAACTGTCATGTTCATTTGTCAGTTCACAACTCACTTTTTCTTAGCTTGATTTGCAACACTCTGCATCTTGGCGGCAATCACCTCAGGGTCGCCCAGCATGTGGTCGTTCACCAACTGCATGTTCTCGTCAAACTCGAAAACATAAGGAACAGCGGTGGGAAGGTTGAATTTTATAATCTCCTCGTTGCTCATTCCTTTGAGTTCCTTTACGATGCCACGCAAACTGTTGCCGTGAGCCACCACGAGAATCTGGTCGTGATTCTCAAAGGCGGGAAGAATGGTGCCTCTGTAGTAAGGAAGCAGACGGGCGATGGTGTCTTTCAACGACTCGGTGAGAGGAATCTCATTGTCGGGAATCTCATCATAGCGGGCATCCATGCGGGGGCTGCGTTCGTCGTGCATGTCCAATGCGGGAGGCTGGGTGTCGAAACTGCGACGCCACAACAACACCTGCTCGTCGCCATATTTTGCGGCGGTGTCGGCTTTGTTCAAGCCTTGGATGGCACCATAGCTCTTTTCGTTCAAACGCCAGCTCTTTTCCACGGGCAGGTAGTCCATGTTCATGGCATCCAAGATCTCGTTGAGCGTCTTGACGGCGCGTTTGAGGTAAGAGGTGAAGCACAAGGTGGGACGATAGCCTTCGGCTTTGAGCAGTTTGCCCGACTCATAGGCCTCTTTACGACCTGCTTCGGTCAAATCTACATCGGTCCAACCCGTAAAAAGATTGAGTTTATTCCATTCACTTTCGCCGTGGCGAACAAGGATAAGTTGCTTCATATAATAATAAAAGTAAAGGTTAAAGTCAAGGTCAAGGTTAAAGTCACTTCAACAAATCAACACTTCATCCCACATTGATTCCTTCTTTCAGCTTGCCTTTGTGGGAGAGTACTATCAGCAAGATTCCCGCAAGGATGAAAGGAATGCTGAGCCATTGTCCCATGTCGAGGGTCATTCCCTTCTCAAAAGCCACTTGTTCCTCTTTCACAAACTCGATGAGGAAACGCATGCCGAAAAGGGCGATAAGCCACCAGCCAAAGAGGCGACCATTGTGAAGTTTTCCGTCTTTTTTGCGATAGACAAGGTAGCACACGGTGAAGATAATGAAGTAGGAGAGTGATTCATAGAGTTGTGTGGGATGTTTGGGAACGGTCTCGCCGTTGCGCTCAAAGATGAATCCCCAAGGCAGCGAGGTCTCAAAGCCATAGATTTCCGAATTGAACAAGTTGCCCAAACGGATGAAAGCGCCACCCAAAGCAATTACAATCACCAGACGGTCGAGAATCCACCACACATTCATTTTGTATTTGCGGTAGAACAACCAAATGGCAATCAGGATGGCTATTGCAGCACCGTGGCTTGCAAGACCTTGGTAACCTGTAAATTGTCCTGTCTTCATGTTGAAAGGCAAGAAGATTTCCAGCCAATGTTCGCTTGTCAGGAAATAGTCTGGTTCGTAGAACAGGCAATGCCCAAGTCGTGCACCCACCAATACTGCCACGAACATGTAGATGACCAGACTGTCGAGATATTTGGTCTCCACTTTCTCGCGCAAAAACATCCTGTTCATGATGAAATATCCGAGAAGGAATGCCAAGAGGAATCCCAATGAGTACCAGCGCAGACCGAAAGACCCGATGTTGAAGATTACGGGATCTACATTCCAATGGATGAAGAGTGGCAACATTAAAGTTAAGATTTGGAGATTTGGAGATTTGAAGATTTGAAGGGTTCCACCCCTAGTTACTATTCACAATTCACCAGTCACTATTTAGCATAGTTGATGGCGCGGGTTTCGCGGATAACCGTAACCTTGATCTGGCCAGGATAGGTCATCTCGTTCTGAATCTGTTTGGAGAGGTCGTAGGAGAGGCGGGTTGCTTCGGCATCGTTGACCTTGTCGGCACCAACAATTACACGGAGTTCGCGGCCAGCCTGGATAGCGTAGGTCTTCACTACTCCGGGGTAGCTCATTGCCATCTGTTCCAGTTTGTTCAAACGGTTGATGTAAGCCTCGACAACCTCGCGACGTGCGCCAGGACGTGCACCAGAAATGGCATCGCAAACTTGGATGATGGGGGAGATGAGATTGTCCATCTCCATCTCGTCGTGGTGAGCGCCGATAGCATTGCATACCATAGGATGCTCTTTGTATTTCTCAGCGAGTTTCATGCCCAGGATTGCATGTGGCAGTTCGGGTTCGGTCTCGGGCACTTTGCCGATATCGTGGAGCAGACCGGCACGTTTGGCGAGTTTGGGATTCAAGCCCAGTTCGGAAGCCATCGTCGCGGCGAGGTTGGCAACTTCGCGAGAGTGCTGCAACAGGTTTTGGCCATAGGATGAACGATATTTCATACGACCCACCATGCGCATAAGTTCGTGGTTCATGTTCAGGATTCCAAGGTCGATGCAAGTGCGCTTGCCAACTTCAATGATCTCTTGTTCGATCTGTTTGCGAGTCTTGGAAACCACCTCTTCAATACGTGCGGGGTGAATACGACCGTCGGTGACGAGTTTGTGGAGGGAGAGACGGGCTATTTCGCGGCGAACGGGATCAAAACCTGAAATGATAATGGCGTCGGGGGAGTCGTCAACGATGATTTCTACGCCCGTGAGAGATTCCAAGGTGCGGATGTTGCGGCCTTCACGACCGATGATGCGACCCTTGACCTCTTCGTTTTCAAGATTGAATACGCTGACGGTGTTTTCAATTGCGTGCTCGGTTGCGGTACGTTGGATCGACTGGATGACAATCTTCTTGGCCTGCTCGTTGGCGGTGATTTTTGCCTCCTCCACGATGTCCATAATATTGTTGGAAGCCTCTGCGCGAGCTTCGTCTTCCATAGTTTCAATAAGTTGCTGTTTGGCTTCTTCTGCCGACATTCCGGCAATATGTTCAAGTTTCTCAACACTTTCCTTGTAGATTTTCTCAACTTCGCCTTGACGTTTGTTGAGTACTTCGATTTGGTTGTTGAGGTTTTCGCTCACGCCCTTGAGTTCGTTGCTCTTTTTCTGGAGTTCTTCAACCTTTTGTGCGAGAACCTGTTCGCGCTGTTTCAATTTCTGCTCAACGGCCTGCAGTTTGTTGTTTTGTTCGTTGACTTGCTTGTCGTAATCGCTCTTCATCTGCAAGTATTTCTCCTTGGCTTGCAAAATCTTGTCCTTCTTGAGGATTTCGCCCTTTTCTTCAGCGTCTTTGAGCACCTGTTGGCTCTTGGCAAGAAGGCGGTTGCTTAATACGTTTTTAGTGAGATAGATGCCAGCACCTGCTCCCACAGCGATTCCGATGATAATCCATAATGCTATCATAGTGGTAATTAAGTGTTTTAAGCGGGAAAGCGTGGCAGGATGGGCGCTTAGAAAAAAGCTGTCTGCATCAAAATCCTCCGGGAGTTAGGTAAACTCTGTCAAGAAAGGATTTGAGCGCCTGGTGTATCAATATCGCCGAATGAAAAACATTCTCAATCTACCCACCTTAGAGCAAACTCGGTTTGTAAATGGTGTTGAGTTTACAAACTGTTTTGGACATGATGCAGAAGCTATGATTCCGAAGTCTCTATGTTGGTCTGAGTAGCTTGGTCAAGCAGATTGTTGATGGTGGTAAGATGCTGAGTCAGCTGCGTATCTTTGTAGTGAGCATTCTCCTGAATCTTAGTCAATTGTGTAATTTGAGTGAGGGCCACCATGGCCAACAAATCTTGATGATCCTTGTATGCATATAGTTTGCCGTAATTCTTGGCTTGCGAGTCAATGGCTTGCGCGGCTTTGCGAAGAAACGCCTCCTCTTCTCTCGAGATGTTGAGTTTGTATTTCCTGTCCAGAATTGTTACAGTTACGGGGATGGTTTCCATGTGATTAATCCACTTTAGTCAATAATGCCAAGCTTTTGTCTATGCCTCGAATTATCTGGTTTATCTTCAGTTTTATTTCTGCAGAATCGCCCTTTTGCGTTAGCGCATTCCCTAATTTTAATATTTTGGTTTGTTCTTTAAGATTATTGATTAATATATTTTGATTGTCGCACGCCTTTTGAAGATCCTGTTTCTCAGTGCTGAGCCGTACCACCTGCTGGCGTAGTTTCTCGTTGTCTTCAATCAACTTACGCACTTTGTATTCTATGCCAGAAACTGTGGTTTCGAGGTCCAACATAATGAGGTAGGTTTGTACATCAAAAAGCGTTGCAAAGTTACAAAAAAAAAGTCATTTTATGAAGTTTTTTTACATATAATATTATGAAATGGCGTTCGGGATTGTCATTTCTGCTATTTTTCACCTCCGGAATGATACTTTCCGGTTGCCATTTTTGTTGATATAAAATGCTGTAATTCACTGCAAATTCTTTTCATGTAGATTGTTGGACAAAAAATATTTGTGTGAATAAAAAAAATGTATTATTTTTGCAAACTGAAAATGAGAGGGTGAAAGTACAGAAAAACAAGAAATGGGGTATTAGCTCACTTGGCTAGAGTGTTTGACTGGCAGTCAAAAGGTAATCGGTTCGATTCCGATATACTCCACGAGAGGGCCGCGAAAAAACGGCCTTTTTTTAATTGCAAACGTCGGGGTATTAGCTCATTTGGTAGAGCGTTAGGTTCGCAATCTAAAGGTGACCGGTTCGAGCCCGGTATACTCCACAAGAAAATAATATGTTATGAGTTACGCTACGACTTTGAAAATTTATGAGTATCTGTCTTATCTGATGATTGTGGCAGCTACCGTTGTCTATTTCGCCCTCAAGCCCAACAGCGCCTTGCTGACGATGGTCATCTTGGTCGTTGCGGTGTTCATGCGTCTGATGATGGAGCGTACGCGCAGAAAGGCTCTCGAAGAAGAAAACGACGAACTGAAAAGCGATTTGCGCCGTCTCACCGCCTTGTTGGAGAAGAAAGAAAAGAATATTTAATCACAATAATTTATAATAGTATGGCTACTACTACCGACATCAAGAATGGTCTTTGTATTAATTTCAACAACGACATTTACACGATTGTAGAATTTTTGCATGTAAAACCTGGCAAAGGCGCCGCTTTCGTCCGTACCAAGATGCGCAGCGTGAAGACTGGCCGTATGCTCGAAAACACTTTCCCCAGTGGTGCCAAGATCGACATCGTTCGCGTTGAACGTCGTCCTTACACCTACCTCTACAAAGAGGGTGACATGCACATGTTCATGCACTGCGAGACCTACGAGCAAATCGCTATCGAGGAATCCATCATCAACGCTCCTCAGTTCCTCAAACCCGACCAGTATGTGGAAATCACCGTTCATGCCGACACCGAGACTCCGCTGTTGTGCGAACTTCCTCCTTTTGTTGAGACCGTTGTTACCTACACCGAACCTGGCGTAAAGGGCAACACCGCTACCAATGCTATGAAGGACGCTACCGTTGATCCTGGCGTTTCCATCCGTGTACCTCTCTTTATCGAGGAAGGTGAACGTATCAAGGTTGATACCCGCACCTGCGAATATGCTGAAAGACTGAAATAAGGGAAGAGTACCCTCTTTTCTTGAGTTTTTATTGCTATGAAACAATTTTCATCAATACGTAGAGGCGCTTTCGTGGCGTCTCTATTGTTATGCGGATGTTTGATGACTGCTTGTCATCACTCCCCCAAGCAGAATATTCCATCCACTGCGCAGACAGTTGATTATGCACAGGTTGCCATTCCTGAATTCAATGCTGATTCCGCTTTCCGTTATGTCTCTGAGCAGTTGGACTTTGGTTTCCGAACGCCAGGCAGTGGCGCTCATGCCAAATGTGCCACTTATCTGAAAAACAAGCTCTCGCAGTGGTGCGACACCGTGGTGATGCAGGAGTTCAACACCAAGCTCTGGAATGGCACCAACGTTACGGGCAAGAACATCATCGGCAGCTTGAATCCTGAGAAGGCGAAACGTATCTTGTTGGGCGCCCATTGGGATAGTCGTATGTGGGCCGACCACGACCCCGACGAGGCAAACCACAAGAAACCGCTGCCAGGTGCCAACGATGGCGCCAGTGGCATTGCGGTACTTATGGAGATGGCGCGCGTGATGTCGCAGATGCGTCCCGATGTGGGTGTCGATTTCATTTTCTTTGATGTTGAAGACCAAGGTGTTCCTGAGTGGGCGGAGACCTACGAAGAGGACTCTTGGTGCAAGGGCTCCCAGTTTTGGAGCAAGCAGCCTCATGTGCCTTATTACCAAGCTGTCTATGGCATTTTGCTCGACATGGTGGGAACGCAGTCGCCACGTTTTACCAAGGAGGAGTTCAGCCTTCAGTATGCTCCTGGCGTGACTGCCAAGTTGTGGAACGCCGCCGCCGCTATCGGTCACGGTAATGTGTTTGTAGATCAGAAGAGTGACCCTATTCTTGACGACCACTTATATGTCAATCGTTTGGCAAACATCCCTATGGTGGATATTGTACAGAATACGCCGGGTTGCAGTTTCTATCCTTATTGGCACACCGTAAAGGACGACATCAACGCTATCGATGCCAACACTTTGGGAATTGTCGGAAAAGTGGTGATGAAAGTCATCTATGGAGACTATAGTAGTAAGTGAATGATTTAGAATTGTTTATGAAAGATCAAATAGGTGTGGCTCACCGTTTTCATATTACGCTGCTGCTCATGCTGCTATTATGCCTTGCTTCGGCTTGTCGGAAGGATGAGTCCTGCAAGTTGCGTTATGGCGAGGGTGGCGTAATTGACATGAGTCTGCCTGAATTCTACGACCTGAGTCATGTAGGTGGTTATATGCGCATAAATCGTGGCTACCGAGGCATTTACATCTACCGAAACACCCTCACCGAGTTTGTGGCGTGTGAGTGTGCTTGTCCGTCGGGTGATGATGGAGTGCTGTTTCCTGCCGACGAGTATGGTGGATTGGTGTTGCGGTGCCCGTCGTGTGGAGCCACTTTCAGCGTTTTGGATGGTATGCCTCTCGAAGGTAGCGCCACCAGCTGTCCGCTCTATCAGTACAACACACATCTCGAAAACGGGATGTTGTCGGTGTATTGATTGTAATCATGTGTTTCTATTTAATTGTCCGACAACTGTTTGAGTGTCTGCTCAAGGGCTTCGTTGTTGTCGGTGATGACCATGAGTTTGTCGCCCACCATGAGATGTGTCTTGCCTGTGGGCACGAAGTAGTTTTCTCCTCGTTTTACCATAATTGCCAATGTCTTTTCGGGCATACGTAAGTCCATGAGCAAATTGCCGTGAGAAAGTATCTGCGGGGTCATCTCTATCTCGCTTGTGGCGGATTTGATTTCTTCGGGGAAGTCGATGTCAAAATTTTCGATTTTGTTCTGCTTTGGCGCTTCGTCTTCCACTTTAAGCCACCGTGCCATTAGAGGTAAGGTTGTTCCTTGTAAGACAAGCGAAACAAGTGTACAACAAAAGACGATATTGAAGATGGTGTCTGCATGAGGTACGTTTTCGGCACGGCAGAGGATTGCAAAAATAATGGGTACTGCACCACGAAGTCCGCACCAAGAGACGAACACGCGGTCGCGAAAGCGATAGCGTTTAAAGGGAAGCAACGAGATAAATACTGCCAACGGACGGCTTAGCAGAATCATTACGGCGGAGATGATGAGACTGGGTAGGATAATGTAGTGAAAATTGAGTTCGCTGGGATTGACTAACAGTCCGAGCGTGAGGAACATGACGAGTTGGCTGAGCCAGGAAATGCCGTCGAAGAAGTTTCGTGTGGAGCGTTTGTGTACGAATTTAGAGTTGCCGAAAATGAGGCCACCGATATAGACAGCAAGATAGCTGTTGCCTTGCATGTAGTAGGTTACGGCAAAAATGAAGATGCAAGAAGAGAGTACGAGGATGGGATAAAGTGATTCATTCTCAATCTTGAGACGATTGATGAGCCATACCAGCGCTTTCCCAAGACAGTAGCCAGCCACTGCACCCACGATGAGTTGGATGAAGAGGTTCATTACAGCGGTGAGATATTGTGGCGAACCTCCTTGATTGGCGAGGCTTATAAGTGTGATGGTCAGCACGTAAGCCATTGGGTCGTTGCTGCCGCTCTCAAGTTCGAGTGTAGGTTTGAGGTTGTTTTTGAGATGCAGTCCTTTGCTGCGCAGAATGGAGAACACCGATGCTGAATCGGTGGACGAAATCGTGGCGGCAAGCAGGAGTGAACAAAGCAATCCGATATTCGTACCGATGGAGGTCTTGTCCATGATAATCCAAATGACGAATCCCGTTACGAATGCGGTGATGAACACTCCGATGGTGGCAAGCATTACGCCGGGACCTATAATCGGTTTGACATCAGACAGCTTTGTGTCCATGCCGCCCGAAAAAAGGATGATGCAGAGCGCAACGGTACCAATCACTTGTGCAACTCGGATGCTGTCGAATTGAATTCCGAAGCCGTCGACTCCGAAAATCATGCCTACTGCGAGAAAGAGGAGCAATACAGGTACGCCAAAACGGCTGCTTGCCTTGCTTACGATAATGCTGGCAAAGAACAAGATGGAGATGATAAGAAGCAGAAATTCTATTTGCATAGCGGAAGGTTTTTTGATGATTCGATTTCGTTATGCCGAGTGAAGGCATTGTTGATTTTCTCACTCTTTTATTGTAACGAAAAAAGGTTTGCTTTATTGTCGATGGCGCGTATTCACGATGAAAGAAGGGTCTATAACGCCATTCGAAAAATCGATTTACGATTCACTATTCACAATTCATTAATTT
>JAGHVO010000059.1 GCA_018064245.1 Candidatus Colimorpha pelethequi
TTCGCCGGGGCGTGTGTGCGGAAGCTTCTGATGAGGAGTTTCTGCAGGTCCTTGCTTTTGTAAAAAACGGCACCGAGATGGATGCGCTGGAGCCGCAGATGCCAAGGCTCTTTTCAGAAGTACGGGAAAATGCGGTAACGTGTGACAGGTTTTATGACAGAAATGGTTATCTCTTGAAGAAGCCGTTAAAGAAGTCAAGGGAGTTATTTGATCTGCATTTCCGGCTTTCGGAAAGGGATGCTGAACGTATGACGGCAATGAAAGATCCGGAAACGGTTCTGAAGCGGGCGCGGGAGACAATGAAGATCTACCGCAAAGACGGCTCTTTTCTTACGCTGACTACGAATGCGGACAAAGTGAGTATCAGTGACTCCAGAGAAAAGTATACAATTGAGTTGGATGCGGATGATGTGATTGACCGTATCCTGTGGCGGTGAATGTTTTTAAAGGGGCGATTATGTATATTTCAGCTTATGTAAAAAACATAGAAGAGGGCGTGCGTTTCTGTGCCCGTTACGGAATTACCTGTTCTGTGGTTGACGGTGAACTTGTAGTAAAGAATCCTTCAGTCGAATATTATAAACAATTTGCCGCAATGGAGGAGGCGTTGCGGAAAAAGAGCCATCTCTATCCGGATCATCCAAATAGCAACATTTCTGACAAGGGTGTTTTCATTTTGACTATCAGTCCTTACGATGGGGAATTGACAGAGGAGGATCAGAAAAAACTGCGACGAAAAGGCTATGACATCCGGGAGAGCGGTTTTGATCTATATGGATCCGGGACCACGACCTATGTTATGGCAGAGCTGGTGTCGCCGCTGGATGAAGGGGGTGTGGAAAGTCCCGAAGTGTAGGTGCTGCTTAATGTGCTGACGGTTATTGAAATCTCCCTTGTAATAGGGTAAAATGAATCAACAACAAGGTGCGGAAAACAACTATTGCAATCGGTGGAAATAATGAGAGTATATTTGGACAATTGTTGCTATAACAGACCATACGACAACCATTCACAGTTAACGGTTTCGCTTGAATCACAAGCGAAGCTGTTAGTACAGAGTCTGATTCAGCAGGGACAAATAGAGTTGGCTGCATCCTATATGCTTGTTTATGAGAATAGTGTGAATCCATATGAAATGCGAAGAGATACCATAGCGGAGTTTATCGAAAGAAATGCATCCGTATATGTTGATATCGGAAATAAGAAGATCGTAGAAAATATTGCATCGGAAATAATGAACACCGGAGTAAAGCATGCGGATGCGTGCCATGTTGCATGCGCGGTGATTGCGAGCTGTGATTATTTCCTGACAACAGATAAGAGGCTCTTGAAGTATAGACCGGAAAGAATGCAAATTTTGAATCCTATTGATTTTGTCCGGATATTGGGAGGTGAAGACGGTGACAAGTAGTACAATGGAAATAATGAATCGTGGAATGCGTTGCCTTAGAAATCAGTTGGGAACAGTTGAAGCTGAGCAGTTTATCAGTATTGTGATAAGAGAACAATTTGATTATACGAAATGGCATCAGACAGCGTTTGATGATATGTCTTTTGAAGAACTGTCTCAGGCAGCGGCAGAGTACGGGGAAACGCATCCGTTCAAGGGAAAGAAAGCAAAAATCATCTGATACAAAACAAGGCAAAAAAAATAAAAACACCAGTGTTTTTGATTTCTAGCCGGCTGACAGAGTAGGAAGTTTTTGACCCCC
>JAGHVO010000028.1 GCA_018064245.1 Candidatus Colimorpha pelethequi
GTTTTTAGTATCGACGGGCGGCCTCTCGGCCTAGCCCTTGTCGTGTGGAAAGAGGGGAAGAGGTGCAAATTATGAGAACGCCTGACAAGAGAAGAATTCCTATACGCAAATTTCCCAAGGGCGCACTTTGCGCGGACTTCTGTCCGCATTGGGAAGGTCAAAATTTCTATACGCAAATTTTCTAAGGCGGAACTGCGACCACGATGCGCAAAGCCCTTGGAGGTTCACCTCCAAACCACCGCATTTTGTTCTCCGCTGCGTTATCGAAAGTTCACCGGACTTTCTTCACGTTCTCTTGGCAGAAAGAAGTATCGAAAAGAAAGGCCAGCGCCCTTGGGAAGGCCAAAATTTCTATACGCAAATTTTCTAAGGCCTGAACTGGCGACCACGATGCGCAAAGCCCTTGGAGGGCCTCCAAAACACCGCATTTTGTTCTCCGATCGTAATGCACAAGGGCTGCGCTATCGAAAACCGCAGGCTTGCGCGGCACAAGTCGGCCAAGCATTGCTCAACAATAGAAAAAATGGGCTTCTGATTAGTCTTCAAAAAATCGAAACAATTCAACAAATTATTAATTCTTTTTTTGTATTTTTGCAAATTCAAGTGAATTGCGAACTGGTGAGATTAGAGAACCGCAAAAAAAAGTATAAAACCGATGAATAAAAAAGCCTGTTTCATAGCAATGGCGCTATTGTTCGGCCTTGCAACAAATCTTTCGGCCCAAACCAAATGCGGCATCGACAGCAAAGTATCGATGCAGAAAGCACTCCTTGAGGCAAAAGCAAAAAGAAACATGGAGCCCATGCGCATCGTGGCGAAGGTCTCCCCTTCTTTCGACAGCAAAAAAATCCAAGACAAGGGGATTTTGATAGGTAGCAGGATTGGCGACATCGTAACCTTGACCGTTCCCGTTGAGAGACTGTCGCTTTTAGAATCAGACAACACCATTCTCCAATACCAAGTAGCCCGCAGCATGTCGCCCGACTGCAACAAAGTGCGTTTCGACACGAAAACCGACAGTGTGCATGCAGGACTGGGATTGCCGCAAGCTTTTGACGGAAGTGGCGTGCTCATCGGCATCACCGACTGGGGCTTTGACTACACCCATCCCAATTTCAACAACGGCAGCGAAGACAACCACAGAATACTCCGAGCCTGGGATCAGTTCAAACTCTCCGGTCCCGCTCCCGAAGGGTTCAACTACGGAACCGAATTCATTGGATACGACCAACTCATTGAAGCCCAATGCGACACTTTCGGCCTTTATGGCTACGCCACTCACGCATCCCATGTGACAGGCATTGCCGCTGGGAAGGGCATGGCAAACGGCGACTACCAAGGTCAAGCGCCAGGAGCCAATCTGATAATGGCTTCGTTTGGACTGAACGAAGCGTGCTGGCTGGATGCCGTGGCATGGATGAAAGCCGTGGCGCAGCAAGAGCAGAAACGTCTGGTCATCAACAGCAGCTGGGGAATGTACACCTTCAGCACCCTCGACGGCACCTCGCTTTTGAGCCAAGCCATCGACGCCTATTCGCAAGAAGGCATCATCTTTGTGACCAGTGGCGGCAACAACGGAGACGCAACAATGCACATATCCCGTACCTTCACCACAGACCACCCAGACACCATCAAAACCGTGGCGTCGTATTACAGCGACGGCATCGGGCAGGCGCTCATCTGCTGGGGCGAAGAGGGGAAAGACTTCGACGCAGCCATAGGCATTTATATGAACGACACGCTGGTGGTATCGCCTTTCTGGAACACTGCCGCATCGGGATATATCGACACTTTCCTGGTCGTTGGATCCGACACAATCCCCTACAATGTGATGTGGGAACACGCCAATCCGTTCAACAACCGTTCGCACCTGCTTTTCAACGTCACAAAAGTGGGAAACAACCAGTTGCGCATGTTCATCACCGCCCAGGAAGGCACCGTTCACGCATGGAACATCAACCTGATGGCCAATGGAGCCGGCAATGTGGGCTGTGATTTCAAGAAAAACAACATCCCGCTCTATGTCAATGGCGACAACAGCTACGGAATCGGCGAACCCGCCTGCGCCCAAAGCACCATTGCCATAGCGGCGCACAACGCCGACCGACTGAGTGGCGTAAGTCAGACCTACACCCCGGGCAACATCGCCTATTTCAGCAGTCTCGGACCCACGTTGGACGGACGCAACAAACCCGAAATCTCCGCTCCCGGCGTAAGCATCATATCCTCCATCAGTTCATTTACGAGCGACAGCTATCCCGCCACCGCATTTACCTTGTACAATGGCAAAAGATACATCTTTTCGGAGATGAGCGGCACCTCCATGTCGAGTCCTGCCGCCACCGGCATTGTGGCGTTGATGTTGCAAGCCAATCCAAATCTCTCGCTTGAGCAGATCAAAGACATCCTCTTCACCACCGCCCGCAACGACGTACGCACAGGAGAGATTCACGCCAGCGGCGAGATGAGCGACATCTGGGGATGGGGCAAGATTGACGCCATGCGAGCAGTCAATGGCGCCATTGACAGACTCTCCATTGAAGAAGCCGTTGAAAAGCAGCAACCCCTGTCAATCTATCCCAATCCAGCCTACAGCCAAGTCACAATCCTTACAGGTACCAACCAACCTACAGAAGTCGAGATTTACTCCACCGACGGAAAGAAAGTAATGACGCAAACCGTGACCGCCGAAGGCGTAATTGACGTGAGCCGCCTCACCCACGGCATCTATGTTGCACGCGTACAAGACCGCACAGGTGTGAGAACCGCAAAAATAGTCGTTCAGTGATCAAGATATTCAAAAACAACATCCTGCTGCAAACGGTGATAGTCGTTGCCGTTGCATTGGCGTCCTGGCTGATGTCGATGCATACCTCAACGATGCCTGCGCCCTTGGATTCCGCTCCATTATACAACTTGATTTACAATTTATTGGAGCCTTATCCCATAGCTTGCAGTTGTATCGCGTTATTCCTGATACTTGCCGAAGGATTGTTGTTGGCAATGATACTCAACGATCACAAGATGATCCCACAGAACACAATCCTGCCGATGCTGTTCTTTGTCACCACCATGTCCATCGGAGGTCCCAGCCTGAACCCAATTCTTTTCGTCAACTTTGTCCTTTTGATAATCATACACAAACTGTTGCTAAGAGGAACACCCTACACCGTTTCATTCGACACGGTCATCTCCGTTTCAGCATGGATATCCATAGCGTCGATGTTCTTCATGCCCGCAATATTTTTGGTGATTCCCCTCGTGATGAGTTTCATCATCTACAATCTCTACCACTGGAGAGCCTGGGTAATGCTGCTGCTCGGACTCCTCGCGCCCTACATCATCTACCTATCCATACTATTCTGCTGCGGACTGCCGTTCAAGACGCCCACTATTGACTGGCGCCAATACGCGTCCTTATTCCAGTTCTCGACAACGCAACTCCTATCGTGCATTTATTTCCTGATAGCGTTCTGGAGCATCATTACGGTGCTTGACACCCAACGCGAACGCGTAGTAATCTATCGCAAGAACACCTCCATCATGCTTAACGCCGCCTGGGGTGCACTGCCAATAAGTATTTTTGCGGCATGGAGCGGCACCTTCTCCGAAATACTCCAACTCTTCGCCGTTCCGTTCGCCTACACGCTAAGCCTGATGTTTCTCAACGCCAAAGGCAGGAAATGGATTTGGGAAACGTTATTCATACTTCTCATAGCAATACCATTGGTTGTCACCAGCCTATAGGACATCACCACGCAACACACTCAAAAAACATATCGTTCATGCTGTTAGCAAGTCATACACCAGACAAGATAGAATGCGGATGCGACGAAGCAGGAAGAGGCTGCCTCGCAGGGCCGGTGTATGCCGCCGCCGTAGTGTTGCCACGCGACTACCACAATGAGCAACTGAACGATTCGAAACAACTCTCCGCAAAACAGCGAGCGCAATTGCGGCCTATCATCGAGCGCGAAGCCTTGGCGTGGGCAGTGGCCTGGGTGGAAGCCAGCGACATTGACCAGATGAACATTCTCAAAGCCTCCATACATGCCATGAACATGGCAGTCAAGCACATCGCTGGACTGGGACAGGAAGCCTGCGTGGTAGGCAGCGACACACTTGCAGTACCGCCGCAATTGCTGCTCATAGACGGCAACAGATTCTACAACGAGACAGACATCCCACACCAGTGCATTGTAAAAGGCGACGGGAAATACCTTTCCATAGCAGCAGCATCCATCCTTGCGAAAACCTATCGTGACGAACGGATGCAAGCCCTACATCAAGAATATCCATGCTATGGATGGGACCGAAACAAAGCCTATCCGACAAAAGACCACTACGAAGCCATTGCCCAATACGGCATCACGCCCTGGCACAGGAAAAGTTTCAAACTCTATAAAGATGAGCGCCAAGAAAAGTGAGTCGTGAGCAAATCATCAATTGTAAACTATCAACAATTTGTAAAATGTTTGAATTCATTAAAGACTGGCAAAGAAAAAGGCTGTTGCGACAGCTGGAACACAAAGACAGCAATCGGAACAAGAAGATCGACAATATCGCCCAAGCAAAATCAATCGGAATCATATTCCAGGTAGGAGACGAAAACGACTGGAATCTGATCTATCACTTTGCAAAGTTGATGGAGAAAGAGGGCAAGACCGTAGCCATGATTGGTCTGCAAGACAGCGAGACCGAGTTGGACTACATCATAACCCACTCGAACACATTGCTATGCAAAGAGAAAGACGATTTCGACTATTGGGGCGTACCCAAGAATGATTTGGTGGAGAAGTTCGCCAAGAATCATTTCGAGCTGCTCATCGACACAACAGAAGAGCCAAACTTTTTCGGACAGTATATCGCACTTTCCTGCGACGCCGACCTGAAGATCTGCTACGCTTCGGCCGAAGAACTTGAAGACAACGGCAAGATATTCGACATGATGATTCAAGGAGAAGAGCCGCTCAACCTCCGCGACTACCTCAACCAAGTTGTGAAATACCTGAAGATGATCAAGAAGGAATAAAAGGCGATTCTCCAATAGTGACTAGTGAACAGTGACTAGGAATAGAGCCCTTCGAATCTCAGAATCTTAAAATCTCCAAATCTTAAAATCAACATACCCATCCATATGAACAAGAATCTTTTTACCGGCACGGGAGTCGCCTTGGTGACACCATTCAGAAAACAGGAAACCATAGATTTCAGCAAACTGGAATCACTCATAGAGCATATCATCAAATCCGGCGTTGATTACATTGTAGCCCTTGGAACCACCAGCGAAGCCGCCACCATGACAGAAAGCGAACGTTCCGCATTGCAAGATTACATCGTAGAGGCCACCAATGGACGCGTGCCCATCATGCTCGGCCTCGGCGGCAACAATACACAGAGCGTCATCGACGCCCTCGGTCGCACAAACTTTGAAGGCATCAGCGGAATACTCTCCGTGGCGCCCTATTACAACAAGCCCAACCAGCGAGGCATCGCGCAGCATTTCAAACAAATCGCCGACGCATCGCCCGTACCCGTAATCATCTACAACGTTCCAGGTCGTACAGGCATCAACATTGCAGCCTCCACCACCCTACAGTTGGCACAAGAGTGCCCCAACATCATAGGCATAAAAGAAGCCAGCGGCAACATCGCCCAAGTGATGGAAATCATTGCCCACAAGCCCGAACATTTCAAGGTTATTTCGGGCGACGACGCCCTCACCTACCCCATGATCGCCCTTGGAGCCTCTGGCGTTATATCGGTGGCAGCCAACGCATTTCCCGCGGAGATGTCGCAGATGGTAAAACTCGCGCTGAAAGGCGACTGGAAAAAAGCCCTGCCCATACACTACAAGCTGCTTCCCCTCATGAACGCAATGTTCGAGGAAGGCAATCCCACAGGCGTAAAAGCCCTTCTGGAAATCGAGGGACATATATCCAACAACCTTCGACTCCCGTTGGTAAAAGCCTCCAAACCCCTCTACAACCGTCTTGCCGCCCTCTACGAAGAATTTCAGAAGCAATAATCAGTGATTGGTGATTAGGAACTCCAAACTCATTCTCAATTCTCAATTCAAAAGTGACCAGAGTCCAATTTCCTCTTAACTCTTAACTCATAACTACTTTGTCAATTATCAATCCATTATCAATTATCCAGGAGCCCATACTTCCCCAACTACAGGCAGTAAGCGAAATCTACCACCAACAACTTGAAAGTGGAGTTGCCTTGCTTGGCGAAATCAACGAATACAATTTCCAGGCATCAGGAAAGCTCATCCGCCCCACACTGCTGCTGCTGTCGGCAGGAACGCTCAGCGCCGAGAAGGTCAGCCAACCCAACACACTCAACCTTGCCGCCGCCATGGAGATGCTGCACAACAGCACCTTGATTCACGACGACGTAGTGGATGACGATGACATGCGTCGCAACCAAGAGTCCATCAAGCACCGTTGGGGAAACGCCGTGGCTGTGCTCACCGGTGACTTCTATCTTGCGCACGTAATGAAACTGCTTTTCAAAGCAGGCGACAGAGAAATAATGCAATTAGTGGGGGAAACCGTCATAAAGATGAGCGAAGGCGAATTGAAACAACTTGCCTTGCACAAAGAAGGCACAGCCATGACACCCGACAATTATCGGGAAGTGTTGCTCTGCAAGACCGCGTCGCTGATGTCGACATGCTGTGCCATAGGAAATCCCGCGCTCAAAGAATTCGGAGAGCATTATGGTCTTGCGTTCCAGCTGCGCGACGACATTAACGACCACGAAGAGATGCCCTGTTCGGAAGAGATGTTGATGCAAGAGTTGTCCGCCGCCCATGAATGCCTGAAAGCGATTCCCGAAAGCACCTACCGCACCGCATTGAGGCAGCTCGTTGACATACTACAATAGTCTGCCACCCCTATCATTCTCAATCTTCATCACCCTCACCTTTCGGTCCGCCCCACCATAGAGGTTGGGACAAGTGGTTTCTTGTCCAGTGCATTGAAATCCACATTTTTCCATCACACGTCCAGATGCGGGATTATCAACAAAGAAATCGCCCCACAGCGCATTGAATTGCAGTTTCATAAAACAATAATCCACAAGCCATTGCAACGCTTCCGTACAGATGCCACGATTCCAAAACGGACGGGCAATCCAATAGCCAATCTCCACCTCGTTGTTACCCGTAGGGACGTTGCTAACACCTTGAGGGAGATAGCCAATGCACCCTATGGGTTCGGAAGTTCCCTTCAGTACTATCGCCCACATTGTTTCGCCAATGAACAAGGTTCGCAATACTTCCAGACTTTCCTCAACGTTCTGATGTGGCGCCCAACCTGCACGAGGTCCCACTTCGGGATCGCTGGCGTATTTGTAAAGAGCCTCGGCATCGGACTCTTCCCAAGGTCGTAAAAGCAAGTTATCGGTTTCTGTACTAAACATCTTCTTGAAATGATATTTTTGCAAAGTTACACATTTTCGGGAGAAAAAAGCATCTGTTCTCTGGAATTAAGCGAGAAAGAAGTATTCAAATTTTGCCGAATCAGCAATTATCAGTAACTTTGCATTTCGAAAAAGTGGATTTGTTTGCAATAAAATCGAAATGCGATTGACTCCTGTTTTTCAAGAAGTCGAATGACTTGTTATGTCGTTTAACGGACAATTAAAAATAATCATATCATGAAAAAAACACTATCCTTTGCAACTTTGTTGCTATTTTTCGCCAGCATGTCCTGGGCATACGATTTCAGCGCCCGCGTTCCTTCGGGCCAGATGTTGTATTTCCACATCCTCAGCGCAAACACTGTCGAAATAGTCTATCCTGGCATATCTGAGTACAATGCCTATTACAATGCCGAAGAACCGACTGGAGACTTGGTGATACCATCCACTATCACAAACCCCAGCACAAGTAGCACTTACCAGATAACCACTATCGGAGATGATGCTTTCTTCCGCTGCTCAAACCTCACCAGCGTGACCATTCCCACCTCCGTGACAACGATTATCGGTGCCGCTTTAGCCCAGACTGGCATCACAAGCATCACCATTCCCAGCTCTGTGACCTCAATGGAGGCAGCTTTTTTCAGCTCTCACAGCCTCCAGAGCGTAACCTTCGATAACGCAGCGTTAGCCATAGCCAACCAGACTTTCTATGATTGCATTAATCTCACAAGTGTGGATCTGGGCAATTCAATAATTAGCATCGGGTATGAAGCTTTTTACAGATGCAACAGTCTCTCGAATCTGACGGTTCCTAATACGGTAACCAACATTAATGAAAGTGCGTTCTCGAGTAATACCATAGTGCATTATTGTGGGAATCTGGAAGGCGCACCTTGGGGCGCAAGATATGCCGGTTGCACCTATGAAGAAGATGGCTTTTTGTATGCGGATGATACCAAAGCGACTTTGCTTCGCTATATAGGGGCAAGCAACAATGTGACCATTCCCAATTCGGTTACCAAAATCTATAAATATGCGTTCGATGGTTGTTCAACTCTCACCAGCGTGGCTATTCCCAATTCGGTCACCAGTATCGGCACCTACGCTTTTCGGAATTGCGAAAACCTCACTAGTGTGACTCTCCCCAACGCAATCACCTCAATTGGAATTTCTACTTTTCAAAATTGCGAAAGCCTTACCAGTATAGCTATTCCTGGTTCAGTTACCAGTATCGGCCAGAATGCTTTTAATAATTGCTGGAATCTCGCCTATGTTATTTTTGGAAGTTCTCCAACAACCATTGGTAGAAATGCTTTCGCTTCTTGCGATGAATTAGCCACCATTTATAGTCTTTCAGGGGACGATATTTCAGTATCTGCCGAGCGCGTGGTTGTACCAACCTCTATAGGAGAAGGCAACAATGTGATCTATCAGATACCCGACACCTATTCTGTTGTAGCTTCTGAGGATTATGAAGAATCTCATATTCCAGTCGGATCTATTCCCTCCAACTTCCTCTACAAAGACGGCTCTACCTGGAAGGCAAAAAAGGTGGTTCTGACCGACGGACAGGACGCTTTTGAGGCTCCTGTGGAGTTCACCGCAGACTCGGCTATATATACCCGTGAGTTCACCAACGGCAACCGCAGCACGCTTTATCTGCCGTTCTCGGCCGCTGTTCCTTCTGGCTTTGAGGTGTACGACTTCTCGGATTTTTCGAACGATGTTATCCGTTTTGCCCCCCACGAGGGCAATATCGCAGCCTATACCCCCTATCTCGTGGGCTATGACCTTGCCAAAGACGGATCTTCCACCCCATGCACCATCATCGCCACAAACGCAGTGTTCCCGAAATCAGAAACCACCAGTTACCATCTCGTGACATCCAACGGAATGACCTTCCAGGGCGTGATAGAGCGCACCGAGATGACCAGCACCAACAACTACGGCTACAGTAACGGATTCTTCGTGCAGAGTGGCGGACACGCCCATGTGAACCCCTTCCGCTGCTACTTTACCTACAATCCTCCTGCAGGCGCACCCCAGAATCTCCCCACCTCGCTGTTCATTGACTGCTCCGACAACAGTCCCATGGGCATCGGAAACGTGGAGAATTCCAACCCTCAGAACAGCATCCGCTACAGCAACGACGTCTATGACCTCATGGGACGGCTCGTCCGCAAGGACGCCAACAACCTCAACGGCCTCCCCCGCGGTATTTACATCTGGCGAGGCAAGAAAGTCCTGCAGTTTCAATAAACTATGAGATGCTGAATCGAACTCTTAACTCATAACTCTAAACTAGATAATTCTCAAATTTTTTAAAGTATGGAAACCAAGAAACAATATACCAAACCCACAGTCAAATGCGTCGAATTCAAGGCAGAGCTCGGCTTCGCCCTCAGCGCCCAAGGCTTCAGCAGTTTTGGGTCATCTGAAGAAGATTACGATTTTAGCGAAGACCCCAATAATGTCAACGGCAACCGATTCGGTGGCTACTTCACCGGCAACAACGACGACTGGGATTGATCCAACCAAGGATGTGCCCATAAAGCGGTGGAGAGTTCTCCACGGCCAATAAAATGATAGAAATAGCGACTATTCCAACGGGATGATTCGGCGAATCATCCCGTTTTTTCATCCAACATATCAAGCGGATAATGTAATATTTCAAACCTTGCCGATACTAATATTAAAAGGCAAAATCATCTCCGATGAAAAAATAGTCTGAAAACCCCTTTAAATCCAAAAAAAAATAATAAATTTGCAAGAATTAGCACCATTCATTTGACACTCATTTATTAATTAATATTCAACACATTAAGAATAAACTAAAACAATAATACCATGAAAAAGATTCTCCTTACTCTCGTTGCATTGACTTTTGCAGGCTGCATGTTTGCGCAAAACGCAAAACTTCCCGAGAACGTGACCATCAAGACCCTCGACGGTCAGAGCGTACAATCCTCCGTCATTCAAAACGACGGCAAGCCAATGATTATCAGCTTCTGGGCCACTTGGTGCAAACCCTGCAACCGTGAGCTCAACGCCATCAAAGAAGTCTATGAGGAATGGCAAGAAGAAACCGGCGTAAAACTGATTGCAGTATCCATTGATGACGCCCGTTCCGCCTCTCGCGTAAAGCCACACGTTGACGGAAACAGTTGGGAATACGAAGTCTATATTGACCAAAACCAAGACTTTAAGCGTGCAATGAATGTTGTAAACGTACCCCATACCTTCATCGTTGACGGCGAAGGCAACATCGTTTGGCAGCACACATCCTATGTAGATGGCAGCGAAGAAGAGATGATCGAGATCGTGAAAGGTCTGCTTAAAGAGGAAAAGTAAATTAAAACAACTTAAAACAATTGTGAACTGTTGATTTGAAGGGTTCTATACCTAGTCAACAATCACTAATCACTAGTCACTGTCATAATGAAAAAGATAATTTTGGGAGCATTGTTGCTAGCCTCATCGGGCGTCTTTGCGCAAGGCATCATGGGAGGTCATGTAACAGGCAACATACAATTTGACGGACAGATTTCTCGACAGGACTCCACCATCGGAGCCAGCGACGTACCCGAGAATCTGCTAATGAACGCACGCGCCGACGTGCTTTACGCCAACGGAAATTTCAGCGCAGGCCTGCGTTTTGAGGCCTACCAGAATCCCTTGTTGGGATTTGATCCCAAATACACGGGACAAGGCATTGCCAACTATTTTGTGAGCTATCAGGGCGAAAAGTTGGGCGTAACCCTCGGTCATTTCTACGAGCAGTTTGGCAGCGGCATGATTCTTCGCACCTACGAAGACCGCTATCTCGGCATCGACAACGCCCTGTTCGGATTCAGCGTGAACTATCGTCCTGTCAACGGCGTTACAATCAAAGGTTTGGTGGGAAAACAACGTATGTTTTGGACCATGGGCAACGGCATTGTGCGTGGCATTGATGCCGAAGTAAACCTCAACAGCGTCATCAAAGCAATGGACAACAGCAAGTTGCGCGTGTCATTAGGAGCAGGTTTTGTTAGCAAATATGAAGACGACGCCACCATTACCTTTCCTGAAGACCCCAACTACAAATTGGCGCTTCCGCTTAACGTAGGAGCAGGTTCGGCACGCATTGACGTGAACTACGGAAGGTTCGGTTTCCAAGCCGAATACGCCCGCAAAGGACAGGATCCCAATTTGATGAACGACTATATTTACCGCAAAGGCGAAGCATTGATGCTCAACGCCAGCTACTCCCAGAAAGGATTCAGCGCCAACGTGCAAGCCAAGCGCGTAGATAACATGGCATTCAAATCGGAACGTGGCGTGGGACGCGAGATGCTCTACATCAACTACATTCCCGCCATCACCAAGCAGCACACCTACGCATTCCTCAGTATGTATCCCTATGCCACCCAGACAACCGGCGAGATGGGTTTGATGGGCGACGTGATGTACACCATTCCCAAAGAGACCGTCTTGGGAGGCAAATACGGCACCGACATTCACCTCAACAGCGCCATCATCACGGGATTGAAGACCGAGACCGTAGGCGGATCTGGCACAGAAGGCTACACATCTGATTTCTTTGGTATCGGCGGACTCTATTACGGTGACGCAAGTTTGGAAATCGCCCACAAATTCAGTCCAGCAGTCAAAGCCACCTGCACTTACGGCTATGTTGTGTTCAACCCCATAGTGGAAAACCACGAAGGCGAATTGCACCACAACAACGTACTGGTTGGCGACGTAACATGGAAAGTGAACAAAAAGAACGTGCTGCGTTTCGAAGCCGAATGGATGGGAAGCGACAGCAAATACACCAAGGAAATTGACGACAAGCGTGCCGGCGACTGGATTATGGGATTGGTAGAATACAATTTCGCCAAGAACTGGTTCGTCTCCCTCAGCGACCAATACGCCTACAAAGACGGCATCGGCAACTACTACAACCTCAGCGTAGGATACACCCACAATGCCACCCGTCTGCAAGTGGGCTACGGCAAGCAACGTGAAGGATTGCTCTGCATCGGTGGCGTATGCCGCACCGTTCCCGCAAGCAACGGATTGACCGTTTCCTTAACAACGAGTTTCTAAAAATCAACAGTGTCTAGTGACCTTAACCTTGACCTTAACCTTGACCAACTATGACTATGACCATTCTTACCTAATTCTCAATTCAACAAATCAACACCCCTTCAAATCACCAATTGTAACAACACCAATGAAAACCTCAAGATTCCTATTATATATCGCTGTCGCAGCTTTGGCGATGTCGTCGTGCGACAAGATTGACGCCGACGAGAACGGCAATTACATCACCTTCTCAGGCGTTTCCGGACAATGGGAGAACGGCTCGGCAGTAGCCGACCACACTCATCGTGTGATGCTGGAAAAATACACCGGCTGCCACTGTCCCAACTGTCCCCGTGCCGACGTAACCATCAACACCGAGATGGAAACATTCGGCGACAAACTCGTCGTTATGGCCATCCACGACGGCATTGACCGCTTCTCAGAGCCTTTCGCAGGATTCGCCGACCTCCGTTCCGAAGTTGGCAAGACCTGGAGCCAATATTTCAAGATTCAGCCACAAGGCTATCCATGCGCACTACTGAGTCGCCAGATGGAAAACGGCGCCACACAATACGAATTTCCCAGTGACGACCTGAGCAACAAGATCCAGGCAATCATCGACCAAGAACCATTGGTAGCCATTTCGGTTGCAAGCAACCGTTCGGGAAACACCGCAACCATCACCGCTTCGGTCGAATACCTTGACAACGTACCTGACGACTTGACACTTACTTTGGTAGTTATTGAAGACGGACTGCATTCCGCACAGCAAAACGGTCCCAATGTTGACAGCAACTACACCCACAACCATGTGTTGCGCAGTGCCATCACCGACCCTTGGGGCGTTCACGTAGATGCTGATGGCGTTAAAGGTACTTGCAGCCAAGCCAAGTTCGTGTTCAACGACATCAAGTCGGAATGGATTGCCGAAAACTGCCACGTTGTGGCGTTCATTTCCAAGAAAGACACCCGCGAAATCCTTAACGTTGCCGAGTGCGAGTTATAACTGTTGAGTGGAGCTGATGATTTGAAGATTAGAAGATTTTGGGGGATACTATCGTACGAAAACGAAGACGAAAACGAAGATTCACCAATCACAGCTCACCGTTCTCCAGGTAATGAACAAGAAGATTTTAGGGCTGGCGTTTCCCAACATCATCACCAACATCACCGTGCCATTATTGGGTATGGTGGACATGGCTATCGTCGGGCATCTCAGTGCAGCCCACATCGGCGCCATCACCATTGGCACCTCAATCTTCAACCTCATCTATTGGAATTTTGGATTTCTGAGAATGGGCACAAGCGGTTTCACCGCCCAAGCCTATGGCGCCCGCGACCTCAAGGAGGCCGTAAGAATCTTCACCCGCGCGATAACCATTGCCGTGGCTATCGCTTTTTTGTTGCTATTGCTGCAATGGCCCATCAGCCAATTGGCATTGGTCATCTTTGAAGGCAGTTCCGAAGTGCTGAAAATGGCGCTCACCTATTTCTTCGTGCGCATTTGGGCTGCACCAGCCACATTGGGCCTCTATGCCGTAAAAGGGTGGTTTATAGGCATGCAAAACTCCAAATTACCCATGTGGATCGCCATCTTCCTGAACATCGTCAACATTATATGCAGTTTGTTGTTTGTCATAGTTTTCCATTGGGACATTGCAGGCGTTGCCTTAGGCACGGTAATTGCCCAATATAGCGGACTGGCAGTAGGACTGTATTTTGTTGTGCACCGTTATGGCAAGCTTTTCGCACACTACGCCCCCACCCTACGTTTCAAGACCATACTGCACGACTCGTTGCGTTGGCAAGAGATGAAAGGATTCTTCAAGGTCAATGGAGACATCTTCCTCCGCACGGTATGCTTGGCGACAGTATTCACCTTCATCACCGCCGCCAGCGGCCGCATCAATGACGAGATTTTGGCCGTAGATGCGCTCTTGCTTCAATTTTTCACCTTGTTCAGCTACATCATGGATGGGTTTGCCTATGCAGGAGAGTCATTGGTGGGACGCTTCATCGGCGCCAAAGACCCACGAAATTTGAAGTCCGCCGTACGACATCTCCTTGCTTGGGGACTTGGTCTTACGTTGTTTTTCACAGCACTTTACGCACTTATCGGAGAGCAAATTCTGAGAATCTTCAGCAACGATTTAAGTGTTATCGAAGCCACAAAGCCCTATCTGTTCTGGATTCTCATCATTCCCATTTGCGGATTCTCCGCCTTCCTGTTTGACGGTATTTTCGTAGGTGCCACAGCCGGAAAGACGATGCGCAACACCATGTTTTTCGCCACATTGGCATTTTTCATCACCTTCTATGGACTCTTGGCCATACACCCCGAAAGCGACATTCCTTTCATAAAAAACAATATTCTTTGGACCGCATTTATGGTCTATCTTACCGGACGAGGCATTTCACAAGCCCTATTCCTAAAAAAATCAGTTTATGCAAAAGCCAACTAACCTAATCTGCAAAATCTTCTTGCTCGCCCTACTCTGCAGCACTTCCAACCTCGCTAATGCAATCCATGTAGAGAACATGCCCGCAGTGCTCATTCAACCAAACGGGGACACTATCCATTGTTTTGTAACCGGAGATGAGTATTATCACCGCTGGCACGATGCACAAGGATTTACCATCGTACAAAATCCAACTACAGGTTACTACGTCTATGCCGAAGAAATACCAGGATTGGCAGGAAATCTCATCGTTGGACAGACCAATCCACTGGCAGAAAACCTGCGTCCCAATATCAAGATCTCGGAAGACGAATATGCAGCCCGCCTCAAACAATGGGAAATTCCCGAGCAGTATGTCATTCCGCAAAGGAAACATGGAGAAAGCAACCACGGAACGATGCACAACATCGTCATTCTTATCCGTTTTGCCGACGACCCAGAGATTTCGACGCCATACAACACACTTTACAACATGTACAACGACACTTCCGCCAATGCGGTGTCGCTGCTCAGTTATTTCAAAGAGGCATCATACAACCAACTGCGTATTGTAAGCCATATCTTTCCCGCAGCGGAAGGCAATCAAATAATATCATACCGAGACACGCTGGCACGACGTTATTTCTTGCCCTACAACGCAGCGAGCAATCCCGATGGCTATACCGACCAAGGAGAAAGAGAGTTCGGATTGATTGAACGTGCCGTGAATTACATAAACGCAAACTATCCTTTACCAACAGACATCGACATTGACCACGACAACGACGGCTATATCGACAACATCACCTTTATCGTAAAAGGAACCTACACCGGTTGGAGCGACCTGCTTTGGCCGCACAAATGGAACCTGTACGACCGCACGGTAACAATCAACAACAAAATCATCAGCACATTCAACTTCTTGCTCGAAGGCGCCGGAGAACAATATTTCAACGTAAGCACTTTCTGCCACGAGATGTTCCACGCATTGGGAGCGCCAGACCTCTACAGATACTACACAGCCACAGAAATTTCACCTGTTGCCGGATGGGATCTGATGTGCCATAACTCCACCCCACCCCAACACATGGGCGCATTTATGAAATATCGCTATGGCGGATGGATTGAGAGTATCCCCGAAATCACCGAATACGGCACCTACAGTCTCCATTCCGTGGCAGATCCCGCCAACAGAAACAACTGCTATCGCATCGCCACTTCCGACCCCAACCAATGGTATGTGCTGGAATACCGCAACAACAGCAACCATTACGAAACAGCACTGCCAGGTAAGGGATTGCTCATCTACCGCGTTGACACCCGGTACGATGGAAACGCCAGTTTCAATGGGAGAAGCCAATTTGACGGCCTATGGCTGTTCCGCCCAGAATCCAACAACAATATGGAAAACGGCGCACCCGCAGCGGCCTATTTCAACAAAAGCGTCGGACGTCGCACATTCTCAAGCAACAGCAATAATATTCCATTCCTCACAAACAACACCATCGACACCAATCTGCTGATTTCCCACATCAGTGAAGCAGGCGATAGTATTACGTTCTGCTACCTCAACCGCAACGGATGCATTCCTCCCGACAACCTGCATACCGACAGCACGACAAACACATCGGTAAATCTCTCATGGACAGGAACATCAGAAAGATATCAAGTCTTGTGGAGAATACATGGCAGCGGCAATGCATTCGACACGCTGACCACCGACAGTTTGTTCGTTGAACTCACCGGACTCGAGTCACAAACCCGCTACGAGTGGAACGTGCGTGGATTGTGCGGAACAGACAGCAGCATACTCGTCGCCAACGCAATCTTCACCACTGCCATGTGCGACAGTATAATTGACGACACCATTGGAGCACAAGAAACCAGCAGCTTCACTTTGCCTTTCGCCGTAGCCCAAAACTTCTCCTACACACAGCAAATCTACACACAAGAAGAGCTCGCCGGATGTATGGACATTTCCGAAATAGCGTTCTTTTTCAAAAAAGATTTCGTAAGCAAGTCGAACTGCAAGATTTACATGACAAATACCGACCAAGACCATTTCCAATCGGAATATAGTTACATACCCTTCAACAACTTCCAACTGGTATATGACGGGAGTCTGACTTTCAGCAATGGATGGAACCGCATCGCATTAGACACGACTTTCTATTACAGAGGAACAGGAAATCTCGCCATTGCATTTTTTGATGAATCCCACTCACAAGACAGTCCACAAAATCTTTTTGCCGCAAGCAGATACGATACCAAGCGATCGGTAAGCTACTACCATAGCACCTATTGTCCAGACCCCGAAAACCTGCGATCCTACCAAGGTCACAAAACCGCATCAAGCACCCGCAACGACATTCGCATCATCGGATGCCCCGCAGACACAGGGCGTATTGTTGGAATCGACGACATACAGCGTTCAAACAATGAAGAGAAGTACTCAATTTCCGCAATTGGCTGCAACATAGAAGTGAGTTGCTCCACGGCACAGCCCATTTGGGTTTTCGATATTATGGGACGCACGATTAGTCACTCCGCTGCAACCACAAAGCAAACTTTTACAATGCCTAAATCAGGCATTTACATCGTAAAAGTAGGCAACAACATAGCAAAAAAAATCGCCGTATTTCGTTAATTGACAAAAATTCATTATATTTGTAG
>JAGHVO010000009.1 GCA_018064245.1 Candidatus Colimorpha pelethequi
GTTCTCTTCATTTCTCTTTTGCTTTATTGTTCTCCGCTTTACTTCGCTCCGCTCGTAATGCCCAAGGGCACCGCTATCGAAAGCCACAGGCTTTCTTCACAGAAGAGAAACGGAAGCAAAGAGAAAACACACCGGCTGTAGAAAATTTGCTAAAATTTCAACCTTCAAAACATATAAGGAACCTCTGCTATTCCTTGGAGTGAGGAACTCCAAGGGCCTCGGCTCGAAGGTACACCGTACCTTCTCATACTCAGACAGTGCGCGCTTCTTAACGTTTTGAAGGTCAAAATTTTTTAACGCAAATTTCCTAAGGCCGGGCCTGCGACCACAACACGACCACATTGCAATCACTTTTCGATCACAATGCATCCACAAAAAGAGGGGAAGAGGTGCAAATTATGAAAACGCCTGACAAGAAAAAGAATTCCTTGACGCAAATTTCCCAAGGGCGCACTAGGCGCGGACATTTGTCCGCAGCGGTATGGCATGAAGTCGCCGCCTGAATTATAGCAGTTCTCGCGATGGCTATTTTGAATATTTCGGACGGAGAAATTCCCAATAGTCGGTATGTCCGTCACGGTAGGTATAAGACCACACAAACCGACATTCAGAAAGCTCGGCAATATGGAATTTCGTTTCTTTCGCAATGTTTCTACTCACACTCGTGATAATCTCATCAGCATAGTATTGGTACCAATCAGGATCCACGTTAGCATCTGATTCCATGATATTTGAGAGCAATTTCATCGAAAAGGAAGCCGAATCACCCTTGAAGAAGAAATCGTCACCCTGACGATGCCAAAAACTGGGACTAAAATAGTCGAAAGTCCATTCGTACTGCTCGCCATCCTTGCTTTTGAGGAGATAGGTCTGAAAGGCATGATCCAAGGCAGAACCATCCGCCTCATAGTCCATCGTACCCACCTCAGAACAGAACATACTATCCTCCCCTATCGCATAGCACCAGGAATGGCTATAGACATAGTGATCCGCAATTTCTTGAGATGCTGCATCTTGAAAGAATCCGACACATATCATTATGGCGAAGATGCGAACGACATTAAAAATCCTACTTTTCATTTGAATTCGTTGATTAGAAGATTTGGAGGAAAGAAGATTGTTGGGGTAAATTAAAGAATTATGAATTCAAGTTTCGAATGTTTGTTTTTATAGCGTTCTCTTCATTTCTTTTCGCTTGTACGAAAAGAAACGAAGCAAAGAAAAGTACCCCGGCTGCAGGAAATTTGCTAAAATTTCCTAAGGCCGGCCTGCAACCACGTTGTTCCTTAATGGATTGCTGTTGTTATACATTTTTTTCACTTGCGAAACTTGAATTATGAATAGAGTGTATTAGAACGTAGAGCTTAAAACTTGGAGTTTGATCTTGATACATAAAACTCAAAATCTGGAACTGGGGCTTGGAGCGTCACGACTTATTGTTTTTACGATTACTTATTCAATTTCAACTTTTTATCCCTAATATCAGTAGCAATGATAAACAGCACATCACAACTTGAGTTGAGCGCCGTCTCAACGGAGTCTTGAATCACGCCGATGATAAAGCCCACAGCAACAACCTGCATGGCAATATCGTTGCTGATACCAAACAAAGAACAAGCCATAGGAATCAGCAACAAGGAACCGCCAGCGACACCCGAAGCCCCGCAGGCCGCCACCGATGCCAACAAGGAGAGAATCATCGACTGAATAAAGCCCACCTCTATGCCCAAAGTATGACAAGTAGCCATTGTCATCACCGTAATGGTAATGGCAGCGCCATCCATATTGATCGTGCTACCCAGCGGCACCGCCACAGAATAAAAATCCTTATCCACGCCCATACTCTCGCACAGTCGCATATTAAAAGGGATATTGGCTGCAGAGCTACGCGTGAAGAAAGCATGTACACCGCTCTCCTTGAGACATTTCCAAACCAAAGGATAAGGATTACCCTTCATGATGACACCCGCCAAGATAGGGTTGACAATCAATGTGCTACCCACCATACATCCTACCAACAGCAGCAAGAGCCTACCATAGGTGGTGAAAATTTCGAGACCACTCTCCGAGACACCGGCAAACACCAAGCCGAAGATACCAAAGGGAGCACACGAGATAATCATTTTCACGATTTTAGTAACCCCATCCGAGATGTCGGACAGCACCTTTTTGGTAGCATCCGAAGCCAAAGCACGCATGCTCACCCCCATCAGCAACGACCAAAAAAGGATGCTCAAGTAATTAGCCTCCGCGATGGCCTTGACGGGATTGGTAACGATGCTCAGCAAGATGCCTTTGAAAAGGTCGCCAATAGAGCCCGAAGGCTGGGCGTCGGCCAGGCCCTTCAACTGCAATGTAATAGGGAAGATTTGACTGGCACAAACAGCCAAGAGTGCAGCCAAGATGGTAGTAAGCAGATAGCGCAGGATCAGCGTGCGGAAACGTCCACCCAGTCCGCCTTTGGCGGTAGAGAGCGCACTTACCACCAAGACAAAGACCAATATCGGGGCGATGGCCTTTAAAGCCCAAACAAACAAATCGCCAATAACCGAAATCCACGCCGCCTGAGGGATCAGCAGGCCCGCGATGGCACCCAGGACCATGCCGATACAGATGCGCACCACCAAAGAGAGATTGCCCCAAGCCGAGGCAATGGAAGTAAAAAAGTTTTTAATCATAAAGAAACTGTATTAATTACCAATTAAAAAATAAAATGAGACAATTGTTGATTTGCTGTCCTCTCTCAATAAAACTAGTTCTCTTCATTTCTCTTTTGCTTTATTGTTCTCCGCTTTACTTCGCTCCGCTCGTAATGCCCAAGGGCACCGCTATCGAAAGCCACAGGCTTTCTTCACA
>JAGHVO010000079.1 GCA_018064245.1 Candidatus Colimorpha pelethequi
TGCGTTTGCATAGCTCAGGAAGATAAGATTACCGGACAGGCATTAAAGCTTTTAGTGGTTCTGCGCCAAGGCTATACACTGAATAATCGTGAAATCAGTGAATTCCTTAGTTCACGGGTAGAGGCAGTAAAAGTGCCGCGCTTTTATGAGCAGGTTGAGAAAATCGAAAGAACTTACAACGGAAAAATAAACAGAAAGTGTTACAGATAAGAAATGACATTGATATGTTCCCTGACTCGCAGAGAGTGATAACATGTTCCCTCACACAGGCAAAGCTAAAAAATACCCATCCGCGACCTGATAGATGTTATCGACCAGCTGCATGCCGATCGCAGGCAGGGAAAACAGAATTAACCGCAGCGGTGTAAAATGATCCGAAATATGTATCTTTTTCAAAAACAGAAGCTCCTTTCAGCGTTGCACTGTGCGCGTTTGAAACAATGGGGATGATCATCCGTGCTCTTTATGCATTGTAAATATCTTTTAGTTTTTCCAGTGAAGCTTTGCTCATTCTGCCGGCTTTGTCCCAGAGAGCAAACAGTTGCCTGACCAGCAGTGTCATAAGCCAGATCAGCAGGAAATAGATGAGCGCCGTGGCAATCAACGGGAAGAACGGCTCATAGGTCCTTGCCCGGACAAGGTCACTCATCTTCGTAAGATCCATGACGGTAATATACCCGACAACGGATGTTTCCAGAATCAGTGAAATCACATCTCCCTCATACGCGCTCATGAAAAACCTTTTTGCCTGTGGAAGCTGAATGCGGAAGAACATCTGATTCCTGGAAAATCCCTGTGATATCGCCGCTTCCTCCTGGCCGATTCCGACCGCTTTAACGCCGGAGACGATCCGTTCATAGAAAACGCAGCCAAACCGAAGCGTAAAACCAATTACCGCAACGCAGACATTGCTTAAGGTATATTTGCTGAAAACAATATAGTAAAGCACCATCAACAATAAAATCGTCGGTGTGCTGCTCATCAGCCAGCACAATCCGCTCGTAAACTTCAGTTCGGCCTTTTTCCCGTGCATACACCACAAATACAGCAAAAGTCCCAGTCCGCTTCCGAATACAACGGCAAGGATCGCTATGACAAGCGTTGTTTCAAAGCCTTCCAAAAACATCTTCCAGCGGTTTTCACGGATAAATGTTTTGTAAAGACCGCTTTTCAGATTTTCAAAGAAGCTTCCGCTTTCAACATCGTCGCCGTTATATACTGCGATTACATCATAATAATAATACGTGTCGGTAAAGTACACTTCTTCTTCACGCTCATCATCCATTACAACGCCAATCGCCGCGTCGCATCTTCCGCTGACAACAGCAGCGCTCATAGCGTCATAATCCAGAGGGATGATCTTTGGCTCATAGCCGTATTCCCGGCAGAAATGATAAATGAAATCCACATCAAAGCCGATCAGTTCGCCGTCGTTTCCGGCAAAACAGGCTGGTTCATAGCCTGCTTCCGCCACAAATGTCAAAACACCATTTTCACCGGTAATACCGGATTTATCTACGGTAACATTTCCACGATCATAATTTGTAACCCAGTATGAGAATAATTCGTCGCGTGTGCCGTCTTCAGTGTAGGCAGCAATATATTCGTTCAATTCGGCTGCCAGTGCTCGCCCCTTGCCATCATTCTTCAAAATAAGATGGTTGCCGACCTTGTCAAGTGAACCGTCAAGAGCTGTAAAAGACGGGTGTTCGATCTTGTCTGTAGGGAAACTCACCGATTCTGTCAGTAAAGCGGAAATTTTCCCTTGAAGCAACGACTGATTCATGGCTGAAAAATCACTGAATAATATTGGTTCGGCATCCGGACACCGATCTTTCAGAAGCAGATCATAGTTTAGTCCGTTCTGCATACCGACTGTCAAGCCGTTTAGATCATCAATTGAAGAAAGCGTTACTCTGTTGTTTTCGCTTTTCGGAAGAAGGATAAATATGAGAACCAGAATACAAAGTGGGATCAAAACCGTAATGAGTCTTTTCACTTTATGCTTCCTCCTTTTTATATACTAAAGATATACTGCACACCGGCTCCGTTTTCAGACGGTTCTGTGCGGTATTCTTTCGCATTGTACATCAACAACTTATACTCTATTGATTCGAGTATTGTCTGCTTCAGATCAGGAGCAGTCGAAAGGGAATGTGGCACAAATGAAAGTTGAAGGTTATTCGATGCTTTGTCATAGTCTAAAATGACGCTTACTGCCCTTTCTTCGCCATAGGCGTACATTCTGAGAATATTCATACTCTCCTCGAAAATATTGCAGACGTTAAATATTCGATCATTGGCTATTTCGTATTCTTTGCAGAATGAGACTATCCTTGCAAATTCATTCGGAGTATCGCGGTTCTCCTCCTTCAATATCATTTTGAGACTATGAATCTGATGAATGAATTTTTGTGTCAGGATTTTTTTCGGTGCTTCAAAAATTTCCTGTGGAGTTCCTTCTTCATATATTCCCCCCTGATCAAGGTAGAATACACGGTTTGATATTCTACGCGCAAATTCCATGCTGTGCGTGACGATCATCATCGTGCGCCCTTGTCGCGCTAAATCCTCGATCACCAATTCCACCTCCCTTACGGAAAGCGGATCCAAAGCTGAGGTCGGTTCATCAAACAGAATGATTTCCGGATCAGTAGCCAATGTTCTTGCGATTGCCGCACGTTGCTTCTGTCCGCCGGAAAGTTCGGGTGGATACTTAAAAGCGGAGGCATCCATACCAACCGAAACCAGCAGTTCCATTGATTTGTTATATGCCTCTTTAGACGTTCGCTTAAGAAGAATAGTCTGTGCCAACATACAGTTTTCAACAACTGTCAAATGCTCGTACAGATTAAAGGACTGAAACACCATGCCGATCTTACGTCTGATGCCCCTCAAATCGCATTTCGGGCTTGTGATTTCCTCACCATTCACAAAAATCTGCCCCGATGTCGGGATTTCAAGGAGGTTGATACAGCGGAGTAAAGTCGATTTTCCTGTTCCTGACGGACCGATCACTGCAATAATGTCACCTTCATTAATGGTAACATTGACGTCTGCCAGCGGTGTTGACATATCGTATTGCTTTTTTAAATGTTTAAGTTCAATCATTTTTCGCTTGTCTCCTTCCTATTTGGGGCTGTTTCTAAAGACTCCCATGTGGTATAGCTACTATGATTGAAGCATCAAGACCTCTCTCAGCAAACTTAAGAATACTTCATAGTGTTAACACCAATCATCTGACGCTTACCCTTCATAGATGCTACCACGCCCCCTCCATTTATTGGTTGCTGCATCGTACTCTTCGCAATCACAATCTTTCAAATTTCCAAAAACAGTAATGCAAGGATATAAAAAACCCGTATTCATTATACCGGCGGAACCGTCGCCCCAGTATTCTTCAAGAGGGGAGCGGGCTGACCTTGTATTACGATGTGCCGGAATCAACGTGGTTTTACTTTGAAGATGCCGAAAATAAAGACTTGGTAATCAGCCAAAACCTGTCATATTATCAGCAGGAAGCCATCAGCGCAGAAACTGATCTTGCGCAATATTTGCTGACTAAATAAACCATAGATAGAATCAGAGACTATGCTGCCCGTATGAAGCGCATAGTCTCTTTTTTTACGAATTTTTACTGGGATTGAAAATTTCCGGTATTTCTCATTCAAATTTTTGCCGGCGGAACCGTCCCCCCAGTACACGGAGTTTTTCTCAAGCAACAGATTCTCAAGAATTAATACGCCTGCAGTTCTCAAGACACAGAGAGGCTCTGCCGGGCGTATTTGCGCAGCGCTGCATACACTCAAGATCAATACTGTTTCCACCGGAGATTTTTTCCAGATCGTCATCACTCAGCTGATCGACGCCCAGCAGATTTTTCAGTTCTTCTTTTGTGATTTTTCCATTTTTGTATTTCCTCGTTTCAGGGCGTTCAGTTCTTCTTCCGTTTTCATTGTATCTACTCCTCCTTTTTAGGCATCTTTATATACGATGATTATTTGCGCGTTATTTGCGGGAAACGAAGAAACTGTTCAGATCACATGTGGTCCGTGACCGCCCGAATAAATCTCTTTCTGGAAGAATGTGCAATAGTTTCCGCTCAGGTGCGTGCAGCCTATGCGCTTGCATAAATCTACGGGAAGGGTGCGCCCGTGCTCGCACTCGGTTTTTTCTTCACCGCCGGTAATATCAGCCAATACCTTGTCGGCCAATCTGTTTTGTTCATTCATTGTTTTCTGCACCTCCGTTTGTTTTTTTCGCAATAATGATAATCTTTTGGAAACAGTTTGTCAGCAGTAACCGGAAAGCATGCCGGAGTTTCGCTTTCCAATACCGTTTACATAATCATTTTCCGACCAGACAACATGGGCGGAGATGGGATATCAGTGCCTTCTTTGGGGGCAGGTGGTATTATAACAACAATTCTTGCAATCGTCATCGCATAGTATTGTCATACCGCTGGCGACCTGCGCAAGCTCCTCTTCCGTGAGCTCCGCGAGCTTTTCGTTCAAGGTTTCGACTTCCTTTTTCAGAGCATTCAGTTCTTCTTTGGTTTTCATATGGGTATCTCCTCGTATTATAGAGTAGTAGTTTATATAGCTCCTCTCCAAGAGCCTGTGCTACACTGCTGGGGATGCTGT
>JAGHVO010000048.1 GCA_018064245.1 Candidatus Colimorpha pelethequi
ACAAATTATGATCCTCCCCCCTTGGTTTATTCAGTAAACCAAAACTTCCCAAAAACGGGTTTAAAAAAAAACGGTTTTAAAATAAAAAAAAACCGGGCGCGGGCGTGGCGGGCGCCCGTTCAAAAAACATTAAATAAACACGTGCCTAGAGATATCCCAATGTCGTGGTATCTTTTATTCTAAAATCAATTTTCGCATTGCGACACCAGACTGCGTGACTACTTTCACCAGATAGGTCCCTCGAGAGAGATTTCCAAGACTGAGGGATGCCCTATCGGTAACATCTTGCACTTTCATAACACTTCTGCCTTGAAGGTCCATCACCTCTATGCAATGAACAAGCTCATCGCACACCACAGTTACGTGACTCGTGGTGGGATTTGGCATTAATGTGATTTGTTGATTACCTGACAAAGCATCAATTCCTTCCGACGTGAACCTCAAATTAAGGCGGACAAGGCTATCGCAACCGTGAATGGTATGCATCATCACTGACGCTGAATTGTTATCATTTGTATAGGTATTTCCATCAATCCACTGATAGTCAGTCCCCACAGGAGCTGTCACATACATTGTGGTATCATAAGAGGGATAAAATACCAATCTCAACACCTCTACCGTATCACAACCGACAGGATTTGGACGAGTGTTGATTACAATGTCAGTATTCTCGGTATAGAGATGTCCGTCAAAAATAATGTATTGATCGCAAGTGCCCTGAACGGCAATGATAGAATCTATGGCTGCACTTCAACAACGATGTCATAAGTCAAATCCAAACCATAAAAACTATAAGGGTATTTCAAACGAGCTGTCACTTCAACATTGTAAACTCCTACATTATCATACTGATAGACAATAGTATCTTCTGTAAATAACGTACCATCCCCCATATCCCATCTGACGCTGTCCCAAATGGAAATATTGCTTAAAGTCAGATTCAAATCATCATTGATGCAAATATGCATTGTGTCATTCATGATCGTTCCAGAAGTCATTGGAGCAATCGCTAATAAATCAGCATAATCCAGAATCACATCCGCATTACTATTGATTGAAAAGATATAGCCTCCCCAGCTCTCATCAACACCTGACGCTGTTGCTATAAAATACGACGAATCACTCGTTCTCAGCGTATGCGTCCCTGCTGAAACAGTCATCCGCTTATATGCGTACGATTGAATCATCGAGAACCCAGACAAAGGGGAATTGTCTAAAAGCAACGAGGAAGTATCTGCGGCAGGAGTGGCCACGTCTAAATAGAAACAGGGAATATAGCCATCTCGTGAAGGAAATGGATAGGTAGCGAACATGCCTTGATTGCCGGCCTGTTCTATCGGAGTAATCGTAGTAAAAGCAGCATCACCCCAATAGGCTCCTTGTTGAGATGTAGCTCTCGACGGCATACAATTAAACACCTCGACGGGCTGGGATGTGGTGATTACCGAAGTTTGAGTGAGTTGCATCTCATAGGTTTCAAAATGGTTTATCATAGCCTTCCAGATGCCATTGCAAAGAATATCACAGTTGTCGAGAAGTGATGTGATTCTCACATAAGAAATATCATGATCCTGCGTGGGTGACACTACAAACTCCTTGCCCCAACACTGGGTAGGAAAGAGTTGCGTATAGAGATGGTCTCCGCCAGGAGCATTACTCGGGATATGGACAGCCCTATTACCGCTAAACACCGCAAATTTCGCGCCATTGCGACTTTGAACCAACGTTCCAGAAAGATCAATATCACCAAGTACATAATATGTCTGACCTGGCAACAATCTAACAACCTGATGTGTTCCAGATGTATTATTTTCAGTGTCTCCATTTAAAAAGATATCTACGACTGTTGTATCACCATAGAAATCTCCATCATAACTTTTTTCAGAAACTCCCATCACCACAAAAGAACATTTATAGGCATCAGGCACTGACGTTGATTCCGGATAGGTATTGACAACATACTGGCATCCCAATGCATTGTGTGGCAATACCAATGTACAATCCATATTTGTCAAATAGGTCTCTTTATTGTAAGCATATAAAGTCATAGGCATCGTTGATCTTACATACAATCCACTATTGCCTACAGCTTCCGACACCGTATGAACAACCTGAGCATTAGGAACTGTATAACGACTCTCGATTCCTGCCGTCACATTCACAGTGTCCGACCAACCTGAATTCGGATTGGATAAATATACTACGCAATTCGAATCCGAGAAGAAACTTAAATAATGAATATCTGACGCTCCTGTGATATTCAAGTAAGACACCCAAAATTCAGTACCTATTGTTGCGGGATTTTGGGCATGGGAAACAGATGTCATCGCCACCAAAAGCGCCAAACATCTCAATAATACTTTTTTCATTTTTCGTAATAAATTATAATGATTTATTTTTTAAACACTTAAGACAGCACGGATTCATGGCTTAAACACAGAAATGGGTATTAAGATATTAATTAGAATCCCATGCAAATATACAAAAATTTCATGAATTGTAAGTAACATATAAAAATAAAGTGAGACAATGGTTAATTTGTTGAACTGTTGTTTTAAGTTTATTTTTGATCGTCACATTTTATTTTTACGATTTCTTACACTACCATTCCAACGCAAAACCTACGGTGCCATTTCCTACGCCAGAGGAGAGTGAAGACTCCATTGCTTGGGGATTTGCGCAGAGGTCAGAACCAACGCCACCATTGAACAATTCGGAATGACGACGATGGCTGCCACGGACCCACTTGATAATGCCGATAGTGGTTAGGACACCACCTGCAGTGGCGACAACGCCACCAGCTGCGCACCAATCCAGTATCCCAACATCTTGTCTGTTGTTTTGTCAAATCCTTCCATAGCATTGTTAAAATTCTCCCTGTCATCTTCGGAATCCAAGTTATCGATGTCGTTAGCAATGTCTTCCATACCTTTTGTGCCAGATTTGACCATTTGTACGGCGCAAATGACTGCTACAGTACCGCCCACAACGATACAGTCAGCGCCCACGAAAGTGAGGATTTTTTTACCACACTACTCCACTGCTCAATCAGTTGTATTTCATCAATGGCCAAGACCAATTCTTTAAGGTTTTCCATACGCATTCGTGTACGTGCCGACTCCCAACACTCCGAAACCCAACCACGATTGCTGGCAGGAACATCGTCTGCGGAGAACATAAACCACGGGATATCCAAATCGGCAAGTACCTGTTTCACCAACGTAGTTTTGCCAACTTGTCGTGGACCCATGATGATTTGAATGAAATGACGTTCTTCATGAAGTCTGTCGAAAACAGCCTAATATTGCTCCCTAAAATACATGTATAAAATTCTAATTCAGACGCTTACAATTTTACTCAGCGGACTGAGTAATTTTACTCAATACACTGAGTAAAATCAAAATTTACAAATGCAAAATACGAAAAACATTGATACTATATATATTTTACCATTAATTTTTCTTAAAAAAAACATCAAATTCCGCTCAATTGGCCGCTGCAATTATCGAGGGAAGCACCCGTGACCGATTGGAGGCAGTTGTTTTGTCCTTTGATGCGCAGATAGCCCAAAAGAGCAAAGACAATCGCCTCTTTATAGTCCACCACCTGGTGGTCTGGAATAGTGACGCTGCACTGAGGCGACAAAGCTGCGATGCGCTCGACGAGAAACTTGTTCTTGGCACCGCCTCCCGTAACCAACAAGGTTCGAACAGTCTGCGATGAAACCACCTTTGACACCTGCTGGGCGATGTGTTCGACCGTGGTGCGGAGCATCGACTGCGGATTTTGGCTTGCTATCAAGGGAAGGAAATTTTCAATATACCACTCCTTGCCCAAAGACTTTGGTGCGGGACGGTGGTAGTATTCCAAAGCGTTCATCTTTTGCAAAACGTCTTCATTCAAAGCACCTTGCGAAGCCAAGATACCATCCCTGTCATAATCCATACCCAAATTCCGCGCCAATGCATTGAGCGCCATATTACAAGGTGAGACATCAAAGGCTTTGCGAAGTCCCGATTCTTCATACGATATATTGCTGAATCCGCCCAAATTGAGACAGGCGTCATAGTCGCCAAACAACAAGCGGTCGCCAATAGGCACCAAGGGCGCACCCTGTCCACCCAACGCCACGTCGAAGGTGCGGAAATTGAACGCCACAGGCAACCCCGTCTCGGCGGCGATGGCATCGCCGTCGGCAATCTGCGTGGTCAATCCCAGCTGCGGCTGATGGAAGATGGTGTGGCCATGCGACGCCACCAAATCAACCTTGCCAGGATGCGCCTTGCGGAAACGATTGACACATTTCCCAAAGTAGTGGCCCAACTCCACGTGCGCCAAGGCATATTCATAGGCAGACGCATGTTCCAAAGTGGAAAGCCGATCCACCCACTGCTGGGGATAGGGATAGGTTTCGGCAGCCAACAGTTTGTAGCGCAAGCCTTCCGACTCGCTGAATTCACAGTAGGCTATATCTAATCCGTCAAGCGACGTTCCTGACATCAATCCAATGACATACATATTTTGAAGATTTGAAGATTTGGAGATTTGAAGATTTGGAGATTTGGAGATTTGAAGATTTGGAGTCAGTTAAAAGTTAATAAGGATTTGGTCTCTGGTCACTGATCACAGATCACTGGTCACTTTTAGAGAGTTTACCAATAAAATATTCATTAAACATCTTGATACCAGCCTTGTTGAGGTGATCCTCATCATAGAAATGCAGGGAGTCGGACATCGGAAGAACGGTATAGTGGTAGTCGCCCAACTGACGCATGGCGGCCTCGAAATCGGCATGATTGGTGTAGGAATCACGCAACACCTTTGACCCTTGAACCTCAACAAGCATGTAAGGAATATTACGTTGGCGCAACAAGGATAGACAATCGCGCAAGGCATTCATCTGACGTGCGTCAAGCTTGATTTCCATAGGAGGCTGTGCCACAGGTTGGAACGGCACATCATCCGTTTCCACAAAGCCCCCCTTCACGTAGGCAAAACCATCAACAATGCTGTCTTCCACAAAATTCTTTATCTTGCGACGGTGCGCAATGGAATAAATCCAAGTGTTGAATACCTTAGCGTTGTGCATCGTCCATACCATACGCGTCATTGCACAGGTCACAGGCACGTTGGAGAGCATATCCACAGCCCCCTCTACCCCATCGTTGGTAAGGATGTCGGGATGCACCTCAAAGACAACCATTTTGGGGTTGAGACCGTCAAGATACCTTTGCAGCAGGACATACGTCTGCAAAGGAGTCTGATTGGAAGAACCAAGGTTGAAAGTCTTCAGTCCACAAGAATCGTAGAAACGGGTATCGAAAGTGCGGTAGGCATGTGAAGAACCCAAGAAAAGCACATCAACATTGTGTGTGTCCTGCGAGCTGTGATCTGCAAGCTGATTATCAAGCAAAGCTGGGTATGTATCAGCAGCTTCCTGCACTCTTGAAGCCAGATGTCCATAGTTGCCCAAACGGAAATTGACGTTGCGCAGCAAGCCTGTACCCCCCAACAGCGACACCAGCAATCCGTAGCCCACAAGGGCAACAAAAAGGAAGAGGATAATATTGCACAGAAAGCGTTTCAAGTTTTGAATATTTTTAAGATTGGGAGATTTGAGAGGGGTTCAAATGGTTCAAATGGTTCAAATGGTTCAAGAGGTTCAAATGGTTCAAGAGGTTCAAATGGTTCAAATGGTTCAAATGGTTCAAATGGTTCAAGTGGTTCAAGTGGTTCAAAATTGGAAATAGATAAACGGCATTTCATTGGTCTGCATGAAAGCGCCTATGAGAAACAGCAACAAGAGATAGCCCATCCAACGCACCACTCGGTTGCGTGGTTGAAGGGCAAATTCGTGAGAAGCATTCCGATTCACCCACTCCACAACAAACAGTATCACAATGGAAAGCAGCACTATCATCAAGTCGCGCGGATGCGTAATCATGGGAGCCTGCAACAGACCCTGCGTAACGATTCCTTTCAAGAAGTTCCATGCAGCATCGATGCTCTCGGCACGGAAAATCACCCAGCCCACGGTGGCAAAAAGAAATGTCAACATCATCTGCAAGCATTCCCTCAAAGAGGGCAAAGACCTCGACACCCCATCGGTGTGACGACGGTTGCGACCTAAGAGTATCAAAGGGAGGAACAGCAAAGCATGATAGGCGCCCCAAGCGAGAAAGGTCCAATTGGCGCCATGCCAAAATCCACTGAGCAGGAATATCACAAAGGTATTCAACACAATGCGAGGTTTCGACACACGGCTGCCACCCATAGGGATATAGACATAGTCACGGAACCAAGTAGTCAAAGAAATATGCCAACGACGCCAAAACTCAGCAATGTCTCGGGAAAAATAAGGAACGTTGAAATTGCGACGCAACTCAATGCCGAACAACTTGGCACAACCGATTGCGATGTCACTGTAACCCGAAAAGTCGCCATAGATTTGAATGGTGAACAAAACCGCTGCGACCAAAAGCGTTGCACCATTATAGTCGGAGGGGTTGGCAAACACCAAATCGACATACACTGCGCAGCTGTCCGCCACCACCATTTTCTTAAAAAAGCCCCACAACATCTGCCTCAAGCCATCCACAGCAAAGGCATAGTTGAAGTGGCGTTCCCGCTCAAACTGCGGCAGCAGAGAAGTGGCGCGTTCAATGGGACCGGCAACGAGCTGCGGAAAGAAACTCACATAGGCGAAAAAGGCAATGACATCTTTGGTGGGCTCCAACTTATGACGATAGACGTCAATGGAATAGCTCAACGCCTGGAAGGTATAGAAAGAAATGCCAACAGGCAGCACCCAATGGAGCAGGATGTCGTCGGAGTTGCCACCAAGAAAAGCATCGGCGAACGACTGCGCAAAAAAGTCGTAGTATTTGAAAAGGCCAAGGATGGCAAGATTCACCATTATGTTCGCCCACATCAGGATTTTGCCAGACTTTTGGGGGCTCCTACCGATGGCAATTCCAGACCCATAGCTGCACAACGAGGTGAAGGCGATAAGCAGCAAAAAGCGCCAGTCCCACCAGCCATAGAAAACATAAGAGGCAATGACAACAAACAGATTTTGCGTCGTTCTCCAACGACGCAAAAACCAATAACATACAAACACTATTGGCAGAAAAAACAAAAACTCAAACGAATTGAATAACATTCCCTCTCCAATTTTCTTTGCAAAATTACACATTTTTCAATGTTTTGTGTCGGAAAATCAAAAAAAAATCATTAATTTTGCAAATTCATTATATATACCCTACAACTAGGGTCAAACAAGCACAAGAAAATTTTTCAGAAAAATATTAATATCATAACGTTATGAAAAAAATCATCAACACTCCCAAAGCACCTGCAGCCATCGGTCCTTACAGCCAGGCAGTACTCGCAGGCAACACCCTGTACATCTCCGGACAGGTACCCATCAATCCCGAAACCGGCAAGATTCCCGAAGGCATCACCGAACAGACCGAACAGGTAATGAAAAACATCAAGGCCATTCTTGACGAAGCAGGATTCACCTTTGACGATGTGGTAAAATCCACCTGTTTGCTCGCCTCCATGGACTATTTCAAGCCCATGAACGAGGTTTACGCAAAATACTATGCAAAAGACTGCCCCGCGCGCGCCGCTTTCGCAGTACAGGCATTGCCCCTCGGAGCCTTGGTAGAAATCGAGACCATCGCAGTGAAATAACAAAAAAGCATTAAGTTTTAGGCAGGATGTTCCAATCGCATAAAGAACGCACCGTTACATCAATGAGCAGGAACGCAAAGACCTAAAAGAGAAAATCATAGAGGTGGACAAGATGTTATTCTCTTTGCAGAAAACGCTTCCTTAATAGCTCAACTTAAAACTTAAACGCTCTTCATTATACGGCCATAGAAAAACGGACTTCAAGCATTTGGCGTAAAAAGTTTCATTATTCTATTGGCTTAAAACTTAAAACTCAAAACTTAAAACTTATAATTACATGGATTTTAGCTTTACGAAACAAGAAGAACTCTTCCTGCAGATGATTCGTGAATTTGCAGAAAAAGAGGTAAAGCCCCTTGCTGCCGAAGTTGACGAGCAAGAACGCTTCCCGATGGAGACAGTAAAGAAAATGGCAAAAATCGGTTTGATGGGTATTCCCATTCCTACCCAATATGGCGGTGCAGGTGGCACCAACATCATGTATGGTATGGCCGTTGAGGAACTCTCTCGCGTATGCGCCACCACCGGCGTAATCCTTTCCGCCCACACTTCCCTCTGCTGCGCTCCCATTCTCGAGGCCGGCACCGAGGAGCAGAAGATGAAATATCTGCCCAAGTTGGCTAGCGGCGAATGGATTGGCGCTTTCGGTCTGACCGAGCCCAACGCCGGTACCGACGCTGCAGGTCAGCAGACCATCGCCGTTGACTGCGGCGACCATTGGGTACTCAATGGCAGCAAGATCTTCATCACCAACGGTAGCTACGCCGACGTGTTTATCGTCATCGCCATGACCGACAAGAGTCTCGGCACCAAGGGCATCAGCGCCTTTATCGTTGAAAAGAGCTTCCCTGGTTTCAGCATTGGAAAGAAAGAGAAGAAAATGGGTATCCGCGGCAGCGCTACCACCGAGCTGATTTTCGAAGACTGCATCGTTCCTAAGGAGAATCTCCTTGGCCAGATTGGCAAGGGTTTCAGCCTCGCTATGAAGACCCTCGACGGTGGTCGTATCGGTATCGCAGCACAGGCTTTGGGTATCGCCCAGGGCGCTATGGATGAGACCGTTAAATACACAAAAGAGCGCAAACAGTTTGGCCGCAGCATCAGCCAGTTCCAGAACACCCAGTTCCAGATGGCAGATCTCGAGACCAAGGTTCAGGCAGCCCGTCTGCTCGTTCGCCGCGCACACTACAACAAAGACCACGGCTTGCCATACAACGCAGAGGCTGCTATGGCTAAGCTTTTCTGTGCCGAGACCGCTATGGAAGTCACCACCAAGGCCGTTCAGTTCCACGGTGGATACGGTTACACACGCGAATATCCCGTTGAGCGCATGATGCGCGACGCCAAGATCACCGAGATCTACGAAGGCACCAGCGAAGTTCAGCGTATGGTTATCGCCGGCAAGTTGTTCAAGTAGTAATTTGTGAACTGTGATCAGTGATCAGTAAACTGACAAATGCATTAACTTGCAGACTGTGATCTGGAAACAGTGAACTGAAAAAAATCAATTCAAGAATGAAAATTGTAGTTTGTATAAAGCAAGTGCCGGATACCACCGAGGTAAAGATCAATCCGCAGACCGGTACGTTGATTCGCGAGGGCGTTCCTTCAATCATGAACCCCGACGATAAGGGCGGATTGGAGTTCGCACTCCAACTCAAAGACAAATTTGGTGCACACGTCACCGTTATCACCATGGGTCTTCCCCAGGCAGAAGCCATCCTCCGCGAGGCTCTCGCAATGGGCGTTGACCGCGCCATTCTCCTCACCGACCGCAAACTCGGTGGTGCAGATACCTTGGCAACCTCCAGCGCCCTTGCTGGCGCATTGCGCACCATGGACTTCGACCTCGTCATCACGGGTCGTCAGGCCATCGATGGTGATACCGCACAGGTAGGTCCTCAGATTGCAGAGCACCTCGACCTCCCGCAGGTATCTTACATGGAAGACCTCAAATACAACAAGAAGACCAAGACCTTCACCATCCGCAAACAGATGGAAGACGGCTACCAGATTCTCGAAATGCAGGCTCCTTGCGTTGTTACCGCTTTGGCAAGCGCCGTTCAGCCTCGCTATATGACCGTCAACGGTATCGTTACCGCTTACGACAAGGAAATCGAGGTTTGGGGTGCCGACAAAATCGACGTTCCCGAAGAGCGTATCGGCAAGGCAGGTTCTCCCACCAGCGTATTCAAGGCTTTCCCCAAGCAGTTGAAACCCGCCGGCGAGACCTTCGAGGTATCTCCCGAAGAGGCTGTCGAACTCATCGTCAATAAACTTAAAGAGAAACACATTATTTAATCCTCGCAGCTATGAATTTCGAAGAATATAAAGACGTATATGTATTTGCCGAACAGCGTGACGGCATCATTCAGAATGTGGCTCTCGAACTGTTGGGCAAAGCCCGCGAACTGGCAGACGCCAACAAGGAAAAAGTCGTGGCCATCCTTTTAGGCAAAGGCATCAAAGACCAAGCCAAGACCCTCATCGCTTATGGCGCCGACAAGGTTTTGGTTGTTGACAACGACCTTTTGGAGCACTATCTCACCGAACCTTACACTGAGGCTATCACTCAGATTATCAAAGAACAGAAACCCAGCATCCTGCTGATTGGCGCCACCACCATTGGCCGCGACCTCGGTCCCAGAGTTTCCGCTCGTAACGTCACCGGTCTTACCGCCGACGCTACCAAGCTCGAAATCAGCGACGACGAAGCTCACGAATTCCGTATGACCCGTCCCGCTTTCGGCGGTAACCTGATGGCAACCATTCTCTGCAAGAACAATCGTCCGCAGATGTCCACCGTACGTCCTGGCGTTATGCAGAAATTGGAACCCAAGCCCAGACGCAAAGGCGAGGTTGTTGACTACAAAATCAAGTTCGACAAAAAGAAGATCGAACGCGTCAAGATCGTCAAGACTGTCAAGCAGAAAAAGACCGTTACCGACATCGCACAGGCCAAGGTACTCGTATCTGGCGGCCGTGGCGTAGGCAACAAGGAAGGCTTCAAGAAACTCGAAGCTCTTGCCAAGGAACTTGGTGGCGAAGTATCCTCCAGCCGCGCAATGGTTGACGCCGGCGTAATGGAACAGAGCCGTCAGGTAGGCCAGACTGGCAAGACCGTCCGTCCTAACCTCTATATGGCTTGCGGCATCAGCGGTGCCATCCAGCACTTGGCAGGTATGGAAGAGAGCGATCTCATCATCGCCATCAACAAGGACAAGTTCGCTCCTATCTTCAGCGTTGCCGACCTCGGCATCGTAGGCGACCTCCACAAGATCATTCCTATGCTCACCGAGCGTTTGAAAAGCATGCAGAAATAACCTATTCGCATAGCAAACAGAAAGGCGGCCCAATCGGACCGCCTTTTTTTGTTTGCTGAACTCAATCCAACGACTCGGGTTCGTCATCAACATTGCATTCTCCCGCCGAAACATCAAAAGCCAGAAAGATTTCTAAGAATGCGGTTTCGCGGAAGAAATAGTTTGAATCATCGATGAGCTTGTCTTCCATGAAATGGAAACCCCAGTTGGCGTATTCTTCCATGGTTTTGATTTCAATACCTCATTTTCCTCGGTATCACCCCTCTCACTCCGCCCTTCGGGTTTTCGACATCGCCTTTGTAGCGTGGAATCAGATGAATATGCACATGAAAGACACTTTGCCCAGCGGCTTCGCCGACATTGATACCGACGTTGAAACCATCAGGATGAAAACGCTCGCTGAGCAGTTTCTTGCAATGGTTCACCAGAAGCCATAAAGCGCGTTGCTCGTGGGTCGTGAGGTCAAAATAATCGGCAACATGGCGTTTGGGGATTATCAGCGT
>JAGHVO010000045.1 GCA_018064245.1 Candidatus Colimorpha pelethequi
AGTTACAAATTCAAGTCCGTTGACTTCTAAAATTACTCGTAAAAGACTATATTCCAGTTATTTCAAAGAACGGTTAGCACACTTTAATGGGACAGTAGTGAGGCAACTTCTAAAAATTGCTTTTTGTGATTTGTAAAATTAATTCATTTACAACGAAATAAATATGTTGATTTTTCGTTATTGTATTGTATGTAATCACGAAAAAAATAGCAAATATATAAGATAATGAATGATAACAAACTAACACCCAAAGTTATGAACAGATCGAAACTGATGTTAACAGCCGTGCTGTGCCTGTTCAGCCTAAACCCGTTGGCAGCCCAGGACACCACAAAATCCAAAGTCAAAGCCCAAGGCGTCACCACCGAGATGCTGGACGTGCTGCGCCACAGCGTGGAAACCTGCCAAGCGGTGCAGGGCGGGCATTACGAGATGGAACACCTCTGGAAACCGATGTCCCGTCTGGACACTATTTCAACCACCTATGTCTGCGACTTCCGAAAGATGCCCGAAGACACCATATTCGGCAAGGCTTTCTCCTTAACGTATAATGAAAAAGGGTTCGAAATCACGACTTATATACTATATACAGGTCAGGAGTTTGTCACTTATTTCAGCGACGAAAAAGTGGCCAGCGTGCAACCATGCGACCGTTGGGCAGACGACATCATTGCCATTCGCCACAACTACAATTTCTACGAACCGCTGACCGAACCCAGCTGCCCCTATGTCAATGTTGCAGAATGGTTGATGGACAGCAACTACACCTTTGTTATGCACGACACCCTGCTCGGCGATAGACCCTGCTACCAAGTGACCTACCGCACAACCGAATCCAAAGATCTTGGTTTTAACAATACGTTGACCCGTTTCGAAGTGACTATGTGTATTGACAAACAGGACTATATGCCCTTGGAGTATGTCGATTATCTTGACATTGTGCAAGGACTGGACACAATGACGCAATTCCATCGCACGAAACTCATCTCTTTCTCGCCCGAGTACGACCCGCAGCAGCTGACCCTAAGTTCGATACCTAGCAAATTTAAGTTGAAAGAGCCAAAAAATGAGTCGTATCAAGAGCCCAAGACGTTGCCCATAGGCAGGCGAGCTCCTAAGTGGAATCTACCCTCGTTAGATGGCAGCACAGTGAGTCTGTCCGACCTCAAAGGCAAGGTGGTGCTGATAGACTTCTTCTACAAGAGCTGCGCTCCCTGCTGTGCCGCCATGCCCTTCTTGCAGCGTCTGCACGAGCAATACAGCGACCAAGGTCTCGTGGTGGTGGGCATCGACCCCTTCGACGACCCTGTGAAGGACAAAATGGCCGACTTCCTGGCAAAACGAGGCATCAGCTACACAGTTCTTTTCGACAAGAATCGGTTAAACTCGACCTACCGCATAGAAGCCTTTCCGACCATCTACCTGGTTGACCGCAATGGCAAGATTGCCGCAGTGCAGATTGGCTACGGCGAGGCGATTGAGGCGGAACTGGAAGAACAGATAAAGGCACTGTTGAAATGACCATTTCCTTTCGCACCCCGCAGGTTTGGCAAAAGTCTGTTGCTCTCGGATTAAGCGGGGCTAAAATCCACATGTAGGCGCAAAGCGGTTAAACTCAGTTCTCCTCCGAACACCTTCGAAAAAAAGATGAAGCAATTTCTAATTATTTTTACCATTTACTATTCACTAAAAATTTGTATCTTTGCAATTTGAGAAAAAATGCATATTATGAAACGAATACTTGTTGTTTTTACTTGTCTGCTTATGCTTGCAGCTTGTGGTCCGCAAACAACCACCTCCACAAAAAAAGGTTCCTCCGGAAAAACTTTAGAGGTGTTGCTTGTAGCAGACAAAGAAACATATAGTGGTGAAACCAAAGAACTTATCGATTCCCTCTTTCAACGTCCGCAAGATGGAATGCCTCAAATGGAACCCATTTTCGACTTGGTAAACATACCCGTTTCGTCGTTCCGCAACACAGAAATGTTTCAAGCGCATCGCAACGTCATTATTTGCGACATCAACCCGAAAAATCCCAACAAAGTCTTTTTCCATACCGACCAATACGCAGCGCCACAGGTCATTTTCGATTTTGCCGTCACCGACCGCGCAAAACTGGAAGAATTGCTCCAAAAATACGAAAAACGCATCCTCGAAGACATCTACAAAACCGAACATCGCAGAATGTACAAAGTCTTCAAATCCATCGAAGACGTGGAAATACGCGAAACCATCAAAAAGCAATTCGGTTTCTCAATGATTTTCTCCAATGAATTTGAGATTGCCAAACCCAACAATCCTTCGCCCGATTTTATGTGGATACGCAAGGAAGCCAAGGATTTCGGCATCGGCGTACTCATACAAGTATCCCCCTACACCGACCAAAAGCAATTCGAGGAAGCGGTGATTCTCGACAACCTCGACACCATGATGCGCCACCACGTTCCTACTTCAGCCCCAGGAAGCTACATGGGCACCGAACGCAGACTGGACTTTCATTCTCAACCCGTCACTTTCGAAGACGCCTCTTATTGTCTTGAAACGCGCGGCTGCTGGCGGTCCTTTGGCGACTTCATGGGAGGTCCTTTCGTCACCTACACGCTCTCTTCTCCCGACAACACTCAGCTGATAACACTCACAGGATATGTCTATTATCCTTCAGGCCGCTTGAAAAACCTCTCCAAACGCGACCTCTTGATGCAAGTTGAAGGCATCTGCCACACATTCAAATACTAAACTCCCTCAAAAATAGCTATGCGCTTTCGCCATCTCATATTATTCGGAATGATCGCTTTAACGCTAAGCGTTTCGGCGCAAGGGTTTTTGGACAAGAACTACTTGGGCATTGGCGGCGGCGGCATGAACTACCAAGGCGACCTAAACAAACAAAGTCTTTTAGGCAAGGTCAACTTGGCAGGAGAACTCTTTGTGCGTCACGACTTTGACGACAGATGGTCACTTAAAATCTCTACCGCCTACGGACACATCGAAGGAGGCAATCCCGACAAGGAAAGTCTTCGCAACCTCAGTTTCCGATCTTCCATCTGGGAGGCAGGCGCTCACATTGAATTCAATTTTGTCCCTTTCGGTCAAGGAGGAAAACACTATCGCACCACACCCTATCTTTTCTGTGGCATAAATTTCTTCCATTTCAACCCCACGGCACAGTATTTCGACTCGGTTTCGCAGCAACAGCAATGGGCCGAATTGCAACCGCTCGGCACCGAAGGGCAAAATTCAAGTCTCTACCCCGACAGGTTGCGCTACTCCCTCAACCAAATTGCCATCCCATTCGGCTTAGGTTTCAGGGCGCTTATCGGCAAAGACATCGTTGTGGCGATGGAGTACGGATTCCGGAAAACCTGGACCGACTATCTCGACGACGTAAGCACCACCTATGTAGGCAAAGAAGTGCTTGAAAACGGCACCGACGCCGGCAGACTTGCGGCAATACTCGCCGACAGAAGCGATGAGGTGCAATCGGGCTATGTCAACGCCCCTGGAATCAAGCGAGGCGACGACTCCCTAAACGATTGGTATGCATTCTTCAATCTCTCTATCAGTATCCGCATGGAATTCCTTTTCGGATGGATGAAAGGCAAAGATTGTGAAACAGGAAAGTAGTAAAATAGCGAATCGCAAAGAGAAAATATTCTTTCAAACTTCTCATAACCATTGACTCATGAAATTAGAAGATCTTGACAAATCACGTATTCCGCAACATGTAGCCATCATCATGGATGGCAATGGCAGATGGGCGCAAAAACAACAAAAAATGCGTATTTTCGGTCATCAGAATGCCTTTACCGCCGTGCGTCAGACCGTTGAAGCCGCCGTGGAAAGCGGCGTAAAATACCTTACCCTATATACATTCAGCACAGAAAACTGGAATCGTCCTCAAGATGAAGTCGATGGTCTTATGGAACTGCTCATCAAAGCCGTGCGAGACGAAACCAAGACTTTGATGGACAACAACGTAAAGCTTACCACCATCGGCGACCTGCAACGCATTCCCGAACGCTCGCGCAACAAATTGATGGAATGTATGCAGGAAACCTCCCACAACACCGCACTCACCTTGGTTTTGGCGCTGAGCTACAGCGCCCGCTGGGAAATTGCCGAAGCCTTGAAAACCATTGTTTCGGAAAGCGCAAACGGACAACTGTCGGTTCAAAATATTGACGAGCACACACTTGGAAAATATCTTACCACCAAAGACTACCCAGACCCAGACTTGCTTATCCGCACAGGCGGAGAATTACGCGTTAGCAATTTCCTATTATGGCAAATGGCATACACTGAGTTTTATTTCAGCGACTTGCTGTGGCCCGATTTCCGCAAGGAACATTTCTTCGACGCCATTGGTGAATACCAACAACGACAACGCCGTTTCGGCAAGACTGGCGACCAAATCGTGAATCAATGAATTATTAACTAAGTTCACAATAAAAGGGATAGATTTGAGTTATTAAACAATATGAGAAGCATTAGAATTTCCCTATCGTTGATCATTCTGCTCGCTTTGGCGACCTTCGGCACCCAAGCCCAGGTAGTTATTGGCGATGCACAAGAATATGATATAGATTATCTTACACCAAAATCATACGAAATTGGAGGTATCACTTTTGAAGGTGCCGACCATCTGGACCATCGCATGATTCTGCTCATCGCCGACCTGGAAGTGGGCGAAGACATACTTATTCCTGGCGACAAAATCGCCACCGCCATCGACAACCTTTGGAAACAAGGTCTTTTCGAAGATGTACAGATCAACCTTACACGCATCCAAGGAAATCTCGCTTTCCTGAAAATCATTCTTAAAGAACGTCCAAAACTGTCACGATTCAACTTTACCGGCGCCAAAAAGAAAGACGCCGACAAACTGCGTGAGGAAATAAAAATCATGGTCGGCGACGTAGTAACTGAGAATCTTTTGATTACATCGAAGAATAAAATCAAGAGCTACTACATCGAAAACGGCTACACCAATGTTGAGGTAAAGACCAAACTCATCCCCGACACTGCCGCCCAAAAGGACGACCGCGTCATCGTTCAATTCAACGTCAACACCGGCAAACGCATCAAGATCGACTCCTTGCTCTTCGAAGGCAACGAAGCCATTTCAACCAACAAGTTGCTCAGCAAGATGAAGAACACCCACGATGTACGCTACCATCGCAAATTGCGTTTCTGGACATCAGGATTTTGGAAATCATCGAAATACAACGAGTCGGATTTTCACAGCGACTTGGACAATATCATTTCCTACTACAATGAAGAGGGCTACCGCGACGCCCGCATTGAATTTGACACAGTCTATGCTTCCAAGAATCCAAAAAAACCTGAAAAGCAAGACCGCATCAATGTCAAAGTAAAGATCCACGAAGGCAACAAGTTCAGTTTCCGCAACATCACTTTTGCCGGCAACACCATCTACGACTCGGAGACGTTGCTGCGTCATTTGCGCATCAAAAAAGGCGACCCTTACAACAAGACCGTTCTTGAATCCAACATCAATTTCGACCCCAGCGGCACCGACATTTCCTCGATGTATATGGATAACGGATACTTGTTCTTCAGGGCAAATCCCGTAGAAGTAGCCGTGGAAAACGACTCCATCGACATTGAGATTCGCATCGTAGAAGGCAAGCAAGCGCGCATACGCAATGTCACCATCGAAGGCAACACCATTACCAACGACAAGGTCATTATGCGCGAACTCCACACCCGCCCCGGCGACCTTTTCAGCCGCGATGCCGTGCTGCGCAGCCGTCGTGAACTTGTCACACTTGGCTATTTCAAGGAAGAATCCATTGAACCCATTCCAAAACCCAACGAGGCCGACGGAACCGTAGATATCGTCTATAAGGTAGAGGAAGGCTCCACCAGCCAACTCCAACTCCAAGGTGGCTACGGCAGCGGCATGGTTATAGGACAAATAGGTATTACGCTGAACAACTTCTCCGCCCGCAACATCTTCAACAAAGAGGCATGGGCTCCTTTGCCCGCCGGAGACGGTCAGAAACTGAGCATCAATGCCGTTACCAACGGATCATACTACTACGCCCTTAGCGGTTCCTTCACAGAGCCGTGGCTGGGAGGCAGACGCGCACAAGCGCTCAGCGTATCCCTCTACCACAACCTCTACAGCAATGGATTCTATTACGACAAGAACAGCAGCAAATACTACAGCCTGCAAATCACAGGCGCCGGCGTATCGCTTACCCGCCGCCTGAAATGGCCCGACGACTACTTCATCCTCAGCCATTCTTTGAGTTTCAAACACTACAACCTCAACAACTACACCAACCTCTCCAACCTCTTCACCGACGGCAGCGCCAACGACCTCTCCTACGGATTGGCTATTTCCCGCAACTCACTCGACTCTCCCATCTATCCGCGCAGCGGTTCCGAGTTCTCCATCGCAGGATACATCACCCCGCCCTATTCCATCTTCCACAAGGATGGCTATTATGAAGACCTTAAAGCCAACAAGAAATACGATGAGATGTACAAGTGGGTGGAATACTACAAAATCAACATCCGCGGATCGTGGATGCACAACCTCATCGGTGACTTGGTACTTAACGCACGCTTCCGTTTCGGCTGGATGGGCGCCTTCAACGACGTGATTGGTACAGCCCCGTTCGGACGCTACTATCTCGGCGGCGACGGACTCTCCACCTGGATGCTCGACGGCCGCGAAGTCATCCCATTGCGCGGATACCAGAACAACTCACTCAACCCGGAAATGGGCGGTTCTTTGTTCGACCGTTTCACCATTGAACTTCGCCACCCCATCATCGAAAGCGCAGCCGCCACGATTTACGTTCTGGGATTCGCCGAAGGCGGTAACTGCTGGGACAATATCAAGGATTTCCAACCCTTCAAGATGTACAACTCCGCCGGCATCGGCCTGCGCCTTTTCATGCCTATGTTCGGACTCATCGGCATCGACTGGGGCTACGGTTTCGACAGCGCCAACTATGGCGGAAGCCAATTCCACTTCTCTATCGGACAATCTCTTGACTAACAAATAGTATATCAAACAACCGCCATGAAGCCTCTTCGCACGCTACTGCCTTTGCTGGTTTGCCTTCTCTTTACGGGACAACTGTCGGCCCAAAAATACGCCTGCATCAACACCGACTATGTGTTGCAGAACATTCCCGAATACAACCAGGCCAAGCAACGCATCGACACCTATGTGGCGCAATGGCAGGTGGAGATCGAGCAACGACAGGCAACCATCGAAGATCTGCGCAAAAGCTACCAGCAAGAAGCATACCTTCTTCCCGACAATCTGAAGCAACGACGCCAGGAAGAAATCAAAGAAAAAGAACAGGAACTGCGCGAACTGCAGACAAAGCACTTTGGACCCAACGGAGACCTTGACAAAAAACGCGAAGAGTTGCTTAAACCCATTCAAGACCGCATCTACAACACCATCGAACGCGTAGCCAAGGAAAAGAATTACGCATTTGTTTTTGACAAAGCCGGTTCTCCTACTCTTATTTACGCCAACGAAAAATACGACATCAGCGACCAAGTGCTTGAACTTCTCGGCTACAAGCCCGGCGCTGCCAGAAACGACAATGGCTCAGGATTCACCTCACCCTCGAACAACAACGGTGGCAACAACGGGAAATCACCTTCTACCGCTGGCAAAAAGCTCAAAGACAACAATAGTTCCCTGCCAGACCGCGGTAAAAAATTATCCAACTCCAATGGTTATAGTGCCGACCCTACAATAAGAAAATAAAAAATCGTATCTTTGCACATTCTTTATCTGAAATAGAAAATTCAACATTTAGATTATAAACAAATTACATAAATTATCTTCCAATGAAAAAAACATTAATCGTATTATTGATTGCGCTTTTTGCCACAGGAACAAGTGCTATTGCCCAAAAAAATGTGAAATTAGGACACATCAATTCTAACGAACTTATGCAAATCATGCCTGGCAGAGACTCCGCCCAGACTGTGCTTGAAAAAGAGGTATCTGATTTGGAACAGACTCTCAAATCAATGCAGGAAGAACTGGAAAAACGCTACAATGAATACCAAGCTGGACAGGCTGGTTGGTCGGATCTTATCAAGCAGACCAAGCAAAACGAACTCCAAGACATGAGCGTACGTATCGAACAGTTCCAGAAAAACGCACAGCAACAACTCCAGACTCGCGAAGCTGAAGTGCTGAAGCCCATCATCGACCGTGCCAAAAAAGCCATTGAGGATGTTGCCAAGGAAAACGGCTACACCTATATTTTCGACGCTGGCGTAGGTACTTTGCTCTACTCTCAGGACAGCGACGACATCATGCCTATGGTCAAGAAAAAACTCGGTCTGAAATAATTCTTACAACAATCTCCATAAGAAAACTCCCTTGTATAGGGAGTTTTTTTTATATATTATTCAACATTATTGCCTCATTGGTTCTTATTCAAGTTTCGCATGTCATAACCCCGAAGGGGTGACATAAACTAGCACAGGGCGAGCCCTGTGAATAAAGGTGTTATTTCATTTAAGCCCTGTAGGGGCGAAAGAACCATTGCAATATCTTCTAATGTGAAAAGTGATTAGAACCCTCCAAATCTTCAAATGTGAGAAGTGATTTTTCGTTATCATACAAAGTTCAAACCACTTGAACTATTTGACCCACTTGCCCTCAACTTCCAATCTCCAATTTTTTTTGTTACTTTGCAGGCACTTTTGAAGCGTTTTGGGTAATATATATAAAAGCCCCTTTCATGCAGCTACCAAACGAGGAATCACATGCCGAATTTACGATGCATCTGCAACAATACGAATGCACCATTCTGAAAATATGCCTCCTCTTTTCTCATCATGACAATGATGCCGCTCACGACCTCTATCAAGAAATTGTCTATCAACTCTGGATTTCCTATCCTCGCTTCCACAAAGACCGCTCCTTTGAGGCTTGGGCGCGGCGCATAGCCTTCAACACCGCCGCCAAACAATGGCGGAAACTGAAACGGTCGCCCAAATTTGAAATCATCAGCCCCAGAATGACTCTGATTGACAACGAAAAAGACGAAATGCTGAAAATGCTATACGACGCCATCGACCTGCTGAATGACAAAGACCGAAAACTACTATTCCTCTACCTCGACAAAATGCCTCTTAAAAAGATCGCCTCTCAATTCTCAACCACCGAGACTGCCATCAAACACCGCATCCACAAAATCAAAACTGAACTCACCAAATTGGTTGACAAAGAATAAATAAATCGGTAATCCAATTTTTCAAAGAAAACCATGGAACACCATCACCTTTCCACAAGACATGAGCAGCGCCAAGCTTGCTTGAGCGACGACAAGACTAAGGATTCTCCTCGACACTCCCTGGAGGCTCTTGAATCGGCTTGGCAAAAGCTTGACCTCCAAGTTGCCGCAATCGCCAAGGAACCTATGCACATCGACTACGACGCTCTGAGGGCTGAAGCCACTCGTCGCCACAAGGCGCGACAGGACTCCTTCCTCTCCTTGCTTTTTCTGCTTTTCTCCTTGGGCTCCTCCTGCTGGCTCTTGTTTCATTGGAACAGCTATGTCCTCGACAATGCCGACGGCCTGCTTTTCGGAGCGCTTTCCCTGTTCCTGTTAGGCGCCTCCTTGGGGTGCGGCGTCCGATTGTCCCGCCACAAACCGCTGCCCCACTTCTCTCCCATACGCTTCTGCATCTCTTGCGCCTTGGCCATCATCCTCGTCGTCCCTCCCTACGAAGGCAGGAACTCCTCTTCTCCCACAAACAGCCAATCCGCCATCGAATCTATCGACAACATACTACGCCAGTTATGAAAAGCTCTTTCACCTCCAAACAGAAAAAAACGCTTTCTTGGGCATGCGGGTTACTGCTGCTCGGAGGCATACTGTGTGTGCGGTTCTGTCCGCGCACACTATCTCCCGACGAATGCGGCGAAACCTACCGCTATTTCGCCCACCAAAAAGGAATACGCGCCACCTATGTGAAAGACAAACACATCAACGACACCCTCAACGTTGACGCTCTGCTGCTGGAAGCCACCTCCCAACAGGGATGGGAACTACTCGTAAAAGTATTTGACATCCCTCCTCTGACCCAAGAGGAAAGAGCGACAATGCAACGTCAAAAAGACTACACTTGGAGCCGCATAATCCCCAAAGACTACCCTAAAATCCCCAAAGACAACGCCCCTGAGAAAACCGTGCTCGAAAAGACAGTCGCAGACCAGACCTGCTCAAGTATGCCAAGACAAGAAGACCTCACCGAAGACAACAACTGTTTGTCCATCTCCTACAAGTCAAAAAAAATCGTCATCTTCATCGCTCATGAACAATCGGAATTGAAAGCTATCTTATTGCATAACCTCAACATTAACAAAAAAGAATCTGTATTATGAAAAAAACAATGAAAAACCTCGCTGCGGGTTCCTACATCGTCCGCGTCGTTTCTCGTCCCGACGACCTATCACCCGAGCATGTCACTTATCTGAGGTTGGTGAAATATTAAATAAAGTTAAATCTTTGAAGGCTGTGATTTTTCTCAATTTTTTTTGTCTAACTAAGAAAACCACAATCTTCTAACTAAAAATTTATATTATGGAACGTATTTTCAATGTTTTCGGTTCTCTTAAGACTAAAAGGATAATACCCATCGTTTTCTTCTTGCTGATGCTGTTTTCAGCGCAAGCACAATATTTCGAATGGGCTCATACTTTCTTTGGGCGAGACCATGATGCCGGTTATGATGATTTAGGAAGCAATGTCAGAAATTCTTTTATTGATAGTGAAGGCAATTGCTACATTTTGGGAAGCATGGCAAGCGAGGCTACCTATGAGGGTGAACAATTGGCGCCTGTTTCCCACTCATCACGGGAAGGAACGCTGATTGCAAAAATCGCGCCCAATGGGGAAATGGTGTGGCACAAGGCCATTACCTGTCCAGGGCAAAGTTATAGGTTAAACACTCCAGTGGATATGCGACCAATGGGAGATTCTGCATTCGTATGTGTTGTTTACCTTGATTTAAACGGCCCAATCTACTATTTGGACACATTGCTTGAAGACGTGTCCGATTGCTTGATACCAACGGACTCTCTCCTTTCTACTTGTCTTACGGCATTTATCACCTTCGACCTGGACGGTAATGTGTTGGAACAGCATTTCCTGCAGACGGGGTACCTTGATGCACAAGGGCAAATCATGACGGTCGGTATGCTCCATAATAATCAATTTGACAATATAATATTTAATATGGGTTTCCCTCTCAAGAAACTACAGATAGACAATAGTGGCAACATTATCTCGCTGACGAATTTCGCTACCTGTATTTACTACGAAACAGATACTGGAACTGTTGAGGCTACCTTTGAAAATGGTTTGCTGTCTGGGTTCTGCATCCTTGTTGATGGCCGCAGCCGATTCAAGATGCACGTCAACCCCCATACAAAGCACGCATTGTGGACACCCGTCATCATTAAATTCGACCCGCATTTCGATTCGCTGTTGGCATGGCGCCATCTGTTCGAAAATGAGCGTGGAGGTCCCCAAGTATGGTTGTATTCATTCAACATTGACAAAGAGAATAGTTTGTACATTTGCGCATACTTTCAAGCCTTCTCTGATGATGTTGTTTCGTTCACGGTGGCTGGAAATCCCAGCATCGGCGACAGTGTGGGATACGATGCCATTGATCAAGAAATTGTCCTTCTCAAATACGACAGCAACCTGAACTGCCAATTCCTGAAAAAAATGGAATGGGGCGCACGCAATCGTCGGACTCAAAAGTGCCTTTTTTCAAATGTCTGTTTCGCGGAGGACTCTTCTTTTTTTGTGACGGCAACCATTGTGAACGATGAACATGTAGATGCCTATATCGACAACCTGCATTTTACGGATAGCAGTTGCTATGCCGCAATCATTCACTTCGACAAAGACGGCACGGCACTGTCATACGGGAAGGCGCATTCGCATCACGACACATTTTTTCAATCTTCGCCGTATCTTGATCAATCCATTGTCGCTAAAAACAACCGTGTAATTGCGCAGGTGGAATATGTAGGCGATATCTTCGCCAACCATGATTCGGCATCTGTTGATGCGTCAAGATTTAATGGTGATGGTCTCTACCAATGGGACTATGACGGCAACCCCATCAGTTACACGGATTTTCATACTGTCAATCGGGGAAAAACATGTCCTGGTGGTGTCTATCTCCACGACAGCATCCTCTACGTCACGGGCAAGCTGGGTGGCGGTGGCACTTTCGGCGACATCGTGATTCCCGACAACGGCTTGTCGCGCGGCCTCGTGGCAAAATACGTGGATACGAACTTCATGCACCCCTACGTCGCACCCGTGGGCATCGCCGACAGCCCCAGCCAGCGCCAACCGCTGCTCTATCCCAATCCCGCCCGCAACGAGGTCTTCATCGACTTGGGTCCTGACCCCATCCGCCAAGTTTCCGCCATCAACACCCTCGGACAGCGCCAGTCCCTTCCCTTTGTCGCCAACCGCATCGACCTCTCCTCCTGCCGCCCCGGCATCTACATCCTCGAAATCAAAACCCCCTCCGCAACCCACAAATCCAAACTGGTGAAAATGAAATAACCTCTCCCCCCCACACACCATTTGCGAATCATTTGTGGTAATTTGTGTTTTATTTTTCACCGCAAATTATCATGAATGAATCGCAAATTGACATGAATAATAATGGCTGGCTCGATATAGGACTGGTTTTTAGCAAGTTTTATTCATTCCAGATCGTGAAACAATTCAAAACAGCTTCTAAAAAAAGAGGCCTCCCCATTGGGAAGCCTCTTTTTATTTTTGACTGCGTATTGATTACTTGTTGTTGCGCTGGCAATCTTTGGGAGTCACGCAGGTACCACTGGCACGGCAAACCAAGATTTTCTCTTCCAATACATCGGCTGCGGAAGCGCTGATGTCGGGACGAGTCTTGATAACCTTATAAGCCTCAAAGGTCATCTTGCGGGAGGTGTTGCCAACATGGGTAATTTCACCGTAAGCCTCGATATAATCACCTGCATAGACAGGAGCCTTGAATTCAACCATGTCGTAAGCGCAGAAAAGGCCTTCGTCGCCGTCCTGGATGATGAGAAGTTCGGTAGCGACATCACCAAAAAGGTGAAGCATGTGAGCGCCGTCAACGAGATTTCCACCATAGTGGGCGTCCTTTGCACTCATACGGACGCGGAGCATAGATTTTACTGCCATAATGATTATTTCTTAATGATGTAGTCAACAAAAATACCGGGAGTCTTAACGTTTTCAGGAGCAATGCTGCCGGTTTTCACGATTTCCTGAGGTTCAACAATAACAGTGTCGGCTGCGGTGGCCATCATCGGGCAGAAGTTCTGGGAAGTGCCCTTATAGACCAAGTTGCCGCTCTCGTCGCAGATGTTGGCGCCAATGATGGCGACGTCTGCACGGACAGGTTTCTCCAAGAGATATTCCTTGCCGTCAACGGTGATTTTTTCCTTACCGTTTTCAACAACAGTGCCCAAACCAGTCTGCGTGAGAACGCCGCCCAAACCTGCGCCAGCTGCGCGGATCTGCTCTGCGAGCGTACCCTGAGGCTGAAGCGTTACATGAAGTTCACCGGCATTCATCTGGTCGATGGTATTGTTGTTCGTACCGATATGGGTAGCGATAAGATTCTTCACCTGATGGTTCGTGATCAGCTTGCCAACGCCCACTTCGGGATAAGCGGTATCGTTGCAGATGATGGTAAGGTCTTTTACGCCCTTTTCAACCAATGCGTCAATCAAAGCGATGGGGTTGCCTACGCCAAGAAATCCACCAACCATAACGGTCATGCCGTCCTGAATCTTGTCAGCGGCTTCTTTTACAGTTACAAATTTACTCATAGCAATAGTGATTATTAATAATTATTTTATTACAAAACTTTGAATAAGAAACAGATGAAGACTTTCTCGTTAACTTTGAAAGCCTACACTATTCCAATGCAAATATAACAATTTTTTTTCATTTATCGCCTCTTTATGTCCTACTATCAATGGATTTTTCTATTTCAGGCACACTTCGCGTTCTTCACTTCCAACCGTTTTCGTCCTTTTTATGGCTGAAAAATAAAATTTTACCCTCAAAATTTGTGTGTTTGCCATTTTATGAGTACTTTTGCAGTAGCAAATGTAGTGTACATCAACCGAATTAACTATAACAGTATGAATATAAAACAGGTAACTGTAATCACGATGATGGTGGCCCTTTTCGGAGGTCTGCTTCACGCTCAGGAATACATCACTCCCGTTGAGACTTGGGACAGCGAAGAGATTCAAGGTAGCAACTACCACGGATTCGCATTCAACAAAGATTGGGAGGTGGATTTCACCGTCGAGAGCCAAGACGGCCGTTATTCGCTCAGCGAAGAGGACATCGCCAAGGCGGAGCGCCTCATCCAGAAACGCATCGCCTATGTGAACCGCAACCACGAAAACCAGCCTGGGAAATGTCCCATCATTGACGAGCATCTGAAAAAATACACCCGTCAGTATGTAGGTTTCACCGACATCAATGGCTACCATATCGCCTGGGTCAACTTTATCTGGGACGAGTCCATCACCAAAGAACGTTTCGCCAAGGACATCATCCTTACCGAAGGCGGTTGTAGCTACTACTGGCACGTGAAGGTAAACCTCGACACCGAGAAAGTCTATGGCTTGGAAGTGAACGAGCCCGGCACCACGAAATACCTGCCGCGCGTAAAGAAACCCATGCCACGCATCAGCCGTCCCAAACGCCCCGCAAATCCGCAGCGCATACGCAAAACCGGCATCATCCACAACCCCAACGAGGCCAAATCGCTGTAATGCCTTTTTGAAATGAAACTGTTCACCACCATCAAGGATTTTGTCATCAAGTTCCTGAAATTCGGCGTTGTAGGATTTACGGGAATGATTGTTGACTACGGATTTTTCTATATTTTCAAGGAAATCGTTGGACTCCCCGTCCTCGTTTCCAACATGATCAGTTTCACACTTGCGGCCACATTCAACTACATTCTTAACCGCATTTGGACCTTCCGCAGCCAAAACAAGAAAATCGGCAAGGAATATCTCAGTTTCTTCCTCATTTCACTTATCGGCCTTGGAATCAATACGCTGACTTTATTTATCTGCGACAAATGTCTCTTTACCGAATGGGACAGCAACCTACGTATTTACGTGCTCAAGTTGATTGCCATTGCGGTTACCACCATCTGGAATTTCTTCGGCAACCTGCTCTTTACCTTCCGCACGCCAAAAGCAGAAGCGCCAGTGTCCGAAGCAACAACGACGGAACCTATTCAAGAAACCCAAACCGAAGCTCAAAAAGAGCTTGAATAATATTTTACATACTATTTATTTTCAACATTATGCGTAAATTTCTCCTTTCCGCAGTTTGTTTGATTTTGTCCTTTTCGTTGAAGGCCCAAATGCCCATCCGCCCAGACGCATTTCCACCCAAAGACAATCCCGATGAGGCTAAATCACTGCTTATGGCCTCCACCATTGAAGAGATGTCCGACTGGAACCGATATCCCACCTACGAGACATACGTGGCTATGATGCAGCAATTCGCCACCAATTTTCCAGAAATTTGCCACCTCGACACTATCGGCGTTTCGATAGATAACCGTTTGATTCTATGCGTAAAAATCTCCGATAACGTGGAGTTAGACGAAACAGAACCAGAGTTTTTCTACTCCGCCACCATCCACGGCGACGAACTGACCGGATTTCATTTCATGCTGCACCTCATCGACACCCTGCTCAACAGCTACGGCACCAACCAAGAACTGACGCAACTTGTTGATAACGTGGAAATATTCATCAATCCTCTTTCCAATCCCGACGGCACTTATTTCGGCGGCAACGACAACATTCGCTACGCCCGCCGCTACAATGCCAATGACATTGACCTCAACCGCAACTACCCCGACCCTTTCGCCAAACCCACAAAAGCACTCCAGCCTGAAAACGCGGCAATGATAGAATATGTATCCAACCACCATTTCCTCCTTGCCGCCAACCTGCACGGTGGCAGCGAGGTGATGAACTACCCCTGGGACAGTTTCAAATCCTGGCAACGACCCCACGAAGACCAAAATTGGTGGATCAACGTAAGCAGAAGATTTGTGGATACTTGTCGTTTGTATGACCCATCAATCTTCACCGACGTCTGCAACGAAGGCTACATCGCTGGTGGCGACTGGTATGTAATCCACAACGGACGACAAGACTACATGAACTACTACCACGGAATTCATGAAATCACAATGGAAGTATCTGGTTCCAAGAAACTTTCGTCCGAAGAACTTGTCCAATATTGGAATATCCAAAGCCATTCTCTTATCAACTACATCAAAGAAGTTTTCACCATGCCGCAAGACATCGCCATCGACCAACCCGACAAGGTGCCGACTTCCTACGGGTTTTGCTATCCCAACCCCACCCACGGCAAAGTGCATTTGGCAACACCAAACGGGATAACAACCATAGACCTAAACAATTACCCAGCAGGATGCCATCTCATTACGGCAATGGGCACAACCTATAAAATCATCAAACTATAAAGTGGCATCCTACTCCCACATTTCCATAGCCATCCCCTCCATGGATGAACTCTACAACCTTCCTTCACTGCTGGAACGGTTGCGGAGACAGACCTTTCAAACCTTTTCTATCTATATCTGCGTGAACCAACCCGAGGATTTTAGTGCCTGTTTCCATGATAGTTGGGAATATAATATATATATAAACAATCAAACCAGCCTTAAACTACTTAATGCCGTTGACGACCTTCCCCTTTACATCATCGATCGTAGTTCTATCGGGCAAGGTTGGAGCGGAAAAAAGAAAGGCGTAGGTTGGGCGCGGAAGGTATTGTTTGAAGCCATACTGCAACAATGCGACGACAACGAACTCATTGTAAGTATGGATGCTGACACTGATTTTGATGACGACTACTTCGAAAGATTGCTTGCCACCATCAACCAACATCCCTCTGCCAGTGCACTCTGCGTACCCTACTACCACCCACGCTGTGGCGAAGACGCTACCGACCGTGCCATGCTACGCTACGAATGCTACATGCGCCACTACCTCATCAACCTTCTGGAGATTCAAAGTCCCTACGCTTTTAGTGCCTTGGGCAGCGCCATGGCATTCCCCGCATGGGCATACAAACGCGTAGGCGGCATCACCCCGTTGCAAGGCGGCGAGGACTTTTATCTTATGCAGAAATTCGCCAAGACAGGCACCATTGTACGCGACATCGACACCTGCGTCCACCCGCAAGGCAGAATCTCCCATCGCGTACCTTTCGGAACAGGTCCCGCCATTGCCCGAGGCATCGCCAACCAAGAAGAATCCTATCCCTTTTTCGCCGCTGAAGGTTTCCAACATATCAAACAGACCACCGATCTCTTCCCAAAACTTTATACCCAAGACATCGAGACTCCACTGAGCGATTTTTTGAGGAATCAACTCAACACCAATGACCTTTGGGGATCCCTGAGGAAAAACTTCAAACGTCAAGACCTTTTCGTTCACGCCTGCCACGAACGCCTCGATGGATTACGTATCTTGCAATACCTCAAACTATTGTCGAAATTCGAGACACAAATTCCCGACTTCGCAACCGAACCCATCTCCCACCTCAACGCCTACCGTGACGAACTCTTTCAAAAAGAGTTGCTTCTCAGAAAAGACACCTCCAATTTCTAAATCAAAAGCAACATTTTATCATTATATCAACAAAAAATATTATCTTTGCAAAAGAAAATTTTTTTAATCACATTTATTATAATCCATTAACACTATGAAAAAGAATTTTTTTAGAATCTTCGCTTTTGCCGCAATGGCAATGGGTATGACCTTTGTATCCTGCCAAAAAGACAACGAAACCGACGGAGACAGCGGTAATCCTGTCGAAAGCTCTACCATCGTTTACATCAACTTCGAAAACAGACCGTTATCTATTGAAAGAGGCGAACGCACTCTCAGCATTGTTGACAATGAGTTCCAGATTCAGAATGAGGGCGATATGGCATTCTTCGCCATCTTCAAACCTGGTGCCGGCGTTGTCAGCACTCAAGGCCAATACTACAAAAACGTTACTCCCCTACAGGAAAACACTGAAATTGGAAGCAGCAACAGTTTCCACATGTACAATGCCGCTGAAGGCTACGCAAACGCAGATCTCTACAGCTACCAAAACACCGCATGGAGCGGCAAAACCGCCTACATTGGCGTATGCTTCCAGAAAGACGGCGCAACGCACTATGGCTGGATCAAGACCCAATGCATCGTAAACAGTGGTAACTGCATCTTTAAAGTCTTCGGCATTGCCTACGAAGGTACTGCAGGCAAAGCCATCAAGGCTGGTGCAACTAAATAAGTCATCAACACTTATCAATATGCAAAAGGCTGCTCGAACGGGCAGCTTTTTTTGTGTCGCAGCTTTGATGACGGATAACCGATACAATAAAATCCCCATAACCACGTTATTAAAAGATATCAAAAAATTATTCCTATGAATCTTAACGAACTCAATATCGATGCTTCAACCCGCATCAATGTACAAAACTGGCTCGACGGTGCCTATGACGACGCCACAAAACAAGCGATTCGCGAAATGATGAACAACCCCGAAGAGCTGAACGAGAGCTTCTATCGCAACCTCGAATTCGGCACCGGCGGACTGCGTGGCATTATGGGCGTAGGTACCAACCGCATGAACAAATACACCGTTGCCATGGCTACCCAAGGTCTGGCAAACTACGTGAAGAAGTGCTTCGCCAACGAGAACGGGCAACTCAAAGCCGCCATCTCCCACGACAGCCGCAACCACAGCCGCGAATTTGCTGAAATCACTGCCCACGTGCTTGCCGCCAACGGTTTCCACGTATATCTTTTTGAGGCATTGCGTCCCACCCCCGAACTCTCCTTTGCAGTGCGCCATTTCCAATGCCACACAGGCGTTATGCTCACCGCTTCCCACAACCCCAAGGAATACAACGGCTACAAGGCCTATTGGTCGGACGGTTGCCAACTCACCGCACCCCACGATACCAACGTCATCGACGAAGTGCTGAAAATCAAAGACCTCAAGGATGTCAAAATGTCTGGCGGTGAACAGAACATCGAGATTGTTGGCGAAAACATCGACAGCGTCTATCTGAACCGCATCGAGCAGAACAGCCTCCATCCCGAACTTATCAAGAAACACCACGACATCAAGATTGTCTATACTCCCCTTCACGGAACAGGTATCACCATGATTCCAAGAATGTTGGAGAAACTCGGATTCACCAATGTCAACATCGTCAAGGAACAAGCCACCCCTGATGGCAACTTCCCCACCACACCTTCTCCCAACCCCGAAGAACACGCAGCCATGAAGATGGCCGTGGATTTGGCAAAAGATATTGACGCCGACATTGTCTTCGCCTCCGACCCCGACGCCGACCGCGTAGGCGTTGCCGTAAAGCGTCCCGACGGCGAATGGATGCTCCTCAACGGCAACCAGACGCTCTCCGTCATCATCTACTACCTGATGAACGAATGGAAACGTACAGGCCGCCTCACCGGCAAGGAATACATCGTAAAAACCATCGTCACTTCCGAATTGCCCGCCGACATTGCCAAAAAGCAGGGTGTCAAGGTCTATGACGTACTGACCGGCTTCAAATGGATTGGCGCCAAGATTCGCGAACTTGAAGAGAAGGAAATCTACATTGGCGGTGGCGAAGAGAGCTACGGCTACATGATTGGCGACTTCGTACGCGACAAGGACGCCGTAAGCGCCTGCTCCATGATTGCCGAAATCGCCGCCTGGGCTGCCGAACAAGGCAAGACCTTCTTCGACGTGCTGGTGGATATCTATAAAGAATATGGATTCTACAAAGAGGGATTGCTCAGCGTAGTACGCAAAGGCAAGAGCGGTGCCGAAGAAATCCAGCAGATGATGAAAGAATACCGTTCCAACCCTCCCAAAGAGATTGACGGCGAGAAGGTCATCCGCATCGACGACATCAAGCTTCACACCTCCACTAACCTGCTCACGGGCGAGAAAACTCCCATCGACCTTCCCGAAAGCAATGTTTTGCAGTTCTTCACCGAAGCCGGCAACAAGATTACCGTACGTCCCAGCGGCACCGAACCCAAAATCAAGTTCTATTTCGGCGTAAAAGGCGAACTCTGCTGCAAATCCGACTTTGACAAGGTCAACAACGCTCTCGACGCCAAAATCGAAGCTATCAAAAAGAGCATGAACCTCGCATAAGATTTTTTCTTAATTATTCCCAAAACGGCCGACAAAGGAAAATAAAATGCCTTTGTCGGCCGTTTTATATTTATCAACCTTAATACTATGAAAAACATAAAAATACTTGTCGTCGTTTTGGCCTTGGTTAATGTCGCCTTAATCGCCACCTTATGGCACTGGAAAAAACGAAACACGCTTGAGCCACAAATCATTCACCATCATGATACCGTAATTCAAACACTCCACGACACGATTGTACGCCAAACACGAATTGTTGTCCACGATACCCTTATTGATACGTTGTTCTACAACACCTTGGCAAACCTTGAGGCACCGCAACCCTACTATCTGACGATGCCACAAACAAACAATAACAAATCCTTAGAGCCAAGCCGCTGGGACCTTGACGTTTGGGTAAATGGGAAATACAAAAACAACAACGTCACCCCCTCAATCAACGCCAAGGTAACCTATCATTTCTGACCGGATTTTGGACTCACAAACGAGCCTATCAAAACCAAAAAACACGAAGATTTTGGATTATACTCCAAAAATTTAGTATTTTTGCCATCACCCCACTCATTTGAGGCGACAAAAACCATACTTAAAAGACCTATTTTCCCCCTCAAGAAAAAGATTTGCACTTGTCAAAAAAAAAGTTTAACTTTGCAATTCCAAAATATGAGACATCAATTGAGACACATAGACATACATACTCTTTTCCTGAATATCAAGAAAAGAGACGTATATTGCTGACGTCTTTGATCCTATCACCACATCCATTTTAGGATCCATTTTGGAAATCATTTTCTTTTTTTTAATAACTTAAAAACATAATACTATGGAACTTCCATTTGCAGAAGCGTGGAAAATCAAAATGGTAGAACCCATTAAGAAATCCACCCGCGAAGAACGCGAAAAATGGCTCGAAGAAGCCCACAACAACGTATTCATGCTCGAATCCGACAAGGTTTACATCGACTGCCTTACCGACTCCGGTACCGGCGCCATGAGCGACCGTCAGTGGAGCGCCTTGATGATGGGTGACGAAAGCTATGCTGGTGCACGTTCTTTCTATGAACTGAAGAACACCATCACCAAAATCACTGGATTCAAGTATGTTATCCCTACCCACCAAGGTCGTGCTGCTGAAAACGTAATGTTCAGCTACCTCGTAAAACCTGGTCAGATCATTCCTGGCAACGCTCACTTCGACACCACCAAAGGTCACATTGAGAGCCGCAAAGCTTTCGCTATCGATGTCACCATCGACGAAGCCAAGAACACCCAGCTTGAAATTCCTTTCAAGGGCAATGTAAGCCTTGAAAAACTCGAGAAGATCCTTCAAGAAAACAAAGGCAATGTTCCTTTCATGGTTCTTACCTGCACCAACAACACCGTTGGAGGTCAGCCTGTTAGCATGAAGAACATCCGCGAGACCTGCGAACTCTGCCACAAATACGGCGTTCCCGTAAATATGGACTCCGCTCGCTTTGTTGAGAATGCCTACTTCATCAAGACCCGCGAAGAAGGCTACGCAGACAAGACCATCAAGGAAATCTGCAAAGAAATGTTCTCACACGTTGACAGCATGACCATGTCCGCAAAGAAAGACGGTCTCGTCAATATGGGTGGTTTCATCGCTACCAACAACGAACAACTCTACGAAGGCTGCAAGCAGTTCTGCATCCCCTTCGAAGGATTCCTTACCTATGGCGGTATGAACGGCCGCGATATGGCAGCCCTCGCTGTCGGTCTCGATGAAAACACCGAGTTCGACATGGTTGAAACCCGTATCAAACAAGTTGAATACCTTGCCAAGAAACTTGACGAATATGGCATTCCTTACCAGCGTCCCGTTGGCGGTCACGCATTGTTTGTAGATGCCGACAAGGTTCTCTGCAACGTTCCTAAGGAAGAGTTCCCCGCTCAGACTTTGACCTGCGAACTCTATCTCGAAGCCGGTATCCGTGGCTGCGAAATCGGTTATGTACTTGCTGACCGTGATCCCGTTACCCGTCAAAACCGCTTTGGTGGTCTCGACCTCCTGCGTCTCTGCATCTGCCGCCGCACCTACACCAACAACCACATGGATGTAATCGCAGCAGCTTTGAAGAACGTTTACGACCGTCGCGAAACCATCACCCGTGGTCTGGAAATCACTTGGGAAGCCGACCTGATGCGTCACTTCACCTGCCAGTTCCGTCGTCTGAAATAGTTTTCGATAACGACAATAAAAAAGGGAGCCAATCGGCTCCCTTTTTTTGTGAATTACTTCGCAATTTTCAAGAAGCAATCCCGTATCTCTACTTCTGGAACGGCGACGTCAATTACAGGAACGCCAAATTCTTGCAAGAGGACACAACATATTTCACCATTCTCATTTTTCTTGTCTTGACGCATATATTCCAAGAGCGTCTCTGTGTCGCGCAACGTGTATTTAGGCAACATAACATGATCGGAAACAACCTTACGCACTTGCTGATAGAGCGTTTCGGAGAGTCCTAATTTGTGCATTGATAGAAAGAGAGCACAAACCATGCCCACACCCACAGCCTCGCCATGCAGCAACGGATGACCCAACCGATGGCTGTAAGCCTCAACAGCATGGCCAAACGTATGTCCGAAATTCAATATTCTTCTGATTCCATGGTCTTTAGGATCGGACTTTACCACATCCATCTTGAACTGTACACAATCTGAGATGGTTTGCTCAGAAATGTTCGTATCCATCGGCATCCCACTTATCAACTGCACTTTCAACATCTCCAACCAGCCACTCTGCACCTCCCTGTCGGGCAAAGTAGCCAAAAACGAAGGCTCAATGCAGACCACCTCTGGAGGATAGAAAAAGCCCACTTGGTTCTTCACACCACCCACATTCACTGCGGTCTTGCCCCCAATGGCGGCATCTACCATGCCTATCAACGTAGTAGGCACATTGATATATCGAATGCCACGTTTGTAGCCAGCCGCCACAAAACCACCTAAATCAGAGATACAACCACCACCGAGATTGACCAGCACCGTGTTGCGGTCGGCACCACTCTCCATAAGCGTCTGCCACACCTGAGAAGCTATTTCCAAGTCCTTGCACTCTTCACGCTCGGGCAGTTCCAAAAACTCAGCCTTCTGCAATGCCTCTACGCGAGAGACGAGCGTAGGAAGACAATGTGTGAAACAATTGGAATCCAAAAGGATAAAGTATTTTGCATCGGCATATTGCGGACCTTTCAAAATACGATTCAAACGGCTCAGAGCCGATACCTTACCAGGTAAAAGAACACGAGAAGATTGCATAATTGAGATATTATTGTCTTGCAAAGATACAAAATTTCAAGAACAAACCATCTACTATTCACGATTTACGATTCACTATTCGCTAAAATTCATTATCTTTGCATATTCATTTCATGCGAAGCCATCATGCAATTAGAACTGCTCTCACCTGCCAAGAACTACGAACAAGGCGTTGCCGCCATCAATCACGGCGCCGATGCACTCTATATCGGCGCTCCAGCCTTTGGCGCCCGAAGCGCCGCAACCAACAGCATTGAAGACATCGAGCGACTTGTAAAATATGCGCATCTCTTTCGTTCCAAGATATTTGTGACGGTCAACACCTTACTCTTCGACAATGAGATAGAATCTGCCGTAAAGATGATTCACAAACTCTACAACGCTGGCTGCGACGCACTTATCATACAAGATCTCGGGTTGCTGGAATGTGATCTGCCTCCCATCGCACTACATGCCAGCACACAGACTCATAATGCTACATTGGAACGCGTAAAGTTCATGGAACAAGTAGGTTTCCAACGTGTCATCCTTGCTCGCGAAACCTCACTGGAACAGATGCAAGCCATTCGCAAAGAGACCTCCATTGAACTAGAAGCTTTCGTACAAGGTGCCCTCTGCGTCAGCTACAGCGGACAATGCTACATGAGTCAATACCTCAACGACCGCAGCGGCAACCGAGGCTGCTGTGGGCAACCATGCCGATCTTCCTACGACCTCTATAACGAACAAGGAAAACTCCTGCGACGCGACGAACACCTGCTCTCACTCAAAGACTTTAACGCATCGCAACAACTTGCAAGTATGATAGATGCAGGAATCACATCATTCAAAATAGAGGGGCGACTGAAAGACATCAGCTACGTCAAAAACGTCACGGCATACTATCGGCAACTGTTGGACAATATCATGCTCCAACGCACTGATTTACAACCTGCTTCTTCAGGACATTGCACCTACTATTTCACCCCTGACCTCGAAAAGACCTTTAACCGCGGATTTACGGACTATTTCCTTCAAAAACGCCAACCCATGGCCTCTCTCGCCACTCAAAAGTCGTTGGGAAAGGAAGTGGGCAAAGTGAAACAACTTGACAAAAAAAGCATTACCGTTGATACCAAAGACCTGCTTTTCACAGCTGGCGACGGACTCTGCTTCTACAATAGCGATGGACAACTTGAAGGATTCTTAGTCAACCACGTACAAGGCAACACCATCGTTCCCAACAGAATGCCCGACATCAAAGTGGGAGAAACGCTGTGGAGAAACAACGATTTTGCCTTTGAGAAACAGTTGCAAGGCAAAAGTGCCATCCGTAAAATAGATGTAACTTTCATACTTGCAGAGACATCCGACGGATTCCAATTGCAAGTTACCGACAGCGACAACATCAGCGCAATAGCGGAAATCTGCTGCGAAAAAACACCCGCTCGCAATCCCGAAAAAGCACAGATACAACCCCAGCTCTCCAAATTGGGGGATACGCCATTCCAAGCTATTTCAGTTGAAAACCAATGTTCTCAACCTTACTTTATTCCTACTTCACTGCTCAACGAACTTCGCAGAAACGCCATCGAACAATTAACACAGCGCAGACAGGAAGTATTTGCATCCAAGCCAGTTATATTCACTCCAAACCATATTCCCTACTTTGAAAATCATTTGGACTATCGCGCTAACATCCTCAACCACAAAGCCGAACAATTTTACCGTCGTCACGGTGTCTGCCAACTCGAATATGGATTGGAAAAGACCCACGAATACGATGGCAAAGCATTGATGACCACAAAATACTGCCTACGCTACGAACTAAAGCAGTGCCTTATGAAAAAGAACAACCACACCATCGCCCCTGACTACCAAGGCAACCTCTATCTCCAAAACAATCACAATCGTTTCCTACTCCAGTTCGACTGCAAAAACTGTCTCATAAAAATCCTAAAAGAACAAAAATAAACCTATGAAAACCTTCCTTCCACTCTTCCTTTCCTTCTTGCTGTTGGCTTCTTGCAAGCAGCAAACTCAATCTACAGCAGTTCTTGACAGCATTGAAATCATTGAATTTACAGCCGATTCCACAACTGCCCAACCTGCCTACTCCCAAGGTGCAGACAGATTTGTTGTCATTTCCGACATCATTCCAGACGTATTGTTAGAAATCCGCTATTATAGCACCTTCAACTTCATCGGCGACCGCATCCCCGGATACGAAGAACCTGTCGCGCTACTCACCCATCGCGCCGCCGATTCCCTCAAGGCAGTGAGCGACGAACTGCGTCAACAAGGCTACATACTCAAAATCTACGACGCTTACCGACCCCAATGTGCCGTGGATTATTTCATGAAATGGGCCAAAGACCTCTCCGACACACGCATGAAAAACTATTTCTACCCAGAAATTGAAAAATCACAAATTCTGCCACAAGGCTATGTGGCAAGTCATTCGGGTCATACACGCGGCTCGACGGTGGATCTTACCCTCTTCGACCTCAAAACCCAACGAGACGTTGATATGGGATGCACTTTCGACTATTTTGGCAAAGCCTCCCATCCAGGACTCCAGCCCGGCGAGCCCGCCGGAACCTATCCAGCCATCAATAAAACCCAGTACAACAACCGCATGATACTTCGCAAAGCCATGATGCGCCACGGTTTCAGACCCTACGAAAACGAGTGGTGGCACTTCACGCTGCGCAACGAACCGTTCCCCAGAACCTACTTCAACTTCCCAGTAAGCCTCTCCTCTGTGCCACGCATCCAACAACAATGACCGACACCCTCACACCCGAACAGCGACACCATGTAATGGCGGCAATCCACGGCAAGGACACTAAGCCGGAGAAGATTGTACGCCAATATCTCTGGCATCAAGGCTACCGCTATCGACTCAATCACCCGCGACTCCCTGGCAAACCCGACATCGTGTTGCTGAAATACCGCACCTGCATCTTCGTCAACGGTTGTTTTTGGCACGGCCACGAAGGTTGCAAGTCGTATGTGATGCCCAAAAGCAACACCGCATTCTGGGAAAAGAAAATCCTGCGCAACCAAACCCGAGACCGCAACGTAAAAGAAAAGCTGGCACAGATGGGATGGCACTGCATCACCGTGTGGGAATGCGGCCTCAAGCCCGACAAACGCCAAGAAACACTACAATACATCGAATACACCCTCAACGACTACTATCTCAAAGACCACACACCCAAACCAACCCACACGCCTACAACTTTCAACACAAACTTCGACCCGCTTCCACTCGCCGCCGAAGAATCAGAAAACAATAATAATTAATTACTTACAATTAATATGAACCACTATCAATATCGCAACTACGGCACCTGCTCGCAAGCAGTAGAATTCGACATTGACGAAAACAACAACCTCCACAATGTCCTCTTCTATGGAGGATGCAACGGCAACCTACAAGGCATCAGCCGCCTTGTGGAAGGCATGAACTGCCAAGAAGTCATCGCCCGCCTCGACGGCATCAGCTGCAACGGCGGTCCCACCAGCTGCCCCGACCAACTCGCCCAAGCCCTCAAAGATGCTTTGAAACGCAAATAATCAAATCATTATTTTTAATAGAAAAGTATTATGTTGAAACACAAAATCTTAAGCGACGCATGTGCCAACAACAAACTAATCGCGTTTCGAACCGAAAAAGAAGAGTGGGGGGAAACCATCATCGGCCATGTCAAGGAAGTGACTTCGCAACGTATTATTATCAATGAAATTGATGAATATGGAACATCTATTGGCACTACGTCGTTCAAGCTAGATTCACTAATAGACATTGTGACGGAGGATAAAACCTTGAAATGTCTTGAGATTTTGGAGAAACAAAACAAACATCTCAGTCAGACAAAATGCACTACGTTTTGGGGAAATGGTTATGAATTAAAAGATTATATAGTTGACAGAATAAAATCAAGGAAACCCACAACTTTTTTTGTGGAAGATGGAGATACCGATGACACAGATATCATCGGTTTTGTTGAAGCTATCGATGAAAAAAGCGTATTGATTAAAATGATTGACCTATACGGTGAAAATGATGGAAAAATTCTCGTGCCGTTAGAAACAATTACAGGGATAAGATGGGATAGTATTGAAGACAATGCCCGATGGTTGTTGAACAAATACCATAAAGACAATTGACAATTATGCCCAAAGGCGACAAATCATACTATAAAGCTTTGAGACTTTCAAGACAGGATTCCTATTCTTCCAAAGAAGTCAGTCAACTATTGGAAATGTCAATCTTGCAAGGCAATAGAAAGGCGTCATACGCACTTGCTTCATGGTATTTGAATGGATTCAATGTCAGGAAAAATTATAAAAAAGCATTCAATTTATTACAAAAAGCTGTTCAGGGCGGTCCCGAAAAGGGATTTGACATGTACAAAGATGCGCTACTGGATGTTGCCGTATGTTATGAATTAGGAAACGGAACAGACAAAGATCCACAAAAGGCATTTTGTTACTATCTTTTGGCTGCTAAAAATTGGGATTTGCAAGCATTAAAGGAACTGTCGCGATGTTTTTTCTGGGGCATTGGAGTTGCAAAAGACCGAAAAATATCAAGTTTGATAGATGAATATTCACAATGCAAAACAACTTCTTAATGTCTAAATTTTCCAATTGCAACCCCACACAAAACAACCAGAATCTTTTTATTCAGAAACGCTCATTAAAGAACGAATCCGAGCTTGATAGGATATATTTTGTTTCCGTCGAGGAATAAGGGCATGGTGGCAACCTGGAGGAAGACTCCCACACCGCCAAAATTCAGCTGAAAACGCACGTCAAGCTTAAAAGGATTGACGACATCGGGGAGGTTGCGTTGATCCTGCGGATTACGACCATCGGTGTGGAACTCATGCTTTAGACCTGTATGTTTGCCACACCAACCCAAAGCAGGAATGGCCGCAATCTTGATACGGAAACTCCTATGCGACTCCCTTACACGCCAACCAACATGGATAGGGAGTTGGACGTAGCGAGTGACGAAGCGGCTGCTGTAGTAACCGCCAGGAACGAGAGTGTCGATAACCGCAAAAGCATCGGTACCGTAATCAACATAGTCTTTGTTAAACTTGTAGATATCAGACTCGTAGCCAAGACCAATCCCCATATCAAAATGGCGGGTAAGGACAAGATCGTAGTGCGCCTCGAGTTGGTAACTGGAGAAAGAAGTGCGGAGATTATAGTTTGCATCGCTCATACCCATAAGGCCCGAAAATGGGTTTGTTCCCCAGTTATTGAATCCCCATAAGAAATCGATACCAAACGGATCGCCATAGTCCTTTTTGGAATGCTTGGCGCTGGCAGCAGGCAAGTTGTCAGCTGCCTTGCTACGGATAGCTGCACTCTCATCAATGTCATTTGAATCTCCAGACTGGGAAACCGTAGTAGTGCTGGTACGTGCCTTCTGAATTCCAGCTTTTAAGCCCTCCTTCATGCCATAAATTACAGCATCAAAGCTCTCGTCGTCTTTTTGCATTTTCAACATCTTTATCATCGACTTCATCACCAAAGTGTTTGTTGTTTTTTCCGAAGCTTCAACAAAAAGGGAGAAAGCACTATCGATGACGTTGACAGTTTCGACATCTGAAACCACACGAACAAATCCCTGCCCACTTGCAACAGCATAGATATCACCCATATAATGAAGCATATAGAGCGAGAGATGCGGGTCGTTGACGATGAACCCACCATCCACGACCGAGATATAGGAAAGCATCTCATCAATGTTTTTTACATCGAAAGTGTAGGCTTTAAGGTACTGAACAGTGTCGGGAACGGCAATGAGCAAGACCTTTCCCATAGCCTTGGCATTATGGATGGCAGTCGGTATAGGAGTTTCAAACTCAAGCACGTCCCATTTGTCCGACCAGCTTTCGCTATGCCATTCTGCATTTTCAGCAGTAAATTTCACTTCCTGTCCAATCACTTGCCCAAACATAAAAGCAAGCATTGCAAAAAAGAGTATTTTCTTCATATTTGTAGGTTTTATTTAAATGAATATTGCAGCAAAATCCATAAATCCGTCGTGAGACTCTTTAAAATCACAAATAACATTATATAAATTTGTTATATCAATCGTTACTCCAACTATACTTGCCACCAAAACAGGGTTTGAAGGCCACTTTAATTGAGAATTGGAAATGGGCGATTGCGGAATAGAATACGGCTCTTGGACGGGTGTTTGTCCCGACGGCTCTTTGCCATTCTCAGCAGCAGAGCTATACTCTGCCAAAATGGCTTGAGCGAAAGCCATGGTGGTAACAGGATCTAAAAGGTACTCCTCTTCTTCATTAATAGTTTCCATGGTCTCAGTAACGTTAGCTTTGCTGACATCTTGCAGTTTGGATTCAACAATATGCTGTGGCGGATCGAGAACCTTATCGTGCGACACGGCATTGTTGTCGGCCAATATGCGAGATTTTTTTCCCCGATTTGGTGACTTTGACTCGGCATATAGCGACTTGTCGCCTACTGACTGACAAGGCTGACTCGCTTCCGAAAATGGCAACTTATCACCCATGAGCACCGCCTGATCGGCAATCGGCAGCGATTGTGGACTAACCATCTTGTAGAAAAGCACCCATCCGCACACGACTATGGCGGCCACAACGGCTGCGACCTTCCACCATAACATACGCGGTTGAGTCGCGGTATGCTTCAAGTCCTCCTTATCAGGAAAGTGGAGAGGCTCGCAGTTTATCCTTGGCGCCTCTGCATAAAGCCGCAGTTCCTCGGCAAGGTCTGGATGCTGTTGCGCGAAAACTTCGATTTCACGCCGCTCGGCCTCACCAAGCATTCCTTCCGCATAGCGGAAAAAATATAGCTCGTAATTGTCTGCGTTTATCATATTTTATATTCTATTAGTTTCTTTCTCAAAGACACCTTCGCACGGAAAAGATAGACCGACACTTGGTCTTCGCTGAGATTGAGTATGTTAGAAATTTCTTTATAGGTATAACCTTCTATGTCACGCAACTGAAGACATTCGCGCTGTATTGGCGGCAAGGATTGAAGGGCTTTTTCTAAGGCATCACGTAGTTCAAAATCGGTGCCGGGCTCTATCGTACAACTGGCGTTCTCCTCCATCCCTACCCTATCGACACCCTTCCTCAGTTGGTCATAACGGAAACGACTCACCAGATAGTTGTGGACCGTGCTGAGCAAATAGGCCTTCCCCCGCTCTATCTGAACCGATTTGCGCCGCTCCCACAGCTTTGCAAAAGCCTCCTGAACGGCATCACGACATTTATTGTCGTCGCAACTGCACGAACGCGCAAAACGGTAGGCGTCGTCAGCCCATTCATCCACACCCTTATTATATTCTTCGATAGTCAAATCCGCTTTTAATCCTTTTGTACTATATACGCACAGCACCCCCGATTTCTTACAGCCGAGTGACAAAAAAAGTTATACGAAACCAACGCTGAACTTTATGCATTAATTCCGAAAAAAACCAAGAAAACGATAAAAATCTTTTCCGCTACAGTTCCACGACGCGGAAAATGGCGGAAACCAGCAAGAGCAATACGGCGATAAGCAGCCAACGGCGCTCACGGATGGCTTTTTTCTGCCGTCCTAGCATAATGGCCCAGTAACTGATCAAAAACACGACTACGGAAAGGCAAATGGGTCCTTTAAGACCTTCGTCGCTGGCCAGCACCAAAAATCCCAGGCCGATGCCTATCAGCAGAACATTGATGCCGCTGGCAACGATAAGCGCCAGCACAGTGCCCCAACGGGAAATATCGTAGGCGGGACGCTGCTGTCCTTTGCGATAGACCGGCAACAACATCTTTACACCAATAACTATCATCATGCCCAAATAGACCATACTGTTGATATTGTCGTATAGTCCATCATCACCTTCGAAACGCAGCAAATTTCCAATTTGGATGCCCAAATAAAGAAACAGCGCATAGACTATCGCCGCCAAGAAAGAAACCGCCAAACCACGCGTAAGACGGATAGGAGCCTTTTCGGCGCATGTGCGCATAATGGTCATCAATTCGATACCTAACGCCAAAGACAAGACAAAATATTCAAAAACAGACATAATGAAAGATAAAAGTTTTAAGTTAAGAAGTCAAATCAAGATTTTCAAATCATTGCTGACCGCCCAAGCGATTTGTAATTGTCACGAAATCAGCCACCGAGAGTTGTTCTGCACGTTTCAAAAGAAGTTCTTCAGGTACATTTGAGATATCTAACGACAATGGTTTCAATGCATTACGCATTGTTTTGCGACGTTGGTTGAAGGCGGTTTTCACCACTTGCACAAATCGCTTTTCATCACATTCCAAGGAAGTTACATTGTTTCTGCGCAGACGAATTACCGCCGATTTTACCTTAGGCGGAGGATTAAATACATTCTCGTGAACCGTAAAAAGATACTCAATGTCGTAAAATGCTGATAACAAAACACTCAAAATGCCGTATGTCTTACTTCCAGGACCTGTGGCCACACGTTCCGCCACCTCTTTTTGGAACATTCCCACTACCTCAGGAATGCTATTTCTATGCTCAAAGACTTTGAAAAGAATCTGCGACGAAATATTGTAGGGGAAATTGCCAATCACAGCGAAAGACCCTGAGAACAAGGAATCTACATCCAATTTCAAAAAATCCCCTTCGATGACTTGTAACGTAGGATAATGGCCGTGCAGGTATTCCACCGATTCCGTATCAATCTCTATGGCCTTGAAATTGAGTTCTTGCTTTGGAATCAGATACTTAGTCAATACTCCCATGCCTGGACCAATCTCCAAGACATTGGGCGTTGTTCCAGTAAGACTGTCGGCGATACGCTGGGCGATGGACTCGTCCGTCAAAAAATGTTGTCCTAAATATTTTTTTGCTCTAACTTCCACGGTATTAATTGATAATTGGTAAAAATGAAGACTTTGTCTATTTCTTATCTTTATTCAATCCACTTTCTTTCAACTCATTATATTTCTTGCGCGCCTGATCGACATAGAGACTTGACGGATAGTCGAGAATCAATGTTTCGTAGCAGGAACGTGCTTGTTCTATGTTGTTTAGCTTGTTCTCGTTCAACTGAGCCCGCAGCATCAAGGCATCATCGGCAAGAATGTCCTCCGAATAGAAGGAAAAGAGCTGCGCCAACAAACTGTCCGCCTCTACATATCGCTCCTGGCGCATACGAATCTTCGCCTTTTGGAGCAACACCTCGTCGAAAATCGGGTGCGACAACGCACGATGGCTTATGTCGTCGAAAGCAATCCAAGCGGAGTCTAACTTGTTGCGATAGAGCAACAAATCGGCAGTGGCAAAGAGTTCCAGCATGCCAAAAGTGCTATCCTCTTCCATATTGTCGCTAATCAGCAAAGAGAGTTCCATTGCGTCGTTGGCAATAAGTTTGGAAGTAGAAGCCCGCAAGACGGAGAGCTGCGACTTAGCCCACAGGAAATCATGGTTGTAGTACGAGAGCTTCGCATTCTTGAACTTGGCTTGCGCACCCACCAGATCGTTCTTATTCGCCTTTTCCACTTGCATGTAGAGCAACGAAGCCTCCCAAACCTCGCCGGCAAAAAGCATCAAATCGCCCAATTCCAATTTCACACCACTCACTATCGACTGCGGCAGTCGAGGAATGTCCAAAACATCATACAACATATCCGCCGCAGGCTGCACTTCGTCGAGATAATAGGCCGACAAATGGGCATAATTGCGCATGAGAGATGCCGAACGTTCATTCTTGCCCAACTCCTCAATGGTTTCAAGATAACGGCTCTGAAGCGCTTTCAACGACTTTTTCGAGGGTGACACATTCGGGTCAAGTTGCGCAAACTGCGTCTCCAAGTCCCCCACCCTACTGTCGTAATAGAACGGCGACTCCTGCCCTTTTTTCAACAGCACGGCATAGCAATCGCGCGCCACGTCGTAAGCACCATTAGAATGCGCTATTTGCGCAACACGATAAAGTTGCTCGCCACCCAAATCAGGAAAACGGGCATCCACAGCCTTCGCCTGCGTCATTGCGAAGCGGAAATCCTTCTGCTGCAACGAGAACCATATCATCATGTCAAGATAGGTCTTATTGTTCGGTTGCTCACGCACACGCTGCATCAATGCACGCTTCAACCCATCGGCAAAACGGCTGTCGCTACTTTCGTTAAGCATGCGCTGCAACGAGACCTGCACAGAACTCATAGAGCCAGGAGACTTGTCCAAAAGATTGAAATACTCCTGCATAACATCCTCGTAACGGCCCATTCGGGAGTAGAGGGCGGTCAATTCGGTAACATACAGAAAACTATTCTGAGCCTTTTCTCGCGAACGCTGATAAACCGCTACCGCTTGCTCCAACTTGTTGATATTGACGAAAGCTGTCGCCAAATCGGAAGTCTGTCTATTGTCCGTTCCAAGTTTTTCAAAAGCCTTGTCGAAATTTTTCTGTGCCTTTTTATTGTTGCCCGACTTTTCGCAAAGCGCTCCAAGATCCACATACAGAGTCAGATCCTTATCGAACTTTCGCAGACGCTGCTCCACCAACTGTTCCGCCCGACGGATTTCATCCATTTCCACATAGCAACGATAAAGCATTTGATAGTAGAACCTGTTCTGCGTCTTCTCGTAAAGAGGCTCATACAGTTCGGCGGCCTGCGCAAACTCACCATTATTATAGTATTGCGAAGCTAGCTGATCTTTGGTGTTCTGCGCCGAAATCGAAACAAAAGAACCAAGGTACACAACAATGCAGAGCATCCGCAAAAACGCTTTCAAAGAGATAGGATGGACGCTTTGTGTCTGCATATCAAGTGATAGTAAAAACGCCGGAAGTGTAGGCTTCCGGCGTCGGCTGGTGACTAAGCTGGGATTCGAACCCAGGACCCCATCCTTAAAAGGGATGTGCTCTACCTGCTGAGCTACTTAGTCTTTCTCCGATTTCTATCTGCGGAAAACGTTTGCAAAAGTACGACTTTTTTAGAGAATCACAAAATAAAATATTACTATATTCTTATGGACAATATTATATAGTTGATATTCAGCAATTTGAAAATAAATTTCACGACACAAATTATTTTTTAACAAAATAACAACAAAAATTTTGTATCTTTGTCTTTGATTAACACAGATAAATTATGAAACTTGACATCAAGATAAAACAAGGTTTGGGCGACATCCTTTTTGATACCGCCATTGAAGATATAGTAGCCGCTCTCGGTGAAGCACAAGAAGTTGAAACCATTGACAATGTGGATGATATGCCAACAACCATTATGCGTTACGGAGATGATGTCTCTTTGTTTTTCGAAGGCGACAACCCCACGCTGACATGTATAGACATAGCCAACGAAGACTGCACATTGTTTGGCAAAGAGGTGTTCGATATGAACGAAAAAGAAATTGTCGCCCTCATGGTATCCAATAACTATTTTGAGCAAGATGCCGACACCGAGGACTGGGGCGAACGCCGCATTTCCTTCCCCGAAGGCAACATTGACTTTTTCTTCGAAGACGACGAGCTCATGTCCATCATTATCGGAAAATAGTTTTTGCTTACTTTCCACCACTACCAATTCCACGTCAGACATGGAACCATTACCTATTTTCCCCACCGCATACTTCCCTCCCATTGCCTATTTTGCAGCCCTCGCAAAACAACAGGAAGTGCTTATTGAGCAATACGAAACTTTCCCAAAGCAAACCTATCGCAACCGGACAGTCATCCTTTCAGCCAATGGTCCGCTATCTCTCGTAGTACCCGTCATACGCCCTTATGGAAATCACACCTACACCCACAACATAGGCATTTCCTACACCGAACGTTGGAATATAAACCATTGGCGTGCAATAACATCCGCCTACAGCGCATCACCCTATTTTCTTTACTACAAAGATCCATTAGAGGCGATTTTGATGCAACACCATGAGCGATTGATCGACTTAAATCATGCCCTTATGCTGTACCTGCTAAAGGCACTCAAACTTACGACAATCACGCACTACACCACCGACTATGCTCCAGATGGAAGCGTTACAGAAGATTACCGAAACACGTTTTCTCCCAAAAAAGAAAGCAACATCAACTTTCCTACTTATAATCAAGTATTTGAATCAAAGATGCCTTTTGTACCAAACATGAGCATTCTCGACCTTTTATTCAACCTCGGACCCGAAGCTAAAAGCTATCTTGAATCGTTGAAATAATATCACGAAAAAGAGTCTTCTAGATAATTGAAACGAAGCCACGTTCTTCATTCAACGACAGTTAGACGTCACGTTCCTCGTGAAACACAAAGTCTATTGTCGTGTGAGATAGATAATCAGCACCGACACATCCGCAGGAGAAACACCACTGATTCGAGAGGCTTGTCCAATGGTAGCAGGCTTCATCTTGGTAAGTTTTTCTCGAGCCTCATACGACAACGCCTGCAAAGAGAAATAATCAAAATCCGAAGGCAAAGCAATATCCTCGAACTTCAAAATCTTTGAGGCGACATCACGCTCCTTTTCAATATAACGTTGATATTTCAAGAGGATTTCTGACTCTTCGGCGACCTCACTTCGAATAGCGGCTGGAACCGAAACAATCAATTTTTCCAATTCAGGATCAATCGACTGCAAGTCTTCCAAAGTAATCTCAGGACGCAAAAGCAAATTCAGCAATTTAACCTTTTGCTGTAGAGCGGGAGTCTGCTTCTGCTCCAAAAGGGCGTTGGCAGCCGACGGCAAAACTGGGGTTTCCTCAATAAATGAGGACACGCGGGCAACCTCACGCTCCTTTTCTTCAACACGACGCATGCGTGAGTCGGAAGCCAAACCAATGGAATGAGACAACGGAGTTAAACGACTGTCGGCATTGTCTTGACGCAAAAGGATTCGATACTCAGCTCGGGAGGTAAACATACGATAAGGTTCGTCCACACCCTTGGTCACCAAGTCGTCGATTAGCACACCAATATATGCCTGCGTACGATTGAGCACAAAAGGATCTTTACCTTTTACCTTCAAAGAGGCATTAATACCCGCCATCAAACCTTGGCAAGCAGCCTCTTCGTAGCCCGTTGTGCCATTGATTTGTCCTGCAAAATAAAGATTCTCAACTTTCTTGGTTTCAAGCGAATAGTTCAGCTGAGTAGGTGGAAAATAGTCATATTCTATGGCATAGCCAGGCTTGAAAATTCGGGCATTTTCAAACCCTTTGATTGAATGCAAGGCATCAAGTTGCACCTCCAAAGGCAACGAAGAAGAAAATCCATTCAAGTAAAAAGACTGCGAATTCCAACCTTCGGGTTCAACAAAAAGTTGATGTCGCTCCTTTGAAGCAAAACGCACAATCTTATCTTCAATAGAAGGACAATAACGTGGACCATGACCTTGAATGCGGCCAGTATAGAGCGGAGAACGGTCAAAGCCAGTTTTCAAAATCTCATGAGTAACAAGATTCGTATAAGCCAAAAAGCAAGGACGCTGCTCCTGCAAGGACAAAGTGTCGGAAAACGAGAATTTAGACGGATTTTCATCACCTGGTTGCGGTTCCAATTGCGTAAAATCAATCGTCCTTCCATCAATACGCACAGGAGTACCTGTTTTCAATCGTTCAACCTCAAATCCCATCTCAAGCAACTGATCAGAAAGTCCCACCGCCGGACGCTCCCCTATCCTACCGCCGTCCCAAGTTTGCGTGCCGATGTATATCTGTCCATTCAAGAAAGTTCCATTCGTTAATACAACCGCTTGAGCCTCAATTTCAATTCCCATACGAGTTCTTACACCCGAAACACGACCTTGAACAACATCAACTGCAATCACCTCATCTTGCCACAAAGAAAGATTGGGAGTGTTTTCGAGAAGATGCCTCCAATTGAACGAAAAACGGAACTTGTCGCACTGCGCGCGGGGGCTCCACATTGCGGGACCTTTGGAACGGTTGAGCATTCGGAACTGAATCATCGACTGGTCGGTGATAATACCAGAAAATCCTCCCAAGGCATCAATCTCACGCACGATTTGACCTTTTGCCACACCACCCATGGCTGGATTGCACGACATCTGACAAATGGCATCCAAATTTTGGGTTATCAAGAGCGTCTGCATACCCAAATTGGCTGCAGCCATGGCAGCTTCAGCACCCGCATGACCTGCGCCCACAACAACTACATCATAGCACGTTTCAAGCTTCATCTATCGTATTATTTTTTTCTATTCGAAATGAGATATCTTTTTGATTTTACGAATCTTGAAGCCATTGTTCCTTGTGGAACAATGGCATTTCACGACTATTGAATCGTGTCAAGGATGGACAAAGCTTCGTCTTCTTTCTGACGCATTGCCGCAGCTTCGGCATCACTTTTGTCCGCATTTCCCAATAGGTGCAACACGCCATGAATGATTACGCGATGCAGTTCACGTTCGAAAGAGACACCAAATTTCGCCGCATTCTCCTTTACCCTTTCCACACTAATCATAATATCGCCCGAAACAACATTGCCTTCAACATAATCAAAGGTGATAATATCGGTATAGGTATCGTGATTAAGATATTCCTGATTAACCGTCAAGAGATATTCATCGCCGCAAAAAAGATAACCAATCTCCCCTACCCTCTTTTTTTGATTTTTTACGATGGTGGATATCCACTGCTTGATGCGTTTTTTTTCTTTTAAATCAAATTTGATTTCTTCAACAGCAAAACTAATTGCCATAATGCCTATTTTGTTATTATTAATTATTTACAACAATCTATCGAAACAATAAATTTAGTTATATTTCATTGTATATCAATCTATTAAACAATACTACCGCTCAATATTCATCATCATGGTTTCGATATTTCAATTTAGTAGGACAAATTATACTGCTCAAACGATTCTCGAATGGATTTCAAAATAAACGGCGACCAACATCTTCATGCTGCTCGCCGTCAACTTTCATCAGCCACACTTTAAGCCACCACGCTTGGGGTTGTATAAAAATGCTGAAGGCAACTGATACGTTCCAACGCATCGGAGCCATCAATTCCATTAATCATAAATTCCAATCGCAAAGTTCTTCCCCCATTGCTATACTCCATCGAGTCGGAAAGCGACTGCATCAAAAAAATACCTGTTGCCTCTTCCATTACCGATCCAACATATTTTTGAAAGTCAAATCCCGAACCTTGGTCTTCTATGGTAAATGCAACTCCACCTTTGCAATTGTCAGCCACTATGGTGACTATCTTATTGGGGTCGCTTGCGTTGCCATGGCAAATTGCATTTTCCACAGCTTGAAGTACAGGAACGGAAATGATTGCAAAGTAGTTATCGATATGATGCTCGTCGCAGAATTTCGACAAGAAATCCTCAACTAAAGGCATATTATCAATAAGAGACTGTATTGCAATTCTTTCCATATAGAAATATTTATCCTATTCCAATTACAAAGATACGAAAATAAATTAATAGTTAAAAAATAAAAAAGGAAGAGTTTTAGTTTATTTGACACCTTGGTAAAATAATGGCACAAATCCAACAAAACATAAACAATCGCAATACTTTGCGGTGAAAAACAAAAGACAAATTACCACAAATGGTTCGAAAATGGAATGGTGTTGTTGTGCCTACTTGTTTTCCTTGAAGAAATAGTCGTTGACCTTGGCTTTGTAATATGGAGAAAGGGTAGGGGGGACAGATTTGATAAGTTCAATGGTTTTCTTCTGGAGTTGGTTGTATTTTTCCAAGTCGCCTTGCGACGTCTGATAGAGATCTTTTCCTTCGTTGCTCTTGCGCCGCTCTTCTTTTTCGCGTTGCATTTCTGCTTTCTCATGCTCCAGCATACGCGTTAAAATCTGCTGCTGACGAGAGATTGTCTGTTGTGAAATGGTCTTATTAACCAAATCTGTTTCAGTCTGTTCCATCTGGCGCATCAAATTGTCAATTTCCTTAGCCAACTTACTGTTCCCTCCCGATTCCTCCTTGAGTTGCTGGCCATATTCCTGCATCATACGACGAATCATCTCTTGCTGCGCAGCCATCTTGGCAAACTCCTCACTCATAGAATTGTTTTCGCCAATTTTCTTTCTTCCATTACCTTGTTGCCTGCCGTCTTTCTCCATTTTCTTCTTCAATGCCTCAAGTTGCTTGTTAAGTTCCTGTTGCATTTGACGCATCGACTTGGGAGAAGGTTTTCCTTTGCCAGGCTTGCTGCAACTGCTGTTGGGCTTGTTACATTTTCGTTTGCAACTACCTTGCTTTTGCTGCTGTTGGTTCTTGCGCATCTGGTCTTGCATCTTATCCAACGATTCAGCCAAAATCAACGCCAAATTATTGAACGAAGTCATAGTATATTGCATTGATTTTGAAGCACTCGTATTTTTATAGCTTCCGTAGAACGATTGATTGAACGAGAGCAGCTCCGACAAAGAGGAGCCCAGCATGGAGTTGGCTTCGGAAAGATCCTTATTGATGACTGCCGCCACTGCAATCTGTCGTTTGGCAAGCGCGATCAAAGAATCCTCAACGCCCTTGAAATCCGACTTTATAAGGTTTTGATCTCTTATAATATCTTGGTATTTAGGGTCTTGAATATAGATTGAGGACAAATCAGACATGAGCTGCTCTTGGTTGAACGAAAGCGTCACCAAACTCTTCAACAATCTGCGCACCATCTCAGCATCTTCGGCAAGGTCTTCCTGTTCCATATCCATTTCAGCCTCAGCCAGTTGCTCCGAGAGCTTGTCCAAATCGTCTCCCGCCTGCTTTTGATGCCCCGACGCGTCTTTTTTATTTCCCTTTTCAAGTTGTTTTTCGGCGTTCTGCTGCGATTTTTCTATCTGTTTTTGCAACTCTTCATCAACCTTGAAATTGGAAGAAGGATCAAGCGATTTGTAGTCTTTTTGTATCTCTTGAATGTCCTTTTTCAAGTCTTGAAACTGCTTGGAAAGCTCTTGCTGCTTTTGCATAAGCTGCTCATTGTCTTTCGATTTCGAATTGGCACTTTCTTTCGACAAATCACGCTGCTCCTGAGAAAGTTTCTCCGCCTTTTGTATCGCCTCTTCCACCTTCTTTTCGGTTTCAAGACGCTTCATCAATTCTATATCTTGGTCGAGTTGTTTTTGCAGGTCTTCATTGCTGAGTTTCAATTGTTCCAACTGCTCCTGAACCTTCTTCTTGTCGGTTTCTTGCATCAGCTTTTCAATTTGCTTCATCGTCTCCTTCATCTCATCGGTAAGCACCTCATTGAAAAGCCGCTCCAACTCTTTTTGCTTCTCAAGCAACTGCTCGCTCTGCTCACGATATTTCTGCTCCAACTTATTATTTTCCTGAATCTGCTGTTGCATCTGATCCAACATCGAACGCACCTCGCGCTGTTTCTTTGCCAACTCTTCCAACTGCTTCTTATCCTGCCAATTCAGTTCCTTCTTATCCACCAAAGAACGCATGATGTCGTTGATTTCCTGCTGCATTTTCTTAAGTTCCGACATAGACGTTTCCGCATGCTCTATCGCTTCCTTGGCATTGCGATCCATTAGGCTATCAATCTGTCCTTCAGTAGGTACCACCAATTCAAACTGCTGCGATTTCGACGACTTTGGTCCATGAATGGCATCATTGTCCCACACCTCAAAGTAGTAATTGAGCTTGTCGCCGGGGGACAAAGAGAGTTCCTCGAAATTGAACGAAAAATAAAATTCCTGCGAAGTTTCCTGTGTGATGCCGATAGGATAGTTGTAAGTAGCGATTGTATCACCCGAATTTGTCTTCACAACATTGAATTTCAACTTTGTAAAACCATAATCATCCTTGATTCTTCCCCTAAAGAAAACACGGGACTCGAAAGCGGAATCGGCAGCCTCAACAGCGATAATCATCGGCGACATGTCATCAACAACAGATACGTTGAACGGTAGCGTATCGCTTGTTGCAACACGGGCGTTACCCACAAAAAAAGCATACGAAAACGACTTCATTGCACTATTCACCACCGACAACCTGCCATTGTCATCAGGTTGATGGGGAGTAAAATGCGACAAAGAGGCATCTGAACCGTTTTCTATCGCAAAATACAATGTATCAACATCTTTGGTTTGAAATACCCATTTTATGGTAGTTCCTACTGGAACGGTAAAAGTTCCTTCGTTTGAGAGGATTTCATTTGTTCGGTGAGTATAAGCAGGGTAGGAGAGGAGCACTTGGAAATTGGCAACCACAGGCTTGGGATAAACCTCCAACTTATAAGGTTGCGACGTTACTCCGCCAGCCTGCAAAACAAATTCACAAGAGCGCTGCACCGTCTTGAAAACATAGGTAAAATGACTCTTGTCAACGGCATGCATACGGTACGGATTGCCCTCCACAACTACAAAAACCTCATCAGGAACGGTATTGCCGTCGATGACGACTTGAAGCAGGAAATCCTCTTGTTGCGCCACGGTAAGGCTTTTATTTTCAACAACAAAAGAAAATGGCGCAGGACGCTCGTAATAGGTGGAATAATGGACAATTCGCTTTGAAGGACCCGAAATAAAAGAGGGCACAATCAGCAACAAGCCCACAATAACCAACAATGGCACAGCTGCATATTTCACATATTTCTTGTTGGCGGCGATATTGATGGCATTCTGAAATGGTACAGGTTTCAACGCATTGGTTTTCTGTGCAATACTTGCCTGAAGGAGTTCGTCGCTCACCGCCGAACCCATTTGCTGAAGCTGCAACAAATTCAACAACTTATCCTTAACTTCAGGAAAATGTTCACCTATAATGCGCGCCGCGTCTTCATAAGAAATACACTTGCCCAAACGGTGCATCTTCAACAACGGCACAACAATGTAAAAACCCGTAACAAAGAGGAAAGCCGCAACAAACAACCAGAACAGGATAGCGCGTAAAACCGAAGAAAGATAACCAAAATGCTCGACACACACAACAACAAGAAACAGCGTGAGCATAATTGCCACAGCCAAAATGACGCCTTTTATCACCCTGTTTTTGTAATACTTGCGTATAAAGGCATCCAGACTTTGTATAATCGAACTGTTATCCGTAGAATAATAAATTGACTTGCAAAGTTACGAAAAAGAAAGAAAGGGAGCAAGCTGCAAGCATCATTATTTACCCAAAAAGTCAGCGATTTCGTCCTCCTTAATGTTTCTGTAATGATAAGTCTCTACTGGCGCGCCATCTTGCAAAAGCATAATCAACGGCCTGTTGCCATAAGTCATATAAAGGAACGCCGTATCATTTACATAAAAAGGATGGTAATCCACCGCTACCGTATCCAGCGATTGAGGCACAAGGTAAACAATTGCGTTGCTGTCAATGTGATAGCGTTTCTGGAAAGTCTCTATTTTTTGCATCGCCATCTTGCAGTACGGGCATTTGGGAGTAACAAACGCCACCAATCTACGACCTTCTCCCAAGGAGGCCTGCTGGTAGATTTCGGAAGGCTGGAAATGCTGTTCGTAATACTCTTCGTTATAAGGAGCACCTTTCTGCTTGAACATCCAAGAATCCAGCGGAGAAAAGATAAATACAGCGGCAAATGGCGCAACGATGGCAATTGCCCAAAGATACCACTTGGGACGCCACTGGAACGAAGGAACCGGCCGCACCAACATGGTAAGCAAAATCAAAATAGCATTCTTGATGATGGATCTGACGGGCGATATTTCTACCAGGCTGCCAAAGCACTGACAACTGTCTGTGCGTCCGATCAATGCCGTATAGCTCAAAAAAATAGTAAAAAGCAGCAACACCAATAAAGTAACCGTCGTAGTAAGACGATTGCAGAGATTGGAAACCAGTCCGACACCCAAAAGGAACTCGCCGGCTATGCAGATTCGCGCCAAGATAAAAGCCCAATCCATGGAAAAGAAGCCAAAAGAATAGACATAAACCTCAAAGCGATCAATGCCGATCATCTTGGCCACTGCCGAAAAAATAAAGACAAGACCCAAAAGGATCTTGAGAAATAAAAGTATGATTTTTAGAGCTTTTGACATATTGAAACGCTATTTTATTAACTCAAAAACAAAAAGAGGGAACCGAAAAACAGTTCCCTCTAATCTGATACTTCATAAAATTATTCAGTAGCGCAGGAGGCTGAAACATTACCACCAAATGCTTCTACTGGAGGAACGAAATCTTTGCACTCAGAAGGTTTCATTTCACCAGCGTCATAAGATACTGAAAGGCCAGCAACTTTAGCAGTACAGGTGCATTGTTTTTTGCAAGAGGTAGCAGCGAGGCTAACCAATACAACTGCGCAAAGAGCGAGAACGGTTTTTTTCATTTTTATTTGTGCCTGTTATAAACCATCGGCACATCGGTTTTTGATTTACAAGGTGACCAGCCTTGAGATAGTGTTTGTGTTGTCGAGAAAGAGCGGTCAAAATAGCCTTGCGGCTATCTCTTTCGAGTACAAAAATAAGAAATAATTGTCAAATAAACGACATTTGATAACAAAAAAATCTCAGATTAATGACTACCACCACTTTATATGAAATAAAAAAAGAAAAATAAAGCGGAATTATTGCTTAGCGCAATAATTCCGCTTATAAATCAAGATACAAAAACATCAACTTTTGTAGTAGTCGCGCAATATATTCACGAACATATTGCCTGGCAAGATGCGCTTGATGGCCACGGAAAGCTTTTGTTCGAAATTCGCCACCACATAACGCAGTCTTGGTTTGCGGCAATCCACAATCTTGGCTATGGTTTGAGCCAATATTTCGGGCTTTAGGCCGCCGTTCTCCTCCTTTTCGATAATTTCCAAGGAGTGCTTGAAAACAGGTCCGTAGGCGGGATCCTGAAGCGTTGCTTGTGAATTTTTGCGCGAAGCCGTGAAATTAGTGGCAAAATCGCCTGGCTCCACCATCGAAACAGAAATGCCAAAACGTTTTACCTCAGCGCTCAGCGCCTCGGAAAATCCCTCAATGGCAAACTTGGAAGCTGAATAGAAACCTTGGTAGGGAAGACCCATCACGCCGCCAATGGAACTTAGATTGATGATTTTTCCATAACCCTGCTTACGCATGAAAGGAAGCACCTTCTGGCACATGTTCACACAACCCATGAAATTCGTGTCCATCTGCACACGGATCTCCTCTTGCGTAGCATGTTCCAAAGAACCTCCAATGCCCATACCGGCATTGTTGATGAGCACATCAATACGACCCTCTTGCTCCACCACGGCACGCACCTGATTTTCCACAGCTTCCGCTTCACGAACGTCCAACTTCAAGAATTTGATTGTATTATGCATGATTTCATGCCGACTTGTACCATAGACAATATTGCCTTTGGAGGCCAACAATTCGGCAGTTGCTTTGCCAAAACCCGAAGAGGCGCCGGTAATGAGAATAACCTTGGACATGAGTTTAGTAAAGAGTTAATAGTTATTGGGGTAAGAAGTCAAGACTACCACTGGTCACTCGTCACAAAAAACATTTGTCAGTTCACCGATTACCATCAAATAGCCTTGCCGAAGACTGCACGCTGCATCAATTCTTCAGCCTGATACTGAGTGCTCCAAATCTTTACGGCTTCGTTACCCATAATCTGGGGGTTGGTATAGGCTTTCTGCACATTGAACTTGATGGCATTCTGATTCATCTCGCAATAATAGATTGAATGTACACCACGTTTCTGCCAATCGGGATGAACGCCGTTGAGCAAAAGATCAATAGTGTCGAACTTATGCAAAGCGCGCAGAATATGGTACCATCCGAAGGGGAAAAGATGACCATTTGCCTTTTTGTAGGCGTCGTTCAAACTGGGAATACTCAAGCCAAAAGCAACCAAGTTGTCGTCCTTATCCACCACAAAATTAGCGAAATTGAGGTTTACGAACGGGAAATACTCGTTGATATAGACATCTATTTCCTTCTCGGTAAGAGGAACGAAATCGTACAAATCCTTGAAAGATTCGTTGATGGTGAGGAAGAATTTGCGGGCGTAGGGATAGATTTCCTTGCGTTTCTTGAAGCGAAGCAACTTCAATCCATATTTTTCCATCACCAAACCATTGATACGACCCACCTTTTCGGGAACAGGCTGGTTGGCAGGCATTTGATACTGCTGCCAACGGCACTTGATTTCAAAGCCCATACGTTCCACAAAGTCGATGTAATACTTAGGATTGTAAAGTGTGCTGATATTCTGGCGTTGGTCGAAATTGTTGATCATCCAACATTCCTTGTCCATGTCGGTAAAGCCGAAAGGACCTTCGATTTCCTCCATGCCATGAGTTTTTCCAAACTCAATAACCTTGTCTATCAGTGCTTTGAATACATCATAATCTTCAATGAAGTCGCACCAGCCAAAACGCACGGATTTTTTGTTCCAATGCTCGTTGCAAGTACGATTGATGATAGCGGCAACACGGCCCACTATCTCTTTGCCGCGATAGGCCATATAGAGTTGAAGGTCACAGTGCTCCAAAGAAGGGTTTTTCTTGGTCAGCAATCCCAATTCATCCGACAACAAAGGGGGAATGTAAGTAGGAACATTCCTGAACAATTTGTTGGGAAAATCTATGAACTTTCTGAGCTCACAACGTCCTTGAACCTCTTTTACGACAATAGTACTCATTATTTCTGTGATTTGGGTGAATAGTGATCAGATTACCTGTCACTTGCCACACCTATAATATTTGCAATTTCTTGAAATTCTGATAAATCTTTTCCACAGCATAGTCCACCTGCTCCTTGGTATGGGTAGCCATAAGCGCTACGCGGATCAACGTATCTTCGGAAGGAACAGCCGGTGCGATGACTGGCGTAACAAACAAACCATCCTCCAAAAGCATATGCGTGAGCATGAAAGTCTTATCATTGTCACGAACAAACAATGGAATGATAGGTGTTTCTGTGTTGCCGATTTCAAATCCAAGATCTTTAAATGATTTCAGCGCATATCGAGTGATGTCCCACAAAGCTTGCTGACGTTCCGGCTCGGAACGCATGATGTGCAATGCCGCCAGCACGGATGCCGTAGAAGCGGGGGAGATGGATGCGGTGAAGATATAGGGACGCACATTGTGCTTCATCCAATTGATAGTCTCCTTGTCGGAAGCAATAAAACCGCCCACGGAAGCCAACGACTTGGAGAAAGTGCCCATTACCAACTCAACGTTTTTCAATTGGTTAAAGTGATCACAAGTACCACGGCCTTCACGTCCGAAAACACCCAAACCATGAGCTTCGTCCACCATCAAAGTAGCCTGGTATTTGTCGCATAACTCCACAAGTTTTGGTATGGGAGCCACATCGCCTTCCATTGAGAAAACGCCATCGGTTACCACCAGCTTGGAAGCCTCGACAGGACAGCGCTGCAACACGCGTTCGAGATCCTCCATATTGTTGTGCTTGTATTTATACGTGTTGGCAAATGTAATCTGTTTGCCTTCCATAATAGAAGCATGGTCGCGCTCGTCGTAAATCACATAGTCGTTACGACCCGTAATACAAGGAATCACACCCGAATTGGCTTGAAAGCCAGCAGAGAACAACATCACGCCATCCTTGCCCATAAATTCAGCCAGTTCGTCCTGAAGTTGAATATGGATATCCAGTGTTCCGTTCAAAAATGGGGAACCGGCACAGCCAGAGCCATATTTATCAATGGCCGCCTTTGCCGCCTCCTTAATTTTTGGATGGTTGGTAAGCCCCAGATAGGAGTTGGAACCAAACATGAGAACCTTACGACCATTTACAAGAACCTCAGTATTCTGCTCGGAAGAGATGGGAGTAAAATAGGGATAAATACCTTTAGCTTTAGCTTCTTGTGGGGCAGTATATTGAGAAAGTTTCTTCTGTAACGGTTTCATATATTTAATATATTTTTACAAATTAAATGATGAACAC
>JAGHVO010000069.1 GCA_018064245.1 Candidatus Colimorpha pelethequi
AGTTACAAATTCAAGTCCGTTGACTTCTAAAATTACTCGTAAAAGACTATATTCCAGTTATTTCAAAGAACGGTTAGCACACTTTAATGGGACAGTAGTGAAACGGAATAACTTGAGTATAGATAGGTAACGAGAGAGGAACATATTCCATACGAGAAAGGTAAATTCAAATGATATTTTAGTTCCTCATCATTCGAGAAATCATACCCCGTAGAGATAATATTTGAATTGAATACATCCAAACCCTGCATTATGTAATGTGGGATATAAAAACCGTTTACAAATCCACTTGGATGGTAAATAGAATAATCAAATTTGCTGACAACGAAAGCATTTCTTCTAAGCGCCGAGTTTTCATCCGTTCTTTGCAATAAATAGAGACATTGGTTATAGGGGTCGTTTCTTAATTCATACAATTTCCAAAAACCAGCGCTGAAGGGTTGATGTATGCCAAAGGAGTACAACATACCTCCGTATGGCGTAGTGAGCATTTGGTTGATGTCAAAAAAGCGTATGTTGGTTCCGTCAAACCTGTTTGAAGAAGTCTGGTCTTTCCAATAGGTTGCGGTAGCGACGATATCCGAATTGATGTGCTCAATCAGCAGGTCATCGTAGTTGAATATCATATTATCCAGATATTCACAAAACAGATATTGGTAATCCTGTATTCCGCCTGTAGCAAAAAGGTTGTTGATGTCGAAGGCGCGCAAGGTCGGCATCCCACTCCTTACAAAGTCTGAAACCACCACGTAGTTGTCCGTACTGGTAATGTCCAAAAGTCGGATGTAAGGCCCATTACTGATGCGATTCCAACGGAGTAGTTGTTGCCTGTTGTCGTGCGCGGTAAGTAATCAACAATGCAGGAGGAATTATTAAGATTATCTACATGTCCTATTGCTGCGACATGTAATCCTGAATTGTTCTTGAATACCGTCAGCCTGTTTAGGTCGGTGACAAACCTGGATGAAGAACCACTATAAGGGATACAGCTAAAGATGCGGTAGAAATCGGTTTCATTGAAGAAATCAGTTATCCTAAAGAAGCCGATAAACCCTGTTTGAGATGCGTTATCAACGCCACAGAAATAGACATGCCCCTTATAAATCTCCATGTCGTTGACAACAAATCTATGGTCAATAGTGGCGATTTTGTGGTAGGTTTGTGCGTCAGACAGTGTGAAATAGCTATTGCTGTCGGTTTGCACATAGCTGATCACGTCATCGTTTTGGTAGTGGCGGACGATGGTTTTGATAATTGGATCGGTCACAGGGGCGCTGGATACGATTTCTGTTTGCCCGAACGTTTTCATTTGGCAGGTCGTTAACATAATAATAACGAAAGCCCATAGCAATTTATTGTTTTTCATAATGATTATGTTTTGTTATTGTTAATTCCATGATACGAAGATGCTTGTTAAGGACTTTCCTTCGCCTCGGCATAGCTCGAGCAAGCTCCGCTCTGCGCTCGGCTTGCGGAAAGTTAAGGAATAGCGGTTGCTTTATTCAAATACCGCCTTGCATCCTTTCTTTTTTGCTATTTACTTTTTGGTGGCAGTGCCGTGATAGACACCATCTTTGTAGGTGATATCTACAGAATACCCATCACTACTCATTTGCTGCGCCCATTTTGCCATTTCCTTTTCGTCTTTTGTTTGGAAATGTACTTCTTCTTTTGCCAAAGCATCTTGATGGTTTTGCGTTCCAATAGTTATGGTAATATGGTGCCCTGATTGCGCCAACGCTATCAATTGTTGAATCAATGCGGAATAAGCAGTTTCGTTTTGGATAACAGCATAATAAGCAATGCCGTCTATTGTGTAATTTGCTACTTGAGATTTTTGTATGGATTCTTCCTGCAAAGAATTTTCAATAATGGTGTTGTCTTTCTGACAACTTGTTGCCATCAGTACCAAGAAGGCACTCAATAATAAAAATTTTGTTTTCATCGTATTTTGTTTTAAGGTTTGTTTATTTTCAATTGTTTGCAGAAGTTGACATACAAAATGTCCCATTGTTCCTTAGTTGAGTAGTAAAATATTCCCATTTCCTTACGAAGGAAAGAGACCTTGACCAAGCAATCGTTTATTATATTGGGGTCCATTGGTTGGGTTGGATCAAATTTGTTTGCCATGAATATTCGAAATACATCAATCCCTTGACTAAGATTTTCCTTATTTGTTTCCGACAGAGGGAGTATATTAAACTCTTCCTTCATCCATTCCCACCCGGCGGAGTCTTTGGCTCGGATGAGGATGACATCCATTGTGTTGACGCTGTCTATCAGGTAGTCGTGCACATAGACAATGTCGATGTCGTCGCGTCCAACGTAGCGGTCATACACTTCTCGTTGTGCCCAAACGCTGTTGGCAATGAGTAGCAATGCGATGGTGGTTAATAGTTGTAGCGTCTTCATACTTTATGGGATGTTTCTATAATATAGTTCAGTTCTGCCAATATCTCTTGGTTGTCGCACCAGTCTTGGCATTCTATTGTGCCGCATTTGGGTTTGGTTGTAGGACTTTGAGGGGAGGGAATGGCTTCTGTTTTGGGTTCTTCCTCAACAATGTTGGCAGTGGCGGAGGTTGTGTTTTTGATGTCGGCGCTTTTGATGTTGGTTTTTACGGGTGCAGGAGGGAGTTGGGGAAGCGAGGTGGCGTGTTGGTTGGGCGTGCCGTAGGCTATGAGCTGTGGATCTGGGGTTGGCTGCCGTTGGATGAACCACAAGCCGCCTGCCAATAACACGAGACAAGCTGTGACACTGGCGATACGCAGAATTCTCTTGCGCTTCCGAGAGGAGTAAACGAATAGGCGTGGCGCAGGCTTGATGTGCGACAGATCGTGATTCTGCGCAATTTGTTCGATGCGTTGGCTGTGCTGTTGCCATACATCTATCAGTTCTGCCAATGGGTCGTTTGTGTTGTTCATGTTGGAAAATATTTGGTTGATTTTGTTGCGGTAATTTGTAACGGCGCAAAAATGTCGTTGTTAGGGGCTTACAAAAAACTTATGTTTAACGCTTTGAGTTTGTCCTTGATGCGTGCGATGCGATGGTTTACGGCGGCTTCGGAGATTTTGAGTGTGGCGCCTATTTCTCGTGCAGTAATGCCGTCGAGGTAGAGGAACAGGATTGCTTTTTCGTTGGGAGAAAGCAGGTCGATAAGTTCGTAGAGGCGTTCCACAAGGTGGTTTTGGCTCTCCTCCGCCAGGTTGTTGTAGGTCTTGTCGTCGAGAGGGGAAAACATTGGCGAAAGGGAATGATGGCGCGATTTAGAGACGGCGATGTTGAGCGCAATGCGATAGACCCAGGTGTTTTCTTTGCTTTCATGTCGGAAACGAGGCCAGCTTTCCCACAGCGCGCATACAATGTCTTGGTACAGGTCTTTGACGTTTTCGGGACAGCGGTCGGTAAACATAAGGCAAATCTTGAAGATGGTGCTGTCTCATCGACGCAGCATCTCCTTAAATGCCTTATGCTGAGGACTTCCCTTGGCTTCATCAGAAGCTTGTGGAAGTTGCCTGTTCGTCTCCTTGCCTTGTTCAGACGGTTTTTCCGCTGATTTCGGTTCGTGGAAACGCTCTTGTCCCTTTCCCATTCGAATGTGCTTTATTATATTAGTCGCAAAAATTGCCTAAAACTACCTTCGAAAACGTAAAATCAAAGAAATTATTTTTTCCAGATATTGTGTCTCGGCATATTATACGCCGAGCGAGCAGCGCATTGCGCTGCTCGCTCGGTAAGATAAGAGATAGGGAAGTGATTAAGCTCTTATGCAAGGCTCTTTCTTGATGACTGCGGCTTTGGGCGTGGTGAGGAGTATCAGGGAGCCGACTATTGCGGCGAGGGTGGAGGCGAGGAGGATGGTGAGTTTGGCGGAGTTGATGAGTGCTGGGGTGTCGAAAGAGAGCAGCGTGATGAAAATTGCCATGGTAAAGCCGATGCCGCAGAGCATTCCGCCGCCGAGGAGGTGGCGCCACCGCAGGGCTTCGGGCAGTTCCGACCAGCCTAGTTTGATGACAATCCAAGACATTAGGGAAATGCCCAAAGGCTTGCCTATCAAAAGTCCAGCGGCGATGCCCAGGGTGTGGGGTTGCCACAGCTGCGAGAAGGTGGATTCCTGGATGCTGATGGCGGTGTTGGCAAGCACGAAGAGGGGCAGGATGATGAAATAGACGGGTTTGTGGAGTCCGCGTTCCCACAATGCCGCCGGTGCGTCGTCGGCTCCTTTGCGGAAAGGAATAGCCATTGCCAGTAGGATGCCTGTGATGCTGGAGTGGACTCCCGATTCCATGATGAGCAGCCACAGCACCATGCCGCCCATGCCATAGACCCACGCTCGGTTGATATGGAAGAGCCTGTTGAACATCAGCAACAGCAGTGTGACGAATCCTGCGGCAATGAGGAAAGGAATTTGCAGGTTGTCGGTGTAGCATAGTGCGATGACGAGTATGGCGCCGAGGTCATCGACTACGGCAAGAGAGGTGAGCAGGATTTTCAGACTGGCGGGCACTCTGTCGCCCAAGAGTGCCAAGATGCCGATGACGAAGGCGATGTCGGTGGAAAGCGGGATGGCGAAGCCGTTTTGCGAAGGCTGTCCGTAGTTGATGAAGATGTAGATGAAGGCAGGCAAAATCATGCCGCCTATCGCCGCCACGGCAGGCAGCATGGCGCGCTCAAAGGTGCGTAGCCGACCTATCAGCAGTTCGCGTTTCAGCTCCAGTCCTATCAAGAGGAAGAACACCGCCATCAGTCCGTCGTTGATCCAGTGGGCTACGGGGTGCCCCATCAGGTTGTAGCTCCACAGCCATTGATAGTATGCGCCCAACGAGGTGTTGGAAAGCGTGAGCGAAACTGCTGCGCAAAGCAGCATCAAGATTCCCGCAAAAGATTCCCGCAGAAAAAAATTGGATGGTTTTTGGTTATGGTTTTTCATGTTTTGAAAGTTTTAAGGTTTTGAGTCTTTCCTAGTCACTAAGAACAAATCAACAACTCAACGATTCAACAACTCAACACTCTTCGCTCACCGATTCTCCTTTATTACCGCAATGGCGGTGAGGATGCTGGGAATGAGCACCAAAAGAATGACGATGGTCATAATCCAGCGCAGGCGGCGTTCTTTCTTGGGGTCGTCGTAGTGGCAGGATGGAAAGTGAAGGTATTTGACTCCGAAGAATGTGGCGAGGGCGATGAAGATGCTGTTGATGCAGAAAAGATAGAAAGCCCCCAAGGCGTAGCGCCAGTTGAGCGTCGCCACGCCAAATCCTATGGTGCACAGCGGAGGCATGAGTGCCGTGGCGATGGCAACGCCGGCGATGACCGTACCTTGTTCTTTGCGTGTGGTCTCGATGATGCCTGCCGCGCCGCCGAAAAAGGCTATCAGCACGTCGTAGGTGGTGGGTTGGGTGCGTGCCAGCAGTTCCGACGGGTTTTCCATCCGCAAGGGACTGATGGCGAAATAAAGTGACGAGGCGACAATGCTGATAGCCACCATTATGCCCAAGTTCTTGAGAGCCAGCACCAGCATTTGTGTATTGTTGGTGCCTAGCGCCATTCCGAATCCGATGATAGGCCCCATCAGTGGAGAGACGAGCATTGCACCGATAATGACGGGGATGGAGTTGACATTCAATCCCACGGAGGCTATCACGATGGCGCACGCCAGAATGAGCACGTTGGGCCCGTGAAAGGGAATGTTTTCGCGAATGCGTGTTTCGGCGGCGGCCACGTCGGTATAGGATTGGATGTCTATCAGCTTGTGCAGATAGTCTTTGCCTCGCAACAGGTGTTTTTTGAGCGACTGGAACATGGGATGAAGGTTATGGTTTGATGTCTTGTTTCGGAGAAAATAGCGAATAAGAAGCAATAGCGTAATCATGGTAGTCTGGGATTATGTGTTAAACGATACACTCAAATCTACGCTGATAAATCGCTTTATTCAGACTCTATTTTCCACTTTTGATTTTTTGGGAAGCGAATTTCCTGTAGCATTGGTAAAACACTACTACAATGTTGGCGATGAGCGAGATAAGACTTACTACCAACAGGGCTGTAGGGTTGTGGGAGGCATCGACGCCCCAACGGGGACTATCCACGAACATGGGTACGCTCATGGTGAACATCATCCAGAGGGCGAGGGTGTGGGCGCGGTGCTGTAGCCAGGCTCCTCGTTTGATGAAAAAGGCTGGAATGGTGCAGGAAACCAGCAGTGCGGCGCCGGCGTAGAAGGAATGGTCGGAGACGCAGTTATAGACGTAGGCGAAATTCCAGAGGTCGTAGGCGATGATCCACCACCACTTCATGTCGGGCCAGATCATGTCGTGCTTCTTGTCTTTGGTGACGTAGATGCCCATCCAGCCGGAGAGTGCCGCGATGTTGAGCAGTCCGGCGATGCCGTTCATGATGTTCCACGGCCCCGACAGCATCACTACGCCGTCGATTACCTGACCAGTGGCGTGCATTCCATATACTTGGAAGTCGCGGATGCATGCCTCCAGGATGTTCACCGAGAGAATCAGCGGCGGGAACAGCAACACCCATTTTTTCTCCGCCAGCCCTTTCTTGTAGCGTATCAGCATAAATCCGATGCAGCCCGCCAGGGCGGAATAGACTTTCACCCAGTGAAACCAGGTGCCTGTGCTGGCTCCCGAACCGGGCGTGGCGGTGTAGGGCAGCCACAATACGAAAGGCAGAATCAAGGGTAGTATGACAAACAAGCTCAGTGCTACCCATTTGTGGGAACGGGTCAACTCGTTGACCACGATGAGTCCCAATGTGACGCCTACCCACATCAAGACATTCTCCCAGGTCAGTCCTTGAAATAAAAATCCGTTGTACATAGTTTTAAGTTTTTGGTTGATGATTTCGATGGCAAAAGTAGTAAGAAATGCCGACGTAAACGATTGAGAAATTGAATGCTACAATTGATGTTTCTCAATGAATAGGTCGGTGCCGAGACATTTGGAACACAAGGATGATTGTGATTCAATGCTTTTGAATCATACAAGGTGGAGTTATTGATTTTTTCAATGCAACGATAGGTTTCATCGGTTTGTTGCGATGAAGTTGTTTGCAGTATCTTTGCAATGAGAAAATGACCGACGAAGGATGAATGATGTTGGAATTTATGCTTTTTAATTTGCGAAATAAGAACGACTTACAACTATTATTTAACCTTAACCTTAACTTTGACACCAAAAACCAAATAAATATGAAAACTGCCATTTATTATTTCCAGCAAGACGACAAAGCGAACACTGCCCGTCGTCCAATCAATGAGTCCTCCAACTGGCGTTTGGTGGGCTGTTGCGGTACGCCTGTGCCGGTCGAAACCATTCTGCATCTGCTACGCTATCAGCGTCGTACACACGACGAGCGCGAGGAAGAGTCCTTTATCGACATCGACTATGAGGAGGTTCCTTGATGCGAGCATAAGTCTGGAAACGAAAAAAGGATGCCAATTGGCATCCTTTTCTTATCGTTAAGTGGTGAGATCAACTGGCGGTCCAGCCACCATCTACGGGGATGGCGGTGCCGGTAATCATTGCGGCGCCGTCGGAGCAGAGGAAACGAGCCACCTTGGCGATGTCGATGGGGTCGAGGAGGTGCTTGATGGCTGAGTTGCGCAGCATGATGTCGGTGATGACTTCGTCTTCTTTGATGCTGTGCTCTTTGGCCTGTGCGGCTATCTGTTTCTGTACCAGAGGGGTATCGACGTAGGCGGGACAGATGCTGTTGACGGTAATGCCATACTGTCCGAGTTCGAGGGCGGCAGCCATGGTAAGGCCGTTGATGCCATGCTTTGCGGAGACGTAGCAGGATTTGAACGGCGATGCAACCAATCCTTGAATGGAGCCGATGTTGATGATGCGTCCCCAGCCGTTCTCTTTCATGGAGGGCACGCAGTATTTCATCAGGTAGAAAGGAGCGTTGAGCATGAGGTTCATCATAAATTCCCATTTCTCTTCGGGAAATTCTTCAAGTTTGCAGACGTGCTGCAGTCCGGCGTTGTTGATGAGGATATCAACGCGCCCATATTTTTCCAGGGTGTAGTCCACCAATCTGCGGCATTCTTCCCGTTTGCTCAAATCTACGGCAATGCCGTCGCATCCAATTTCTTGTTTGGTCTTGTCAACGGCTTCCTGACGTGAGGAGGCTGCGATGACTTTGGCACCAAATTCGGTGAAGAGTTTTGAAATGGCATATCCTATGCCGCTGGTGCCACCTGTTACGATGGTAACGCTGTTTTCGAGATGAAGCATGGGGAATGGGGGATTGTTGAATTGTTGAGTTGATTCTTTAGACCTTTAAACTGTAGCTACTGGTTTGTAATTAGGTAAATCGATAATTTGTTAAGGGTTGAGAAATCTTTTCTTTTTTAGAAAAACGTAGTTTGTGTGGTTTTATTGCAATAAAGGGGCGCTCTTTTGAGCGCCCCTTTAAAGATTTGACTGATAATTGATGCTTATTTCTCAAAATAGCGTTTGTAGAGGCCTTGGAAGGCTTTGCCGTGACGGGCTTCGTCGCGAGCCATTTCGTGAACGGTGTCGTGGATAGCGTCGAGACCCAGTTCCTTGGCGCGTTTTGCGAGGTCGGTCTTGCCCATGGTGGCGCCGTTCTCGGCTTCGATACGCATCTTGAGGTTCTTGGCGGTGCTGTCGGTGAGTACTTCACCAAGCAGTTCGGCGAATTTGGCGGCGTGTTCAGCCTCTTCGAAAGCGGCTTTTTCCCAGTAGAGTCCGATTTCGGGATAGCCTTCACGATGAGCTACGCGAGCCATGGCGAGGTACATGCCTACTTCGGTGCATTCACCGTTGAAATTGGCGCGGAGATCTTCGATGATGTCTTCGCGAGCGCCTTTTGCTACGCCTAACACGTGCTCAGCGGCCCAGTTAAGGCCTTCTTCTTTCATTTCTTGCATGGGTTTGCCACAGAGGGGGCATTTTGCGGGCATTTCTTCGGCTTCTTCGATGTGGCCGCATACGGGACAGATAAATTTTTTCATGTTTGTTTTATTTTATGTAATGATTAAAAAATAAGTTGGGACAATAACCTTGACGTTGACGTTAACCTTGACGTTGATCTAGGCTCTTGTCCCATGTTATTTTTTTGATTGTTTCTAAATTGGTTTCAATGGGTAGAGACGTTGCTAGCAACGTCTCTACACTATTCGGCGGGTGCCCATTTGCATCTTACGGGAGAGATGATTTTTCCCTCTTTCTTGAGTTCGGCAAAAGCTTTGTCAATTTCCTTGCGGTCGGCGCCAAGTGCCTTTTCCACTTCTCCAGCGCTAATGGGTTTGCCTGCAGCTTTCATTGCTGCCAATACTTGTTCTTTCATAGTAGTATTCATTTAGTCTAATACCAAACTTGGTGCGGAGTAAACGCGGCCAGCGAGTTCCTGGTTGAGCATATAGAGGCTCTTGGGGTCGCTGCCAAAGAGTTCCATCTTGGTGATCATGTCGCGGGCGTTGGTCTCTTCTTCGCCTTGCTCTTTGATGAACCAGTCGAGGAACTGCATGGTGCGGAAATCCTTAGCCTTGTAAGCCTCGGCATAGATGTTGTTGATCAAGGAGGTTACATATTCTTCATGCTCCAAGCCAGCCTTAAGCACATCCATGTCGCATTTGAACTTCTTGTCGGGCTGTGCGATGGCGCCCAAGGTAACTTTGCAGTCGTTGTTTTGGAGGTATTGATAGAACAACATGGCATGGTCGCGCTCTTCCATAGCCTGGATTTTGTACCAGTTGGCGAATCCGTTAAGGCCGCGAGCCTCGAAATAGTTGTTCATGTCGAGATAAAGATATGCTGAGTAGAACTCCTTGTTGATTTGATCGTTGAGCAGATCGGCTACTTTTTTGTTTAACATAATGATTTGATTTTAAGATTAATGTTTTTTTTTAGTTGGTGAAGTTGGTTGACCAATCAATGGTCGGTTTGTTAATCAGATTAACTGTTTAGTTTTTGAAATTCCTTTTTTCCTACACCGCAGAGAGGGCAGACCCAATCGTCGGGCAGGTCTTCGAATTTCGTTCCTGGTGGGACTCCGTTGTCGGGGTCGCCTTTTGCGGGGTCGTAGATGTACCCGCAAATCGTGCATTCGTACTTTTCCATAATTTTTTGGTTTTTGGTTAATAATTGGTGGTTATGTTTGATGAATCAAACTCATAGAGAAACAATGTGTTGTGTTGCTATTCCTGTTGCTTTACGAAATCTGCTTTCCCGTGCTTGCACCAAGGGCAGATGAAATCGTCGGGAATGTTCTCGCCTTCATATACGTAACCGCACACCTGGCATACCCATCGTGTAACCTTTGGGGATTCTGCCGTGGATGCAGGCTTGGGTTTGATGTGCTGCTGGTAGTAGTTGTAGGTCAGCGAAGGTGCCTCGCCCAAAGTTGCAGCCTCGGTAACCTCGGCGATGAAGAGGGTGTGGGTGCCTAAATCCACAGTCTGCGTCACCTTGCCGCTGATGAAACTGTTGGTATATTTGGGAATATACAATATTCCATTTGCTGCACGGTGCTCTTCTTGGCAGTGCTCAAACTTGTTGACGGTTCTTCCGCTCTGGAAGCCAAAGTGTTTGATGACTTCCATCGGTGTCTCTTCTGTCAGCATACTGACATTGAAGGCTTCTGTGTGCAGAATCATGTCGTGCGTAAGGTTGTTTTTGTTTACGCTGATAAGCATCTGCAATGGTTTGTCGGTAAGTTGGGCAACCACATTGACGATGCAGCCGTTGTCCTTTCCGCCCTCCCGGGCGGTAAGCACGTATAGGCCGTAGCCTATCTTGCGCAAGGCGTTTAAGTTGATGTTTTCCATACTGTTATTTTTTTTGGTTAATAGGGTTCATATTGTCATTTATTGAGACTTTCAGCCAATAGGTCAGCTAACTGGTCGAGATCTTTTTCCTGTGAGGCTTTCATGCTGGACTTCAGTGTGAAGTTTTCTCCTATTACGGTCATTTCTTTCATCTGCTCCAACAGTGCGCGCATCATTTTGCCGCTCTGAGGCGCCCATGTGCCGTTCTCAATTATGGCGCAAGTGCGTTGTTGCATGTTATGGGCTTTCAGGTCGAGGAGGAAGTTCTCCATTGGTGTAAAGATTCCTGCATTGTAGGTTGCGGCGGCAAGTACTAAGTGGCTGTAGTGGAATGTCTCACTCACCAGTTTGCTTACATCAGTATGACTTACGTCATACATTTTGATGTTTCGGATTCCTTTGTCCGCCAACTTCGCTGCCAGCAGGTTGGCAGCCGCTTCGGTGTTGCCGTAAACTGAACCATATACGATGACTATGCCCGTGCACTCGGGTTTGTAGGTGCTCCAAAGGTCGTATTTATGGACAAACCAATTGATGTTGGTGCGCCAGATGGAGCCGTGGAGTGGGCAAATCATGTCGATTTCAAGAGTTGCGGCTTTCTTCAGTAGAGATTGCACTTGTGGGCCGTATTTGCCTACGATATTTGTAAAATAGCGGCGGGCATCGTTCAGCCATTCTCTCTCAAAATCCACCTCGTCGGCAAAGATGTTGCCGTTCAAAGCGCCAAAGGTTCCGAATGCGTCAGCGGAGAACAGAATGTGGTCGCAACTGTCGTAACTTACCATCGCTTCGGGCCAATGCACCATGGGGGCCATCATAAAATGGAAGCAATGCCGTCCAGTATTCAGAGAGTCGCCTTCACCAACAATCATCAGTCTGCCGTCCAAGTTAAGGTCGAAAAACTGTTGAATCATTTCTGACGCTTTCTTGTTGGTAACGATGGTTGTGTGAGGGTAACGCAACAATACTTCTTCTATCAATGCGCAGTGGTCTGGTTCCATGTGGTTTATAACCATATAGTCCAGATTTCTTCCCTGCAATGCTCCTGCAAGGTTTTCAAAGAATTGACGTCCCACAGCGGCGTCGGCCGTGTCAAGCAGGGTGGTTTTCTCGTCCAGCATCACATAGCTGTTGTATGAAACACCTCTTGGTATGGGATATACGTTCTCAAACAGCGACAGACGTCTGTCGCTTGCACCTATGTAGTATAGGTCATTATTTATTTTTCTGGCGTTTTGCATTTTGGACAGATTCCTTTATAGTATATTTGAGTATTGAGGATAGTGAATTCCGATTTTGTCTCGTCAGAAAGGGTCGGCTCTTGATTCAAGTCGAGGTCGTAAATGGCGCCGCACTGTATGCACTGGAAATGAGCGTGTGGCTGGGTAAAGGCATCGTAGCGCGCGTTTTTTTCGTCGATGGAAATGCTGCTTACCGCTCCTTTTTCTTCAAAGAGTTTCAATGTGTTGTAGATGGTGGTCTTCGAAAGGGTTGGCATTGATTCGTTTAGGGCGCTGTAGATTTCATCCACATTGGGATGGGTGCGGTGTTTGAGCAGGTAGTCCATGATGGCTACGCGCTGGTGGGATGGGTGGATCCCTTTTGAAATCAGATGCTCTTGGGCGTTCTTCACGTGGCTATTTGATTATTAGTTGGTTGTTTTAAAAATATTGTAATGATTACAAGTATTTATTCATTGCAAAAATACGAAGTTTTTCTTATTCACGCAAGCAAAATGGAGATTATTTTATATTCATAAAATCAATAGGTTTATAGGTTTTCTATATTGCTTTGCAAGCATTTAGGAATCAATTCGTTTTTTTTTCGTACTTTTGTATTTCTCAATTGTAGTATGCCAATGTTAGAAATTTGTTGCAATTCCATTCAGTCCGCCATCAATGCCCAAAAAGCGGGTGCCAAACGTGTCGAGTTGTGCCACAACCTTGAGGTGGGTGGCGTTACGCCTACGGAAGAGGATATTCGCAGCTGTGTGGCTATGGGATTGAGAACGCATGTCTTGGTGCGTCCACGAGGGGGCGATTTCTGCTATAGCGATGCGGAATATGCTATGATTAAACATCAAGTTGCAAGGTGCAAAGAATTAGGCGCTCATGCAGTTGTGGTGGGCTTCCTGCACCAGGATGGCAGCATTGATGTGGATCGCACCGCCGAGATTGTACGTCTTGCCGCACCCATGGAAGTTACGTTTCATCGGGCTTTTGACGAGTGCGCCAATCCGTTGCAGGCGTTGGAGCAGATTATCGCTTGCGGTTGCCATCGCATTCTCACTTCGGGGTGCGCCCCGTCGGCGGTGGAGGGCATTCCTTTGTTGCGTCAATTGGTGACGCTGGCGGCAGGCCGCATCATCATTCTTGCGGGTGCGGGTGTCACTCCCGACAACGCCGCCTACATTCTTCACGAGACAGGCGCACAGGAGATTCACGGCTCTTGCAAGCATACCCTTCCCGACGGAACCATCGAAACCGACGGTATTTTGGTCGAAAAACTTATAAATCAAATAACAGAAAATGAAAAATAGTTTGCTGCGCAGAACAAGCAATTATCGCTTTGCGCTATTGTCAATGGTCTTGCTTCTTTTGGTGGGTTGCAACCGCAATCCGCATTTCATCACCGACAAGCAGTATCGCAACCAGGTGCATGCCGACTTTGTGGCTCGTCAGGATTTGGCTCAGGGTAGGGCGGAGGCGCTTTTTGCGGGTATGGACACCCTTTGTCTTCGCGACCGCGAAGCTTTGGAATTTCTCTATGCCTATATGCCCTACAGCGATTTGGCGGACTACGATGGTGCGTTCTTCCTCAAACAGGTGCAGTATGCTTTCGCCGCACGCGACACGTTCAGTTGGGGTGAAGAAATTCCCGAGGACATCTTCCGCCATTTTGTCTTGGTCTATCGTGTCAACAACGAGAACCTCGACACCGCCCGAATGCTGATGTTCCGTGAACTGAAGGACCGTGTGAAGGACCTTTCGATGGAGCAGGCTGCCCTCGAAGTGAACCATTGGTGCCACGAATATGTGGCTTATCGTGCCGCTGATATCCGTACTTCCGCACCGCTTGCCACCATGCGCACCTCGTTGGGTCGCTGTGGCGAGGAATCTACCTTCACCGTTACGGCGATGCGTGCCGTGGGCATCCCTGCCCGTCAGTGCTATACGCCTCGTTGGGCGCACTGCGACGACAACCACGCTTGGGTGGAGGTCTGGGTGGATGGCGAATGGAAGTTCCTAGGCGCCTGCGAGCCTGACCCCGAACTCAACATGGGTTGGTTTTCGGTGCCTTCCACTCGCTGCATGATGGTCCACAGCAAGGCTTTTGGCCGTTACCACGGCGACGAAGAGGTGGTGGAACAGACTCCGCTCTATAGCGATCTCAACCTGCTCTCGCACTATGCACCAACGCGTCGCGTCACCGTCACGGTGCTCGACAACATGGAGAAACCTGTCGCTGATGCTGCGGTGAAGTTCAAGCTCTACAACTATAGCGAATACTACACCCTCGCCTCCGTGAACACCGATGCCGAGGGCAAGGCGTCGCTTACTACCGGCTTGGGCGACTTGCTCATCTGGGCTACCGATGGCAAGGAATATGGCTACAGCAAACTCGACGTGCGTCAGGACAGCTTGATTACCATTTGTTTGACGCGTACATCAGAGAATGAATATGTCGAAGAACTCGACATCGTCCCCCCTGTGGCTGGCGAAGCCAAGGTAACGCCTACCGAAGAGGCTGTGGCAAAGAACGCCCAACGCATCGCCCATGAGGATTCTATCCGCAACGCCTACACCGCCACCTTCCCCACCGAGGACAACTACCGTCAGCTCCTGCCCAAAGAATGGTACTGGAGGGGCGCCGACTTCTCCGACAGTCAGGTGTGGGAGATCGTCCAGAAGTCGGAAGGCAATTATGCCGAGATAGCAAAATTCTTCGACGTATGGGGCGGTCAGGGAAGGGCGTTCGAGCATATCTACGACTACCTCAAGTCCTATTCCGACAAAGACCTTCGCGACATCACCGCCGAGGTGCTGGAGGCGCACATGACAGGTTTCGACTGGGCCGACCGCCAGAAAGGTACTTGCTACGGTGCAGATTACACCTACGACGTCTATAAGCAGGGTATCCTTCCCGCCCGTATCAGCAACGAGATGGTGCGTGCCTGGCGTCAGCCGCTGCACGAGGCCTTCGCCAACATTCAGGGCGACAAAGGCTACCAGCAGCTGCGCGACTGGACGTTGCAGCACATCGCCGTGGACGACACAGGCAACTACTACAACTGTCCCATCTCGCCCGTGGGTGTCTATCAGTTGAGGCACGCCGACGCGCACAGCCGTGACATCTTCTTCGTCGCCGCCTGCCGTTCGTTGAATATCCCTGCCTATCTCGACAATGCCACTAATATCATTTACGTTTGGAATCAAGACGTTAACGATTGGCAAAAAGTATCATTCGACACTCAACTCAACAACTCAACAACTCAACAACTCAACAATTCAACAACTTCTCTCACCCTCACCTATCGTGGCAAGAATCCCGAAGTGCCTGTCTATTGGCCTCATTTTGCCTTGGCGAAATACGAAAATGGCGATTTTGTCACCTTCGATTTTGAGGGTGACGATCGCTTGGCGAAATTCCCTGCCACGCTTCAGTTGGAACCTGGCTACTACTGTCTCTTTACGGGCAACCGCTATCCCGAGGGCGATGTGCTGAGCCGAATGGAGTTCTTCACCCTTAAGGAGGGAGAAAACCGCTCGCTCGAAATCATCTTGCGCCCCCTTGTTGAAAAAAACGCTCAATCCAATGCCGTCATCAATCCTGATTTAGAGGTTTTCGGTACCACCCTTGCCGACTATGCCGGCGCTGCGGGGATGCTCTACATCAATTTGGGCGACTACCGCGAGCCTTCCAAACATCTGGTCAAGGAGTTGCAAGAGCAACGTAAAGCCTTGCAGCAGTGGGGCGGAATGATCTACTTGTTGGCTCCCGACAACGTGAATGTCTTGGCGTGGAACCTTCCCAACGCCGACATTCTCAGTACCAAAAATCTTGACCCCTTTGGTGCATTGTTGCTCAAGACCATCAATCCCTCGCAGTCCAAGCCCGACTACCCCTTTGTGGCGCTTGTCAACAATCGTGGCGAAATCCTTTTCCACAGCCAAGGCTACAAAATCGGTCTCGCGGAGCAAATCCTCAAAGCCTCGAAAAAATGATATTTGTTTATTGGCAATAAATAAAAATAAAAAACCAACTCGTAATTAATCCATTCCTCTTTATGAAAAAAATACTTGCAATGTCAGTCGCCATGTTGTTGGCGCTTCCTATGATGGGTCAGGAAGAGGCCCAAGAGAATGAAGGCTACCAGTTTACCATGGTCAAGGAACTCCCTGTTACCAGCGTCAAGAACCAGAGCCGTGCGGGTACTTGTTGGGACTATGCCGGGACGGCTTTCCTTGAAGCGGAGCTGCTCCGAATGAATAAGGGTGAATACGACCTTAGCGAGATGTACACCGCCTTTGTCGATTATATGGATCGTGCTGCCGCCGTAATCCGCTGCCATGGCGATATGTCGTTCTCGCAGGGTGGCTGCTTTGGCGATGTGCTTCATTGCATGGAGAAATATGGTCTGGTGCCCGAAGAACTGATGCGTCCTGGCGTGATGTACTGCGATTCGCTGTCGAACCATTCGGAATTGAGCAGTATGACCAATCCTATGGTCAAAGCCGCTGCGCAGAGTGGGAGTTTGCAGAGCGACTCTGCCTATCAGCTCCTTGCGCTTAAGGCCATCCGTGCCGTTCATGAGGTCTATCTTGGCGTGCCTCCCGAAAAGTTCACCTATAAGGGTAGGGAATACACGCCTAAGTCTTTTTATGAATCTACGGGTTTGAAGTCCGACGACTATATCCAGCTCACGGCATTCCTGCACGAGCCACTCTATAGCCGCTATGCCGTGGAAAGTCCCGACAACTGGCGTCATGACTTGAGCTATAATGTAACGCTTGACGAACTTCTTGCCGTCACCGACCATGCCATCGAAACGGGATATCCTGTGGGTTGGGACAGTGATGTCAGCGAGCCGGGTTTCCGTACCAATGTCAAGAACGGTTTTTGCGTACTTCCCGCCACCGCCGCGCAGGCTGCTGAGCTCAAGGGTAGCGATATGGCGCATTGGACGGGAATGAGCAGCCAGGACATTCAGGACGAGGCTGCCAACCATCCCACACCGCAGCGTTGGGTGACACCCGAAGAGCGTCAGCTGGCATGGGAGAACCACGAAACCAACGACGACCACCTGATGCTCATCTACGGCACCGCCAAGGACCAGATGGGCAATGAATACTATCTGGTGAAAAACAGCTGGGGCGAAGTAGGGAAATACAAAGGCATGTTCTATTGCAGCAAAGCCTTCTTCCGCTACAAGACCGTCACCATCCTCATCCACAAAGACGCCCTCTCGTCCGACATGAAAAAGAAACTGGGCATCAAGTAGGAATAGGAAGGATGCTATTTCGTTCAACTCAAAATGCTTTTTGCAATCAAAACAAATGTTGTGTAAAAAGGATTGGTGGGTTTCCAATGAGTTGGATGTCAAATTTTAATGAATTTTCTACAAAGGTACTTGCACTATGAATTCTGAAACTGATTTGCCAACCCTCATCCAGAACCATTATTAAAGTATTGTCTGAATCTTTTTTGTATTCCAGTTCTATTACTCGGGAAGGCATTTTAATTGCATCAGTTTTGGCAATTGGTTTATGTCCATTTATGGTTTTATTTAGTTTTCCGTCAATGTTAAAAGCCTTGACAACCACTAAATTATTTTTGTCTTCCTTGATTATTTTATAAAACGCCTTCTGCCCTATCAGATAGCAAAGCAATCTTGCTGATAATTCGGGGTTTTCTGTGGTAAGGCGCAACATTTCCTTTCTAAATGCATCTAATAAAGGTTTGTAAACCTGACTTTGTTTTTCGTTTCCCAAATCCGACCATTTTAAATTATGGGTAACTTGCCTCATCTTGGAAATCCAATCAAAAACTTTGTTGATTTCAGAGAAATAGGTCTTTGAGCATTGTGCCCCCATCCATTCTTTTCCAAAATCAATTGTTGGCGATATTCGTGATTGTTTGACTGCATCATGATTATTTTTAGCCGAAATACCGATTTCCCAAATAGGACTAACATTTGGCCGCCACATTATTATGTCCCGAACATCTCCCCAATGCCCTTCGGAATCAGCTGCAATGCGGATTTTCAAGACGTCGTCTCCGCTCCGTTCAACTGACAATCCAGGTTCGATGGCGATAAGTGTTTCAATAGTTTTGTTGGCTGCTGAGTCAAATTCCAGTTTGTTTTCTTCAGGTTGTATGTTGTAGCATGCTTTTGCATTATTTAAAAATACATCTTCTTGAATTTCTACATGCTTTAATACATTGGCTTTAAGATAAGTATAATAGCAATAGGCTATGCTGTATTCAAAGGCTTTCCCATTTTCAACTTGACTTGGCATAATTACAATAGATTTGCTAATTGCTTATATAGTGATTTTGCCATTTCATTTGCCAATTTTACAGGGACGGCATTTCCAATCATCTTATACCCAACGGCAATATTTTGATATAGAAAAATGAAGTCATCTGGGAAAGTCTGTATTCTTGCACATTCTCTGACGCTTAACCTACGATACAAAGATTCTTTTCCTTTCACAAATTCCCTTTTGTTTTGATTGATGAAAGTCATTTTTGGCGCTTGTGGGTGGATAGGAGCTTGGCGAGCTTGGGCTTGAATGGTAAAAGAAACTTCATCCCAACCACGAACTCTATTTCTTGACATATAAATTGAAGAGAACCCTCCAGTCATATATTCGTGATTTGGAAAACTTGGCTGTGGTCTATCGTAAAACAAGCCGTTTGGAATGGGTGTTGGATTGTTCGGTAAATCAGCGATAGCATCTCGGAGTGTGAATCTTTTATTTAGTGGGTTAGGAAAAACATATTCCGTTTTTATGTCGTTCCTTAAACCTATGAAAAACACTCTTTTTCTGTCTTGCGGAACACCATAGTCGCAGGCATTCAACAATTTGAAATACAAATGATACCCCGCATCCATAAACGCCTGTTTGATGCTTGTCAAAGCTTCTTTATGACAGTCCAACAACATTCCCGACACATTTTCCGCCAAGAAAAACAAAGGCTGTTTTGCTTTGAGAATACGAATGTAGTCGTAGAACAATCTGCCACGTTTGTCATTTAACCCTCTTTTTGCTCCTCCTTCACTCCACGATTGACAGGGCGGACCTCCAATTATTACATCACAATCGGGAATTTGGTTTTCGTCAATTTCAGTGATGCTTCGTGTATCTAAGAATGTGTTTGGATGATTGAATCGGTATGTTTTCCAAATATCCTTATCAAACTCATTGGCCCAGATGATTTCATAGCCTTCTTGTTCAAAGCCTAAATCCAAGCCTCCGCATCCGGAGAACAAGGACACAACCTTTAGATGTTGCATTGCCATAATGATTGATAGTTTTCGCACAACTATCAATCATCAAATCGGGCAATAAGAAAGGCGTGAACCTCTCTAACACGTCCACGAGGAGCCTCGCATGAACCCCGTATCACTCCTAGATTAGCTCACACCTTAGAGGTGCAAGCATCAACTTTTATAGAGTGATACGAGTAATCTACAAGACTATCTCGTGGCATTGCTTTATCCGATAACCGAAATCATCAGTTTGCGAGGCTTTTGATTTGGACGTGAATAATAGCTAATGCGTTATTTCTAAATATGTTATTTTATTGTTTTGTTTTTTCTGATAGGTTCGTTTTTTGGTTGCATTAATATATGAAACGCTTGGTTTTATGATTCTTGTAGCTTTCGCTATTCAAAACACAAGGCTCGGGGCGCAGCCCCGAGCCTTGCAATTTGATGTATTCTTATTCCACTGTTACGCTCTTTGCCAAGTTGCGGGGCTGGTCAACGTTGCGGCCTTTGGCGATGGCTACATAGTAACTCAGCAACTGTAACGGGATTACCGCCAGCAACGGAACGAAGCAGTCGCGTGTGTCAGGAATTACGAAGCAGTAGTCGCTCATCTCTTTGACGACGGTGTCGCCTTCGGTTACCACGGAGATAATCTTGCCTTTACGGGACTTGATTTCCTGTATGTTGCTCACCACTTTGTCGTACATGCCGCGTTTGGGTGCGATAACGACCACTGGCATCTCTTCGTCAACCAAGGCAATAGGACCGTGCTTCATCTCTGCAGCAGGATAGCCTTCTGCGTGGATGTAGCTGATTTCTTTTAGCTTGAGTGCGCCTTCAAGGGCAACGGGATAGTTGTATCCACGTCCCAAATAGATGAAGTTCTTACAGTAGGTGAACATCTGGGCAAAGTGGGCGATGTCCTTGTTGTGGTCCAATGTCCATTGCATCTTGTCTGGAATCTGTTGTAGCTCGTCAACAAGCATGTGGAATATCTTGTCGTCCAAGGTTCCTTTCTCTTTGGCGATTGCCAAGCCCAGGAGTCCGAGGGTGATGACCTGACCGGTGAAGGCCTTGGTGGAGGCTACGCCGATTTCGGGTCCAACATGCAGGTAGGTGCCGCTGTCGGTGGCGCGGGCGATGGAGGATCCGATTACGTTGCAGATGCCATAAAGGAATGCTCCTTTGGATTTTGCCAACTGGATGGCTGCCAGGGTATCGGCGGTCTCGCCCGACTGCGATACGGCAATCACTACGTCATCGGGATAGATGACGGGGTTGCGGTAGCGGAATTCCGATGCGTATTCCACTTCTACGGGAATGTGGGCTGCCTCTTCGATGAAATATTTGCCAATCAATGCCGAGTGCCAAGAGGTACCGCAGGCGCAGATGATGATGCGGCGGCAGTTGATGAATTTGTCTTTGTTGTCGAGGATGCCGCTGAGAATGACGTCTTTGTCAACGATGTTCAGGCGGCCGCGGATACAGGTGCGCAAGGCGTTGGGCTGTTCCCAAATCTCTTTCAGCATAAAGTGTGGGAATCCGCCTTTCTCGAGTTGGTCGAGGCTCATCTGCAAAGTGCAGAGTTGCGGAGTCTGCTTTACGTTGGCGAGGTTGGTGATGTCCAGTCTGCCGGTACGGTCCATGATGGCGATTTCCTCGTCTTTGAGATAGACAACCTTGTTGGTGTATTCGATGATGGGGGTGGCGTCGGAGCCGAGATAAAACTCCGAACGTCCGCTCTCGTTCTTGCTTACGCCAATAATCAGCGGGCTACCCTTGCGGGCGCATACGAGCTGATCGGGATTGGTCTTGTCGAGAATGGCGATGGCATAGGCTCCAACAACGTTCTTGAGTGCCAACTGTACGGCGGTGTAGAGGTCGCAGTGGTGGGTGTTCTGCATGTGTTCAACCCATTGCACCAGCACTTCGGTGTCGGTCTGGCTGCAGAAAGTGAATCCGTTCTTTTCCAGTTCGGCGCGAAGTGATTTGTAGTTCTCGATAATGCCGTTGTGGACGAGTGCCAAATGGCGGCTTTGGGAAAAATGGGGATGGGCGTTCACCTCATTGGGTTCGCCGTGGGTGGCCCAGCGGGTGTGGGCAATGCCGATGGTGCCGCTGACGTCCTTTTCGCTGCAGAGCTGTTCCAATGCGACAACCTTGCCTTTGGCTTTATATACCGACAAGTCGCTTTCGTTGTTGATGAGAGCTACTCCGGCAGAATCGTAGCCACGGTATTCCAGTCTGTGAAGTCCTTTAATAAGAATGGGATAGGCCTCTTGGTCCCCAATGTATCCAACTATTCCACACATATTGAATGCTGTTTTGTTATTGTTTTCTAAAACCAGTTATGCCAAGTTTACAATACGGCATAATTTGCAAAATTACAAAAAAATATGAAATATTGGGTAATTTTTTGCAGATAAATTCCTCAAATTTTTTTGTCGTACTGGCGATATGAAATCTCCGAAGACAATACTTGCCGACTAATTATCAAAAATGCGCTAATTTTATTAGGTATGGCTAAGTAATTTATTAGGTATGGCTAATTTCCTGATCAAATGGATTTAATAAAGATTGATGAGAATAAAAAAAACGACGCCAACAGGCGTCGTTTTTTTATGTTTTCTAATAACTATTAGAGAACTTGCACTGCTTCGATCAAGCCCTTGCCGACCTCGATAGCATCCTCGTTCTGGGGAATGAGGTTGTGGTGACGAGCGGGAAGGGATTTTTCGAGACCCTTGTGGATGAACTCAGGAGCCACGATGGGTTTCAGTTTCAAGAAACCACCGAGAACAACCATGTTGAACACCTTGGAGATACCCATTTCCTGAGCCTTAGCGGTAGCGGCAATCTTGTAGATGTTGATATCCTTGCGGGTGGGTTCGTGGGTGATGCCATTGGGGTCGTAAATCAAAAGACCACCAGGTTTTACGCTCTTCTCGAACTTGTCCAAAGACTGCTGGTTGAGGATGATGGCGGTGTCGAACTGGTTGATGATGGGGGAGCTGATGCGCTCGTCGCTGATGATGACGGATACGTTAGCTGTACCACCACGCATTTCAGGACCGTAAGAAGGCATCCAGCTGACTTCTTTATCTTGCATAACGCCTGAGTAGGCAAGGATTTTACCCATGGAGAGAACACCCTGTCCACCAAAGCCGGCGATGATTATTTCTTCTGTCATGATTGTAATGTTTTATTTTTTGTGTGATCTGTAACCTGTAATCTGTGAGCGGACGAATGAAAAGGTATTGTCAGTTCACTGTTCACGGGACACCGGTCACATAATTATTTGTTAACTACTGATAAGGGGTGGTCAACTACGAGACGGTTGATGTCAATGCCTTCGGCAATCTTGCCGTCAACCTTGATGTCGCCGATGGGGTAGTTGGGGAACATGTTCTCTTCCATCCACTTGTTGGCCTGAACGGGGGTCATTTTCCAACCGCTGTTGCAGTTAGAAACGATTTCTACGAAAGAGAGACCCTTTTTGTTCTGCTGGTTGAGGAAGGCCTGCTTGATGGCGGCTTTTGCCTTACGAACGGCGGCAGGAGTGTGAACAGACTGACGGGTTACGTAGTAGGTGCCGGGCAAGGTTGCCAACATCTCGGTGATACGCAAGGGATAACCATTGCGCTCAACGCAACGACCATAAGGAGTGGTGGCTGACTTCATGCCAACGAGGGTGGTAGGAGCCATCTGACCGCCGGTCATACCGTAGATACCGTTGTTTACGAACACCATGGTGATGTTTTCGCCACGGTTTGCAGCGTGAACGGTCTCAGCGGTTCCGATAGCGGCGAGGTCGCCGTCACCCTGGTAGGTGAATACGTTGAGGTCGGGGTTGAGGCGCTTGATAGCGGTAGCCAATGCTGGAGCACGGCCGTGAGCTGCCTCTTGGAAATCGACGTCAAAATAGTTGTAGGCCAAAACGGAGCATCCAACGGGAGCTACGCCTACGGTGGTGCCTTGAATGCCTAATTCTTCGATAACTTCAGCAACGATGCGGTGGGTGGTGCCGTGGCCGCAGCCGGGGCAGTAGTGCATGGTGGCATCAGTCAAAACTTTGGTTCTTGAGTAAACCAGGTTTTCAGGTTTTACTATATCGTTTGCCATATTATTCTTGATTTTGTGTGACAGGTGATTTGTGATCAGTGATTGGATTGGTTCAATTCACTCTTCGCTATTCACCATTCACATATTCATTTATTTTACAATCTTGTTTTCTAATGCTTCCAACACTTCGCCTGGGGTGGGGATGATACCACCAAAACGGCCGAAATGCTCAACGGGGATGTTGCATTCGGTAGCGATGCGAACGTCTTCGATCATCTGACCGGCGCTCATTTCAACGCAGAGCATACCCTTTACTTTCTTTGAAAGTTCGTTAAGCTGCTTGGTGGGGAAGGGGAAGAGGGTGATCAAGCGGAACAAACCGACCTTGATGCCCTTTTCGCGAGCCATCTGCATAGCTTTCATAGCGATACGGCTGCTGGAACCGTAAGCTACGATGATGTAGTCAGCGTCTTCGCAGTTCAGCATTTCGTAGCGAACTTCCTTTTCTTTCATTTCGGCATACTTGGCCTGCAGTTTGTGGTTGAAGATTTCCTGCTTGGCGCTGTCGAGTTCGAGAGAGGTGATGATGTTGTGACCACGGGTAGCGGGTTTGCCCCAAGTGCCCCAAGGTGCGTTCTTACGACGTTCTTCTTCGGTCCAACGAGGAGTAAAGTCGCGGGTGTAAAGTTTTTCCATGCACTGTCCGATAGCACCGTCGGAGAGGATCAAAACAGGGTTGCGATACTTGAAGGCGATGTCCCAAGCGTCGAATACGAAGTCGTACATTTCCTGAACCGAAGCGGGAGCCAAGGTGTAGAGCTGGTAGTCACCGTGTCCACCACCCTTAACGCTCTGGAAGTAGTCGGACTGAGAGGGCTGGATGGTGCCCAATCCGGGACCGCCACGCATAACGTTGACGATGAGGCAGGGGATTTCAGCGCCTGCGAGGTAGGTCAAACCTTCCTGCATCAAGGAGATTCCAGGAGAAGAGGAGGAGGTAGCAACCTTTTTGCCGGTAGCTGCGCCACCATAAACCATGTTGATGGAGGCCATTTCGCTCTCGGCCTGCAGAACGGTCATACCAGTGGTCTCCCAAGGCTTTTCGGCCATCAGGGTTTCCATAACTTCAGACTGCGGGGTGATGGGATAGCCAAAATAGCCGTCGCATCCGCTGGCAATCATTGCGCGGGCAATAGCTTCGTTGCCCTTCATTAATTGGAGTTCTTTTGCCATTTCTATTGAACGTTTTTTAGTTTAACACTTAACTTTGTAGACGGAGATAACACCGTCGGGGCATACGATTGCGCAGCTTGCGCAGCCGATGCAGTCTTCGTTTACGGTCTCAAGGTAGTTGTAACCTTTGCCGTTTACATTCTTCGACAGGGCGATGACCTGCTTGGGGCAGTGCTGAACGCACACGCCGCAACCTTTGCAACGCTCGGTGTCGACTACGATTTGTCCTTTAAATGCCATAGTGTTAGATTTATGTGATTAATAATTAATGATTGATGTATAGTCATAGTATCCACAAAGTGGAATTGCAAAGTTACGCTATTTTTCCCATTCGTGCAACTTTATTTGGAATTTATTTTTTGCGGTGGCTCAAACTGTGCAATCGGGCTCGTTTTGTGGCTGGATTTCATTGCGAAAAGAATCTGCGAAAACAATGTTGGCATGTCGGTAATGTTCTTTGTTTTTGTTGATAATGAATTGAATAGTATGTTTTTGTCGAAAAAGAAACAATTTTCTTGCAAGAAAATTAACATTACTAACACAAAAATATGTACATTTGCAATGTATTGTGTAGAATTGAATACAACTCTAATTGATTTATAAACAATTTAAAAATAACACATTATGAAAAAGTTCTTTTTATTGAGTCTGTTTGCCTTCTTGGCAATGGGTTTTGCCAATGCACAGAACGAACCTGCCAACAATGTACCTAACGATGGTCCTAAGATTACCTTCTCAAAGATGCTTCATGATTACGGCACCATCGAAAAGGGCGGTGACGGCAACTGCGAATTTACCTTCACCAACGAAGGCAATGAACCTCTGATTCTTACTAACGTAAAGGCTAGCTGCGGCTGCACCACTCCTTCCTGGACCCAGAAACCCGTTATGCCCGGCAAGACTGGCACCATCAAGGTTCGCTACAATACCGCCAATGTGGGTGGTTTCACCAAGACCATCACCGTTACCTCCAACGCAGTGGACAACCCCCGTGTTGTGCTGAAAATCAAGGGTAACGTTAAGAAACCCGAATAGAATTGACGCAATTATTTGTTCCATTAAACACGATTTTTTTATGCCGCAACTATCAAAAAAAGGATACGAACTTCCGCAGTCTGCGATTCGTAAATTAGTTCCCTTCGCCGACGAGGCCAAGGCCCGTGGAATCCACGTCTATCATCTCAATATCGGACAGCCCGATATCGCCACTCCCAAAGGGGCGTTGGATGCGCTGGCCCATGCCGAAATCGGTGTGCTTTCCTATAGCCCGAGTGCAGGTATGCTGAGTTTCCGCGACAAATTGTGTGAATACTATCACCGTTTTGGCATCGAGGTCAATCCCAACCAGATTATTGTCACCAACGGCGGTAGCGAGGCGATCCAGTTCGCTTTCACGGTTTGTTTCAATCCTGGCGACGAAATCATTATCCCTGAACCGTATTATACAAACTACAACGCTTTCGCGAAGCTTTGTGGCGCTGTCATCAAAACCATCTCCAGCGACATCCATTCGGGTTTTGAACTGCCTCCTATCGAGGAGTTTGAAAAGGTCATCACTCCCAAAACCAAGGCCATCATGATCTGCAACCCCAACAATCCTACGGGCTATCTCTACTCGGAGGAGGAATTGAAAAAGGTGGCCGAGATTGTCAAGAAATACGACTTGTTCCTGTTTGCCGATGAGGTCTATCGCGAGTTTTGCTACGATGGCTACAAGCATTTCAGCATCATGCAGCTGGAAGGCCTTGACAACAATGTTGTTTTGTTCGATTCTTCTTCCAAGCGTTACAGCGCTTGTGGCGCTCGTGTAGGTTGTATGGTTACCCGCAATCCCGAGGTCTATTCCATCGCTATGCGCCTCGCACAGGCTCGTCTGTCGCCTCCTACTTTGGGACAGATCTTTTCCGAGGCAGCCATCGACACGCCAACGGAGTATTTCGAGGGTGTAGGCAACGAGTATTTAAGCCGTCGCGACCTTGTGGTTGAGTACATCAACAAGATTCCCGGATGCTTCTGTGCCAAGCCTAAGGGTGCTTTCTATACGGTGATTGAACTGCCTATCGACGACAGCGACCGTTTCTGCAAATGGTTGCTTACCGATTTCTCTTACGAGGGCGCTACCGTAATGTTGGCTCCCGCTACGGGTTTCTATGTCGATCCCGAAAAGGGTCGCCATCAGGCACGTCTTTCCTACTGCTTGAATCTTGATGACCTTCGTAATGCATTGAAGTGCCTTGAAGAGGCTTTGAAGGTTTATCCTGGAAGAATCTAATCTATCCTTTTCTATATCCCAGCTGACTGTCCATTCGGTCAGTTGGGATTTTTTTTATTTGTTCCTATCATGACAAGAGAAGAACAACGACGGAAAGTCATTCAAGCCTGCATCAGCCACCAGAAACATATTGCATCTGTGGCAAAACAGGAAATGGACTCTGCGCAGCAGCAGAGCAACGACTATGGCGCCAATGTGGATCGCTACGACGCTTACCGTACCAAGATGATGCGTGCCCGCGACATGTACGCCAAACAGTACAGCAACGCCAACACTTCCATCCGCTATTTGCAGGAGATGCTTAGGATGCAGCCTTTTGAGGTGGCGGAACATGGCGCCATCGTGATTACAGACAAGCAACGTTTCTTCCTCAGTGTCGGTGTGGGCAAGTTCATGGTGCCTTTTGTGCAGCAGCCCAATCAGGAACAATTGCCTTATTTCGCCATCTCGGCGCAAACTCCTATCTATCTGGCGTTGAAAGGCAAGAAGGTGGGGGAGACTTTTGTTTTCAACGGAATGTCGCAGACCATAGAAGAAATCTGCTAAAAAAACATGAAACTGGAAGTATCTCGCCGTAACTCAATGTTACTTGGCATTATTTTGGTCGGGGCTGTAATATATGCGTTAATTGCCCTTCCCAACCACTATTTTTTCCGCACTTTCTGCCTTGATCTTGGCACATATACCAAGGCCCTCTACGACTACATCCATGGGCATTGTTGCGATAGCAGCATCTTTCTGTGGGAACCTCAAAACTTGCTGAGTGATCATTTCGACCTTTACCTCATTATTTTGTCTCCGCTCTCACTTGTTTTTGGACAATATACCCTGATCATTGTACAGATTGTTGCATTGCTTTTTGGCGGATACGGCGTATATAGATTGATAGGGCTACATTCCGAATCGCATACTTTGCCATTCATTGCATTAATCTGCTTTCTTACTGGTTTTGGAGCTATTCATGCGGTGTCTTTCGACTACCATTCTAATGTGGTGGCTGCGATGTTTTTCCCATGGATGCTTTATTCACTCAAGAGAGAACATTACGGGTGGACATTTGTTTTCGCTGTGCTGTTGTCGTTAGGCAAAGAGACTATGCCTTTGTGGCTGATTTTCTCCGCCGTAGCACTACTATGGGACTACAGGAGCAATAAAATGGCAATGAAATGCCTCTGGGGAATCATTGCCTTCGGAATAGGCTATTTTATCCTAGTATCAGTCGTATTCATGCCTGCGTTTGGAGGGCAAAGTAAGGGCTTTTGGCGGTATGAATGGATGGGCGAGAACTATCGTGAAATTGCGATGTATATTGCATCCCATCCATGGAAAACGATTCAATCCCTTTTTACAAATTGCAACGTGCCGGATGCCGGGCACGGTGTGAAAATGGAATTCCTTGTTTGCTGTATGGCCAGCGGGTTGCTTTTCATGCTCAAGAAACCGAACTACATCATCATGCTTATCCCACTGTGGCTCCAGAAAATGCTTTCGCAAGATGTCGGTTTTTGGGGTGTGACAAACCACTACAACATCGAAATCCACACTGTGCTTGTGATTGGGGCGTTTATAGCCATTTCTGAACTACGCACGCAGAAATTGGCAACGGCACTTTCATACGTGGCTTTGGCTCTCACGATTCTTACTACGTTCTATACCACTTCGAATCCGTACACTCACATCCGAAAGGAAAATGTCCGGATATTTGATAAAAGGCACTTCCGACAGGACGATTTCGATTCTGAATATGTGCGAGAGTTAATAGAGCAGATACCTTCAAGTGCCTCTGTGTGTGCGACAACTTTTTTTGTGCCGCATCTGGCATTGCGGGACAGTATCTATATGTTTCCCATTGGGTTGGGGTACAATGCTGAATATTACCTTCTTAAACGCCGCAGTTATTGCTACTACGAGGGCGAAGAAGACAAAATCGATGAAATGATAAGCGACACTTTGCAATGGGAAACGTTGAAAACCAATGGCGATATATACCTCTTGCGTCGTAGGTAGCAACTTCGGGGCAATGCTATTCCTGTATTTTATTGAAGCGGGTTTAGTTCAATGGTGTGGACTTTCCCTACCGATGAGGGTGTGATGAATAGACTTGGGTTTAATTCCAAAAGGTGACTCTCGTCCATCAAGAAGGGAAGGTAACTGATTTGTTGGTATTCCAGTGTCCTTTCAGGCAATTTCTCCGGATTGAGAGCGGGTTGATAGTCAATCTGCTTGTCAAACTTCTTCTTTTCGTATCCTGGCGCGGAGATTTCAAAATGCGACATAATGTCGTTGGAGACAAGTGAAAATCGACCGTGGCTGTCGCTGAAGGTGTTCTCGCCCACACTCCAATCTTCGTTCCAACCTCGCACCACTGCACCTTCGATGGGCTTGTCTGTTGTGGCGTCAACCACCGTGGCTTCGACCGTGAGATTTTTGTAGCCCAGCATATTGTAGTAGTTCACGGGTGGCGCTGTTGTGGGTTTCCGCAAGGCGACAATGGTTTCCCATGGGTTTTCTCTCCAATGAAACAGGGGAAGCGTCGTCTCCATTTTGACGGATCCTTGAATCGTTCCGTGTGGGGTGCTAATTGTTCCGATATGGTTGAGAATGCCTGTGTATTGCGCTTCGAAATTTACACCAGACGGACAGTCTTGGAACTCCCACCAGCCGTAGCCGATGGCTCCGTTGTCGATGGCGCATTGGAAACTCTCGTGGAGAAAGCGTTCTTGCCAGCAGTAAGGCACAGAGTCGCCATCGGCGGGCAGTGCCGTCTCGCCTACCATCCAGGGTTTGCCGCAATAGTGTCCGTACCAGTACATCTCACTGGCCACACGCAAGGGGTGGTAGGTGTGGACCTCCACGAAATCAACAGGCAAGATGGAGGGGTCCCACTCAAAAACCTCGATGGGTTCGGCAAATCCAATGGTGAAGAGTTGGTGGGGTGCGTATCGGTTCATAATGTTTCGCCAGCCATCTACGATGCGGTAGGCGTCGTTCTTGTCGCGCGTCTCGGCAGGGTCGAAATAGAGTGGCTCGTTCATGAAGTCGTAGGCAAAAATCGTTGGATTGTCGGCGCAATGGCGCAGCAAAGCTTCTGTAAAGGCCGTCAGCTCCTCGTCCAATGGGGGTTTCAAGAGTAGCATGGCTCGTATGCCAACACGATTGCAAAGGTCTAAAAGTGTGTCGATTGCTTGTAAGATGGCGGAACTGTCTTGCAAAAGGTAAATAGGACTCTCGCCATTGCCGTAAAAGTAGCCCTGTTCATCCTTGTTCAGTACGTCAATGCAGAAACGCATAGTGTTGAAACCTAATGAGGAACTAAAGGCAATGTGCTTGAGTAGCTGGGTGGTGGTGCCCAATGCATCTGAGTGCTCCCAGTTATCGGGATTTTCGTAATAGATGGCTGGTGAGATGCAGACTGTGTCGCCAAACTTGCGCCATTCCACTTTGTAGTTAAGCATCGTTGCAAACCAGGCAGTGTCGTTGCACATGAAATGTCCATCTTGCAGATAGACAAAGTCTTTGGCTTTAGTGTCTCGAGGACTATTGTCAAAGACAATGCCGTTGTCTTGGCAGGAAAGCAGCAACAGCGGTAGGAAAAACAGAGCGAAAGCTCCCATAGCTTTGCGCCAGGCTATAGTCTGTATGGTGATGCCATATTTATTCATTCCATTTTTCATTTTATTCATTTACGTGGAATTTTAGAAATCACCTTAATAGAGCAACCCGAACATCCATAGTGGGATTCGGGCATTGTGCCCAATTTCGGTGTCATCTACGGCAAGGTAACTATTGGGCAAGTCTTTTATTTGGTCAAAGGTCTTGCCTTTCCCTCCGACTTCGAAAATGTGTTTTCTGTCAACGAGAAAATCGCCCATATTGGGATATCTTACATCGTGAGACTGTGATAGTTGATTGATGAAGAATGTTTCTCGGATTGTGCCAGCATCGGCAAAAGGACTGATGGCATTCATTAGTGTGGGGTTATTGATATAGATTTTGTCGGGACGCGATAGATTGTTGGGACTCTTTGTGTTGTCGCCGAGAAGGATGAGCAAACCACCACGCTCAAGGGCATGAAGCATTTTTAGTCCTTGATTTCGGTCGGTGTCAAGTTCTTTGTATAATGCTGTCATTTTCGGCAGTTGTGGTACTCGTTCGGCAAGAACCATCAGTAATTTCTTTGTTTTGCGAATGGTAGATGGAGATACGTCGTCAATAATAGCGTAGTCGTTTTCTATAATTCGGCATACCACAGACTGAAGCCGTTGGTTGATGGACGAATGTATGTTTTTGTAGAATGGATAATAACCGTGTTTTAGGTAATTCTGGAAATGGTCTAACGGTTTGATTTGTTCGCAGATATCCATTGCGAACGAGGAATGGTCGGCGAGAAGGTTGTCGAGAGGTATGGCTGGGATCTTTATTATTTCTTCATATTCAAGATATTCCCGAAACGATAGTCCTCTCATTTCGTACATGGCTTGTCGGCGTGAGAGGTCTCCTTCCGCAGCATCAATTTGTAGCATGGAGGATCCTGTATAAACGATATGGAAATTGGGATAGTCGTCGCTAAAATTTTTCAACATCGTCTGCCATTTCTTTACATAATGTATCTCATCAATAAATAGATGTGTGCCTCCATGAAGGTAATGATATTCAATAACGTCCTGCAGGTCATGATTTGAAAACCACAGATTGTCGAGTGACACGTAGAGAACTTTGTCGAGATTGGCACCTTTGAATGTTTCTTTAATGTGTTGTAGAAGCATTGTTGTTTTCCCACAGCCTTTAGGACCTTTTAGTCCAATAAGGGAATCATCCCATTGTATTTGATTATATAGGTAACGATGAAATTTAGTGGGTGTGGCAGCTAATTTACGCCGAAAAGTTTTAGTTAATTCTTCAAAATCCCTTTCGTTCATGATATTTTATCGCTCGTTTTTATAATTGCAAAGATAATAATAATATTTTGAAATATTAAATTTGTAGTAAAAATAATGTTTTGAAACATTAAAATTACTACAAAAATGATGTTTTGAAACATTATTTTGGAAGCAAATAATAAGTGAAGCTGAATGCCACTCAATGAAAACGAGCAACACCTTATAATCTGATTTAATGAGAGTGAGCAACACCTCAACACCTCAACAATTCAATATTCAAAGACAATCTCAAATCAACAAATCCACCCCGAAGGGGATGCGAACCCCTTGTAATCCGATTTAATGAGAGTGAGCAACACCTTATAATAAAATTTAATGAGAGTGAGCAACCCCTCAACACCTCAACAATTCAATATTCAAAGACAATCTCAAATCAACAAATCCACCCCGAAGGGGATGCGAACCCCTTATAATAAAATTAAATGAGAGTGAGCAACAACTCAACAACTCAACAATCAAACCTCCCACTTAAATCCCTCAAAAGGATCCTCGCGGTTGAAATTCTGTTGTTGGGAGAGCTGCTGTAGGATTCGGATGCGTTTCAAGCCCCATTTCCACATCTTGATGTCGAACACGATGAAGACTACAAGCAAGATGGCGCCGAAGAGCACGCCACCGCCAGCGATGAAAAGCAGTGCGTCGAAGGTGCCGTGCAGCAGCACGGGGATAAACAAAGCTTTGAGAATGTTGCCAAAACGATGTTTAGGGTCGAATTTCGCCAAAGAGAAGTAGTAGCCCATCATCACGCCAAACAGGAAGTGGGCGGGAACGGACAACAAGGCGCGCATGATGCCCGTGGCGATAGACTCGGACAATCCGCCGGCGTTGAAGACGTAAAGCAGGTTTTCCAGGCAGGCAAAACCCAAGGAGACGAAGGTGGCATAGACGATGCCGTCGAAATATTCGTCAAACTCCTTGCTTTTCCATATCGCCAGCGAGAGCAGGATGAGTTTCCACAGCTCTTCGCTGAATCCAGCCACGCCGAAGCCCATAAAGATGCCGTTGGCAATGACCATCTCCGAGGGCGGCGCAAAATTCTGCAACACCGATTCCATCAGCGCTGCGGGAATGCAAGAGAGCACGCCGAAGAAAAATGCTTTCAAAAGCATTCCCAAAGGCTCTTTCTCTTGTTTGTCTTTGCGATAGACGAACAGCAGGAGTATGATGACCGGCAGGATGGCTGCCCCGATGAGCGTAAGCGTCATAAAGTATTTTTATAAGAAAAACATTCAGCGCACACTTACAAGAAGCGCACGCTGAATGTCTCAGATTTGTAATCCCCAGTTCACAGCTCACAGTTCACAGTTCACAGATCACTGGTTTCAGTTCACAGTTCACAGTTCACTTAATACCCAAACACATCCTTCAGCGTGAGCTTCTTGACCTTGCCGAATTTGGCGAGGGCGTTGAAGTCCATGTCAGCCTCTTTGCCGAGAGCCATATAGACTTTCTTCTGGCCTTTGATGTATTTGTGGTTGAAGTTCACGATGTCTTGCATCGTCACCTTGGGATAGGCATCGAAAAGAATTTGATAACGCGTTTTCTTCATATCGTAACCCATCTTTTCGTAGTTCAGGTATGCGTTGATGATACCCATCTTGGTGGTGCGCTTGGTGCGGCACAGATTGATGCAGGATTCCTTGGCGAGGTCGAAATTGGCCTGTGCTTCGGGCATGTTGTCAAACAGGTCGTTGAATGCGTTCATGGCGTCAATCAGTTTGTCGTTCTGGGTGGCAATCATGGCGTGGTTGATAAAGTAGCCGTCCTTGTCGTTGGGAGTGCTGTAGAAGCTCTGTGCGCTGTAGGCGAGGGAGCGTTTTTCACGCATCTCCTGGAATACGATGGCATTCATGCTGCCGCCAAAATACTCGTTGAAGATGTCCATGGCGGGCTCGTTCTTGGTGTTGAACTTCTCGCCGCGGAAGTATTCGCGCAAGTAGGTCTGGTTGGCGTTGTAGTCGAGGAAATAGACAATGTTCTCGGTCACGGGCTTGGGTGTGACTTTCTTGTTGGCGGGAGCCTTCAGGTTCATCTTGTTGTTGTCAACCGATGCGATGGCCTTGAGGGTCTCGGGACCATAATAGAGCACACGGTGCTTGTAGTTGAAGAGGGTGTGCATGGCGTCGGTGAGTTCCTTGCAGGAATATGCTTTCAACTGCGCTTCGCTGAGCTGGTCTTTCGTAGGACTGTCATCGCCGTAGATGCCGTAGTTGGCAAGGGCGCTGAAGCAGCTCTGCTGGTTGTGCTGTGCGTTGGCGCGACTCTTGAGAATGCGGCCTACGAGCATCTGAAGGGCTTGGTCGTTGGGCTGTACGTCGGTGATGATCTCGTTCACGAGGGCGAGGGCTTTGTCCATGTTCTCGCTCAAACCGCTTACGGAGATGTTGATGTTTTCGGCGCCTACGCCCACGCTGTAGTTGCATGCGAGTTTGTAGAATTCCTGCTGCAGCTGCTCGGCGGTGTGTTTGCTGGTGCCAAGGTATTCAAGCACGTCGGCTGCCAGGTCGATGGTCTTGCCAAAGGCGCCGGCACGACTGCCGAAATCGAAACGATAGACAAGGTTGAAGGTGGCGTTCTCTTTGTTTTGCACATAGAGAATTTCTGCGCCGTTGGCGGCTTTGCCCTTTTGAAGGTCTTTGCTGAAGTCGAGGAAATCGGGTTCGATGGGTTTCACCTGACGGGACTTGATCTCTTTCAAGAAGGCACTCTCGTTGTCACGACCTACTTCGATAGGGGTGATAGGAGGTTTGGAGACTTTGAGTATGGGCTCGGGCTCGCCTTTCAGCTTGTTGACGATCACGTAGTTGTTGTCTTTGAACAGACGGTTGGCAAAATCTACGATGTCTTTCTTGGAAATCTTCGAGAGCTCGTCAATCTCGTTGCATACATCCTGCCAGTTGCGGTGTTCCACAAAGGCGTATGCCATCTGGCTGGCGCGACTGTTGTTGCTCTCGGCGCGTTTCATGATGGAGAGTTTCATGTTGTTGATGGCGGCTTCGAGAATCCAGTCGTCAAATTCACCTTTCTTTACCAAGGCGATCTGCTCGTCAAAGAGTGCCTGCACGTCGGCAAGGCTCTGGCCTTCGATGGGCTGGCCGCCGAACATGAATGCGCCGTAGTCGTTCAGCAGGTAGGTGCCTGCGTAGGCGCCCATGCAACGCTGTTGCTGGTTTACGTTCAGGTCAATGAGACCGCATGAACCATTGTTGAGTACGTTCTCCAGCAAGGTGCAAAGCAGTTCTTCGTCGCTGCCGTTGCCGCTGTCGATGCGGTAGGCGCGGATGGTGTTCTCTGCGTCAAGTCCTACAACGTTTTTGGTAATCACGCTGGTGATGGGTGCTTCTTTCTCGTATTGCAGTTCTGGAACGTTGCCTGGTTTCATACTGCCCCAGTATTTGTCGATGATCTTGATGGCCTCGTCGGGGTCGAAATCGCCCGCCATACTGATACAGATGTTGTTGGGAACGTAGTAGGTGGCCACGAAGTTGCGGATGTTGCGCATCGAGGGGTTCTTGAGGTGTTCCTGGCTTCCCAAAGTGGTCTGGTTGCCGTAGGGGTGGTGGGGGAAGAGGGCGGCGAACATGGCGTCGTTGGCTTTGCGGTTATCCTTGGTAAGGCTCATGTTCTTCTCTTCGTAGATGGTCTCCAACTCGGTGTGGAACAGGCGGAGTACCAAGTTCTGGAAGCGGTCGGCCTGAATCTCGCACCAGGTCTCAATCTGGTTGTTGGGAATGTTTTCCACATACATCGTGTAGTCGTTGCTGGTAAAGGCGTTGGTGCCGGTGCTTCCGATGGCGCTCATGGCTTTGTCGTACTCGTTGGCTACGGCAATCTTTGAGGCTTCATAGCTCAGACTGTCGATTTTGTGGTAGATGGCGGCGCGGGTGGTGGCGTCGTCAAACATGCGGTAGGCTTCGAAAAGGTCTTCAATCTGCTGGATGAGTACCTTCTCCTTTTCCCAGTCGGTGGTGCCGAGCTTCTGGGTGCCCTTGAACATCATGTGCTCGAGATAGTGGGCAAGACCGGTGGTCTCGTGGGGGTCGTTCTTCGAGCCGGCACGAACGGCGATGTAGGTCTGCACCTTCGGGGCGTCCTTATAGACGCTCATGAATACTTTCAACCCGTTGTCCAACGTGTACTCTCTTACGCCGAGAGGGTCGTTGGGGTAGGTCTTGTAGGTGTACTTCTGGGCGGAAAGGCTGCCAATGGTCAGCATCGCCACCGCCACGAAACATACAAAAAATCTAACTTTTTTCATAATTAATTGTTTTATAAATATTTTGACATAAATTTGCGTATATTCAAACAAACAAAGTTACAAAAAAATCTCCAATCATTTATGGCAATCTGCGTTCTGCTTGCCATTTCAGACAAAGCAGGACTAAAAGGCAACCTGTCGTACGATAATTAAACGCCAAGCAAGTGAAAAAATCACATCTGCGTAATTTAAGTTGAGCAAGTATAAACAATATTGAAACATCAATCAATTAAGGAACAACGTGTTCGCATCGTGGTCGCCAGTTCAGGCCTTAGAAAATTTGCGTATAGAAATTTTGACCTTCCCGCAGGCGCTGGCCTTTCTTCTCGATACTTCTTTCTGCCAAGAGAACGTGAAGAAAGTCCGGTGGACTTTCGATAGCGCAGCGGAGAACAAAATGCGGTGGTT
>JAGHVO010000005.1 GCA_018064245.1 Candidatus Colimorpha pelethequi
TTTTCATTTTTCATTTTTCATTTTTCATTTATTTCTGTATCTTTGCTTACTTAAAAATATTATTCTATCATTGCTATACATCTCTATTTCAACAAGAAAAAGAGATGTTTGAGTAGTTAAAAGTAATATTATGCACATCGCTATAGCAGGAAATATCGGATCAGGCAAGACAACCCTCACCAAATTGCTTGCACGTCATTATGGATATCGAACTTTGTTCGAGAGCGTTGACAACAACCCTTATATCAACAGTTTCTACGAGGATATGCGTCGTTGGTCGTTCAACATCCAAATCTACTTTCTCCACACTCGTGTAAGACAATTGCTGGAGCTGCGCAAAGAATCCAACAACATCATCCAGGACCGTACGCTTTACGAGGACGCCTACATTTTCGCGCCCAACTTGCACGCCATGGGACTGATGAACACTCGCGACTTTGAGAACTACCTGCAGACGTTTGAATTGATTTCTTCGTTCATCCAGCCTCCCGACCTGCTCATTTACCTGCGCGGCGAAGTGCCTTCGCTCATTCGGCAAATCCAACATCGCGGCAGAGACTATGAAAGTGCTATCCGATTAGACTATCTCACCAGCCTCAACCAACGCTACGAAAACTGGATTGAGGGCTACAACAAAGGCAAGCTGCTTATCATCGACATCGACGAACTCAACTTTGCCGACAAACCCGAAGACCTTGGTGTTGTAATCAACAAAATCGACGCTGAATTTAACAGTCTGTTCAGTGATTAATGATTGTTGATTTTCAGTTCAAATTTTCAATTCAACAACTCAACAACTCTACACCCTTGAACACCCTAATCGTCATACCCGCCCGTTACGCCTCCACCCGATTCCCCGGCAAGCCCTTGGCATTGCTTGGCGGAAAGCCCATCATCCAATGGGTGTGGGAACGTGTGAGCGCCATGCCCGTCGAGGCCGTGGTTGCCACCGACGACAGCCGCATTCTTGAAGCCGTGAAGGCTTTTGGCGGGAAAGCCGTTATGACACGCAGCGACCACCACAGCGGCACCGACCGCTGCGGAGAAGTCCTCCTAGCCCTTGAAGCGCAAGGAAAACATTTCGACATCGTGGTGAATGTGCAAGGAGACGAGCCTTTTGTAAAACAGGAACAGCTGAAGCTGCTCATCGACAGTTTCGCCAATCCCGACGTACAAATTGCCACGCTGAAAAAAAACATCAACAGCGACGAAGAACTTTGTTCGCCCAACAATGTCAAAGTGGTGGCAGGCATCGACGACAAGGCACTCTATTTCAGCCGTCAGCCCATTCCATTCGTTCGCGGTGCAGAATTCAAAGACTGGCGACAAAAACAACAATATTACAAACATATCGGCATTTACGCATTCCGCACCGAAGTACTCAAAAAACTCATACAACTATCACAAAGTCAATTAGAAAAAAGCGAATCCCTTGAGCAGTTGCGTTGGCTTGAGAATGGTTTTTCCATCTACGTCAAAGAAACAGCCTTCGAGAACATCGGAATCGACACTCCCGCCGACCTTGCCATCGCAGAAAAGGCGTTGGCAGAGAATGGGATAAGTGGCCAGTGACTTGTAACTCGTAACTAGAAAACACACTTAACTCCGCATACAAAATCCAAAATCAATATAGAAATCCTAATCGACCCAATATGAATATTACAGACCTTATCGTAGATTTATTACAACAGGGAAAGAACGTTGAAATACCTGGCATTGGAACTTTGAGAACCGAGATGCAAGCAGCGCATCACGACCCCAGAACCCACACCTATTATCCTGCCCGCCGCGTAGTGGCCTATTCCGACATTCAGAGTGGCAGCCACGACCTCATTGACGTCATCGCAAAGAAAGAATGCGTCAACGAGGAGATTGCAGAGATGATGTTGAAGAACTACGTTAGTGCATTGGACGGCAAACTGCAACGAGAAGGCTGTCATACCTTTGCCAACATCGGAACCTTGACCAAAAACGAGTCAGGATTTGGATTCTGTCCCGACAGCAACTTTGGCGTTGAGAAAAACAGCATTGCAGAAAGGCCCATCGAACACATCAACACCTATGTTCCCAAGAAATCCGATCCTTTTGCAGTCTTTGAGAAACCAGCAGAAACTCCTCAACCTGAGACGGAAAAACCCATTGATGCAGTTCCAGCTGTAGAAGAGGCTCCCGCTCCCATAGCAGAACCCGAACCTGTTGTAGCAGCAGCAGAGCAAGAGGCAGCAACTCCCGCAGAAGAGCATCCCCAGACAGAGAAAACCGAAGTTGCGCCCGATTCCGTAGAGTGCGAACCAATCCAGGAAGAACCTAAAACCGCTAAAGTTGAAGCCGCATCTGAACCCTCACCCGAAACGTCAGAGCCATTGATGCATGAGCCCATCTCCAATATAGAAGAGCCCGTTCCCGCAGAAACCGTGCAAAACAGCGAATCTCAGGCAACAGACTCAGCCGATGACACCAACGAGCTTCTACAACAGCTCGACGCCATTCCCGATGCGCCAAAGACCATAGAAAAAGAGGAGAAGAAAAAGAAGAAAGGTTGGCTGTGGTTGATCGTCATCCTGCTTCTTCTTTTAATTGGCGCCGGCGCATACTACTACTTCGTTTACCTGCCCTCGCAGCAACCCACAACAGCAATGGAACAAACCAAAGATTCTGTCGCCATTCAAGACACCGCCACACCCAATGCATTGCTTGGCACCGACAGTCTGACTCTTACCGAAACCACCGACAGCAACGCCCTCGCCAATGAAGATTCCGTCGCAAATACCGACGTTGAAAATATTCCCGTCACGGCTTCCAACACCCACAAATGCGACCTTTTCTCAAACGCCAACATCTTCACTTTCAACACCGATAGAATTGCATACTCGCAAGAAGAGATTGACAACTTGTCGGTAAATGTGCGCAACTACCTGAACGACTATGTTGACAGCTACCTGAAAGCCGAAGGCTACGCCACCGCCAAGGACGTGATGATGGACAGCGTGGAACGCTACGCCAACAGACGCATCGGAGAGTTGCTCGACAACAACAAATACTGTGTGCAGAATTTCATTCCTTACAACGACTACATCCACAACTTTGTAGAGCCTAATCTAAAAGACGCCAAAGCCAACAAGGCTCGCGCTACAGTGCAGACCGAAATCATGGACGCCAGCTATCTGGCTCCTACACTCAACAGCATCATCGACGCGCTGCAGCTCACGCCCGAAGCCGTGGCAAAGCCCAAAGCCACAGCCACCGCTCCCAAGCAGGCAGAACCCAACTATGGCAATGTCAATTTCGCATCTCAGAGCAAGAAAGGATTCGACATCATCGCTGGATTCTTCAAGAACAAAAGCGGTGCCGCAAAACTCACCCAAAGTCTGAAAGCGCAAGGCTGCGACGCCTACATCATTTCCACCAGCAACGGACACTATGTCAGCATGGGAAGCACATCCAACCGCACCCAAGCCGATGCCATGTACAATCACATCAAGTCGTGGTATTCCGGCGACGTAGTTATCAAACAATGGTAAAAAAAAATTTACAGATATTCAGACATTCAGACATTTAGATTTATGACAAGTCCAAGAATCTGAGAATCTATTAATCTAAGAATCCGAGGATCTAAAATCTCCAAAACCAATGGGTCACCACAAACTCGAACATTTCGCCGAAAACCTCACCTTCCCCAACCTGTTTCAAGTCTCTTATGAAATGCTGAAGCAGGAAGGCTTCGCCTTGCGCGGCCGCTGGGCCGAACATTTTGGCAACAGCAACCCCATCACATTGGAGCTGGGTTGTGGCAAAGGCGACTACACTGTGGCGTTGGCGCGCATTCACCCCGACCGCAACTACATCGGCGTAGATATCAAAGGTGCCCGCCTGTGGCGCGGCGCAAAGACCGCACACGAAGACCACATGGACAACGTGGCGTTCATCCGCACCCGCATCGAGCTCATCGAACAGTTTTTCGCACCCGAAGAGGTCAGCGAGATTTGGATAACATTCCCCGATCCTCAACCCAAGAGAGCCAACAAGCGATTGACTTGCGAACGTTTTCTTGGCTACTACAAGCACTTCCTCAAACCCGGAAGTCCCATACACCTCAAGACCGACTCGCAGGAGTTGCACGAATACACCCGCGACGAAGTCATTCCCGAAGGTCACTACACGGTGGAATATGCAACCAACGACCTCTACGCCACTCCCGCCGAGGTGCATCCCGACATTCCCTGTCTGGTGGAGGCTCAGATGACGCAGACCTTCTACGAGCGGATGTTTCTCGCCGAAGGCAAGCCCATCACCTATATCAAGTTCAGAATAAATTAATCAAATAATAACAAATTAAATCATTACATTATGTCAGGACACAATAAATGGTCAAAGATTAAGAGAGCCAAAGGTGCAGCTGATGCAAAACGCTCCAAACAGTACTCCAAAATTTTGAAAGAAGTTGCCGTAGCCGTTCGCGAAAGCGGTCCCGATCCCGACAGCAACCCCCGTCTGCGTCTGCTCGTTCAGAATGCACGTGGATGCAACATGCCCAAGGACACCCTGATGCGCGCCATCAACAAGGCTAGCGACAAGGATGCAGCAGTTTTGCAGGAAATCACCTTCGAGTGCCACGCCAACCACGGCATCGCCCTCTTCATCGAGTGCCTCTCCGACAACAATATGCGTACCGTTGCCAACGTACGTAGCATCATGAACAAGTTTGGCGGCACCATGGAAACCAACGGCAGCCTTAGCTTCCTCTTCACCCGCAAGGGCGTGTTCGTAATTCCCCGCAAACCCGAAATGGACGTCGAGGAACTTGAAATGACCCTTATCGACGGCGGTCTCGAAGAGATGGAAGTGGATGACGAATACCTCACCCTCTACACCGCTTACGAAGACTTCGGCAACATGGTCAAGATGCTCGAAGAGATGAAGATAGAGTGCGAAAGCGCAGAACTCCAGCGCATTCCCAACACCACCCGCAGCATCGACGAAGACTCCATGCGCAAGGTTTTGAAGGTCATCAACATGCTTGAAGAGGATGATGATGTTACCAACGTATTCCACGACATGGAAATCCCCGATGATTTCGAAGAGGAAGAATAGTACATTACTTCTCACAAATAAATAAAGTGTAGGGTTCCACACTCTACACTTTATCTTTATGATATAGTAATGTTGATTTGTTGAACTGTTGATTTGAAGGTCTAACCTTAACTCTAACCTTAACCTTAACTAATTCTTAATTCTCAATTCTTAGATGCGTCTCTATCTCGTTCCCACGCCTGTGGGCAATCTCGGCGACATGACCTTCCGCGCAGTGGAGGTGCTGAAATCCGTTGACCTTATCTTGGCGGAAGACACCCGCACCTCGCGTGTACTTATGCAGCACTACGGCATCACTACGCCGTTGCAGTCCTACCACATCTTCAACGAACATCAAATTGTCGATCAAATCGTTGACAAGATTCTCAGTGGCATGGACATCGCAGTAGTAACAGATGCAGGCACGCCAGGCATCAGCGACCCTGGATTCCTCTTGGTACGCGAAGTAGTAAAGCACGACATCGAGGTGGAATGTCTGCCCGGTGCGACGGCTTTCGTTCCCGCACTTATTGACAGTGGCTTGCCTTGCGACCGATTTGTCTTCGAGGGATTCCTGCCCCACAAAAAAGGCCGTCAGACCAAGATTCAAAGTCTTGCCGAAGAGACGCGCACCATGATCATCTACGAGTCGCCATTCCGTTTGGTCAAACTGCTGGAACAGCTCATCGAAGTCCTCGGACCCGAACGGCAAGTGAGCGTGTCACGCGAAATCAGCAAATTGCATGCCGAGACCGCCCGTGGCACCCTTCAAGAAGTATTCGACCACTTCAACAGCAAAGAGGTCAAAGGAGAGATAGTCGTCATCCTCGCAGGAAAGTCGGATAGTGACTAAATGTTGATTTGTTGATTTGAAGATTTGACCTTGACTTTGACCTTGACCTTAACCTTAACTAATTCTCAATTCGTATGGAACTCTCCGTTTTTCTCAACCGCCTAATCTGCGCCCTCGTGGCAGGAATCCTTATCGGACTGGAGCGTCAGCTGCGCCAACGCAATGCGGGACTGGTTACCAACTCCTTGGTAGCTGTAGGCGCCTGCATTTTCATCCTCACATCCGAGAGCGTCATCCTCGCCACCACCGCCGACCGACCCAATTTCGACAACCTACGCGTGCTGTCCCAAATCGTCACGGGCATAGGTTTCTTGGGTGCCGGCGTCATCATGAAAGACGGACTCACCATCCACGGACTCAACTCCGCAGCAACCCTTTGGTGCTCAGCGGCAGTAGGAAGTCTCTGCGGCTTTGGAATGTGGCGCGAAGCCATCGTCGCCAGCATCGTCATCCTGTTCATCAACTGGATACTCCGCTACATTGAGCGCAAAATCGCCGAACGCGCCCAAGACAAATTCAACAAAGAAGACCACCCCGAAAAGAAATAGCTTTTCGAGACAGATCTTACCCACCAATTTTCTGAATCTTTTCGCCAAAACTGCAGAGAAATACTTCCTGTAGAATTTCCTGATTCCGATTTACTTAACGCCAAATTCGGTCATTTGGCGCAGTTTCGTCTGATTACTTTTCTACCATTTGCGGATAATTTGCGGTCATTTGCGTTTGCTTTATCCTAAAAACATTAGGACCGAAAAGAACCTCACCACGTCTTGACATTCTCCTTAACTTTGCACCCTGAAACAGGCAGAAGCATGTTCCCCAAGTAAGCCGAATAAAAAACTTTATCACCAACGGAAGAAATTGTCATCCACAAGGCATCTAATATGCAAAAAATTTGTATCTTTGCACTTGTAAACCACGAGCGTTTTGTGGGATGCCTTTGAAAGCATTTGTACGGTCTCATCTAGGAAATCGCCAATTTAATAGAGGGAAAGATCGCGTCAAAAGCCTATTGTTTGATATGTTATGGCAGTACCATTCATATCTCAAGCATAGGATGACGTTTCTTCCGTTTTATTTCCCCGCAGGTGTTTGGCGATACCTCTAGATGATAGGACGTTGCAACAGAGTTCTATGCTTTCTCTGTATTTGTAAGTGAACATCATCTCGGGAACTCGGATGAAAAATAAAATGCAAAACAATGCTCATTATATCAAAACTCAAATGTGAAGCATGTGGGGAAGCCTATGAGTGCATTATGCCAGCCAACGGTATTTGGTGCAAAACATGCGGAAAACCTTTTAATTTGTGTCCTGAATGCAAAAAGACCATAACTCATTGTGATTGGTGTGGCGGTGAATTTGAAGACGGCTATGCCCATACAGCTAAAGAAGTCAGCAAAAGAGAACACATCAATTGTCGTCCAGAAGAAATAATGTTTTAATTCATAAAGAAATGTTGATACAAGATATCTTACGAAACTTCCAACAACAATTGTTGGATGAACTATATTCAATATCTCTTCCTTCAGAGAATGAATTGAATAAGAAAACATCAAAATTACAGATCAAACGATATTGCTGTTTGAGGATGTTATACAACGTCGCTGAATGTATGATAAACCAACCGCAATGGGAGGATAAGGAATTGATTGAAGGACTTCCCAAAAGAAAAATCCACCTATTAAGCGAGAAAGACATAATTGCTTTATGCAAAGAATTGATTGAGATAAAAAGAGAATATAGTGACGGCATTGTTTTTCGTTGCCCCCCAATAACCTGGTCAGGACTTGACATCGCTCGTACTCTATTAAATGACAACGAAGGCAGCTATGAGAAATTACTCAATGCGATAAACCTTAATCCTATTATGAAAGCACCTCAGTACAAAACCACAGCAAACGGTAAGACTGAAGTACATGACTTCACGTACCTTCCTGCCGTCACCAGTATGTTAGACACACTCCAGCATCATGATTTGACAATGGAAAACATTTATCAAATCTCGTTGTGGAAAGTTGACCGCTATCCTCAATTGGATTATCTAACATTAGACGCACTGAATAGCGTCAAAAACGACACCAATTTGGATGTAGCCAAGACACGAGACATCTTGGAAAAACTACTCAACACCCAAGGAGTAGGACTGCCTATGGCTTCGGCATATCTTCGTTTTATCAATCCTCAAGTATATCAAATCATCGACCACCGTGCATATCGCGCCGCATTTGATTACAAGGAGCCACTGCACGCAAATGATTCCGTAAAAAATCTTTGTGACACATACATCAAGTATTTGGAAAAGCTGCAAGGCATAGCTGCTAATGGTTATCATGGCATATCTGTCACCTTTGAAGACTTGGACCGTTTTCTCTACGACGTGGACAAAAAAGCAGGTTATACTGTGAACATGCCACTAAAAGACATCAACCGTGATTTATGGGAGGATGTTGTCAAAAATCTTGGGGGAAAATTCACAAGATATCTCTTATCCAAAGCCGACCTAGAATCTTTACACAAAACCAACCATTGAATTTAGAAGTTAAAAACCAACCAAAATTGTTTATATAACAATATGACTATTGAAGACAACAACATCATCTTTGAAAATGACGATGAGTTCTATGAATGGGGAATCGTTCCAAACCTCATTGTCCGCAATGATGGGAATGGGTTTTATTCTGATTTTGAATTCACAAGTGAATACAAGAATGCCATTGAGAAAGGCATGCAGATTTTTATCGCTGATGAAAATTCATCCATTGTAAAGCACAACTTGATCAATTTCAGTATCGTCACAAAACCGATAGACAATCTTGGCGATTATGACCTCTATCTTTGGGAGAAAAGACTCAAAGAGCGCAAGGGAAAAAATCTCAGAAACAAGCAATTGCCAAAGGAGTCCAATAAACGCTCCTCTATACAACAAACACGACAAAATATGAAAAACGAAATTCAAATGTACGAAGGTCGCCCTGTATTTGAAGCGGCAAACAGCGAGGAACTGAAGAAACTTGTAGCCCAATATAAGGGCGAAGTAGAAGCGCCATACGTTGTAAAAATAAGTGGTAATAGTGTGAAAAAGAATTCCTTTTATATGGATGAAACTATAGAAACTGTGATTCTATCTGATTCCGTGACGGAGATTGGAGATTATGCATTCTATGGTTGCTCGGGTCTGACGAGCATCCAAATTCCAAATTCTGTGACAAAGATTGGGAAAAGTGCATTTGAAAGTTGCACTGGTATAACAACCATACAGATTTCCAACTCTGTTGCGGAAATTGAAGAACATACATTCTCTAGCTGTACTGGCCTTACGAACATCCAAATCCCCGATTCTGTGAAGAAGATTGGGAAAGATGGTTTCCACAATTGTATAAATCTGACAAGCATCCAGATACCAAACTCTGTGACGGAAATTGGAATAAATGCATTCTGTAATTGCACGAGCCTAAGAAATGTTCAGATACCCGACTCTGTGACGGAAATTGGAGTAGGTGCATTCTCTTATTGCTCGGGACTGACGAGCATCCAAATTCCAAATTCTGTAACAAAGATTGGGGAATGGGCATTCTTTGAGTGCACGGGGCTGACAAGCATCCTAATTCCAAACTCTGTGACGGAGATTGGAGAAGGTGCATTCTTAGATTGTCCAAACCTCACCATCCATAGACTATAGCATAGAACAATTCTTATCAACAAAAACACACTTACTAATTATGGACTTTAATGCTTTCAAAGAGAAGGTTGGGCAAGTGTTCAACGACACAAAAGAAAAAGTTTCCGAAATGGTCGTACAACTGCGGTTCAAAGACTTGTTGAAAGACTTATACCGCGACAATGAGTTGACCGAAAAGGAGAAGGAATTTGCAATTACCGAGGCAAAGAGATGGGGGATGTCGGAAGCCGAAGCACGCCACATCATTGAAAATGCAGAGTGGGACCACGCTCATAAAACCGAGTCAGTTGCTACTTTGGAAGATGGAACAAGTAACGAAAGCGAGAATGAATCTTCGGAAGTTTCTACTCCAAACGAGCCTGAAAACACAAAAGAACCTGAAAGTTCCAAAGAACCGTCAAACTTTGTTAAGCCAAATTTCTATTTTGATGATTACATTTACAAATTTGAGTTTGATGGGAATACCCTTTATGCAAGACTTGACGAGGATGCGCATATTCTCACTTCACAAGTCGAGAATTTTAAAAATGAGGAAGGGTACGAAAATACCGGCAAGGGGATAACGGAGTTGTGCAACGATGTTGACGAACTTGCCGTAGCCATTGCCAAACAGATTATTCAGTCTTCATCTAACATTCGTTACTCTGTATATGACTATGATCCATTTTGCAATGACAATGACCCGTTATTCGAAGGCATGGAGTTGGCAAATGATTATAGACCTGCGGTATCCAAAGATTTTGTCAACCTTACACTTGAAACCAACGTGCAACCATTCTTAAGGTTTGAGGTCGCAGCGATTGAGGACGCAAGCGACGTGGATAAAATACGTGAATATATCCACAATCGCAATTTTAACGGACTGAAGAAATATTATGACGAGCATGATTTCAACACTCACGACATATTCAACCTTTGGGGAGACGATGAAACAGAAATACTTGGTTATTCCATTGAGGACAATGAAGGAAACACAATAGACGAGGGTGAATTGGTCGTCAGAGAATATAATGTTTGGGACTATCCCCTCGAGCATATCTACAATGGAAACGATGCTCCCGACCATCTTCTTGTTCATGTTGACAAGATTATAAAGAAATGGGCACGTTTCAAGATTCCTAACGGTGCCAACATACAGAATATACATTTCCCATTATCAATCATCAATCCTGGGCATTGGATAATCAATGACGAGCTGGTGGGTGATACGATAACCACAATTGATGAAATACACTATGCGGGAATCAATTTAGAAAGGATTGACGGGGGCGACGAAGGCATGTTTGGATCAAATCAGTATTTCTTGTTGAAAAAAGAACCGCCGAGGTGGAATATTCCCGTTTACAGAGTGATTGTATAATGCAATAGCCGAGAATCGAATTAATGGAGAAAACGCGATAAAAAAAGTGGCGTAATTACACCTGACAAAACAATACCGACAACAAATACGTCAAAGAAATTATGAAAGAAGAAATTCAAATGTACGAAGGCCGCCCTGTATTTGAAGCGGCAAACAGCGAAGAACTGGAAGGAATTGTAGACCAATATAAGGGTGAAGCAGAAGAGCCATACGTTGTGAAAATAAGTGGTAATAGTGTGAAAAAGAATTCCTTTTATATGGATGAAACTGTAGAAACTGTGATTTTATCCGATTCGGTGACGGAGATTGGAGATAAGGCATTCTTAGGTTGCACTGGATTGACAAGCATCCAAATCCCGAACTCTGTGACTGAGATTGGGGAATATGCATTCAAAGGTTGCACGGGATTGACGAGCATCCAAATCCCTAACTCCGTGACAAAGATTGGGAATTCGGCATTCGAAGGTTGCACGGGATTGACAAGCATCCAGATTTCCAACTCCAAGACAAAGGTTGGAAAAGATGCATTCAAAGACTGCCCTGGCTGGAAGAAGGCCCATCGCACCAAATCTGGAGCGAAAGCCGAAGAATCCGTTATGCACACATACAGCGGAACCCTTTCGGTAAGAGCCCGTCGTTGCTGCATTTTCAATATCGATCAGAAAGTAGCACTTGATCTCGTTCAAAGGCCAACCAAACCCGAAACCCTTGATGCCACCTACAACAAAATTTACTTCGAAGACCAGGAGGATGCCATCATCTACGAGACATTCATTGGAGATCGCTACAGACTAATCGTTCGCGATGAGAATGACGAAATCATATATCAGGAAGAGGACAAGCCTTCTTTCAAGGAGGTTTTACCAAGTAGTGATAAATACAAAACTGCCAAAAACTATGAGTACTGGAATCCTCGAACTAAATTGGAATCAGGTAAATTATACCTATTGCGGAGCAGTACCCTCAAAGGATATCGCAAAGATTTTGTCATCCAGACAGACAAGCCATTCGACATCAAAAAGTTGATATCTTACTATCCCGACAACGTTGACGATGAATGGTTTCCTTCACTATCGGTAAGTAGATTAATGTATGAGGGTGAAGACTTAGGCAATGAAGAGGATTATTATGACGAGCAATATTGGGACACCTACATCATCAAAGCAGGCGAGATGACTGGAAATTATAAAGGATCCCAAAAGGATGTTTCAAAGCCTTCTTTTCGCCGTCTTTGTCCCCAATGACATCACTACCACGGACTAGAATTTTTTATCAGTGATTAAATTGATTATTAACAAATAAATATACTAATTATGGACTTTAACGCTTTCAAAAAAAAGGTTGGGCAAGTGTTCAACGACACAAAAGAAAAAGTTTCCGAAACGGTTGTACAACTAAGGTTCAAAGACTTGTTGAACGACTTGTACCGCGACAATGAGTTGACCGAAAAGGAGAAAGAATTCGCTATTGCCGAGGCAAAGAGATGGGGAATGTCGGAAGACGAAGCACGCCACATCATTGGAAATGTCGAGTGGGACCACAATCATAAGAAAGATTCCATTGTCACTTTAGAAAATGGAACAAAAATGCCCAAAAGCAAAGTGCCTATCAATACGATCTACATCAACGAGAAAGGCCAGAAATGCAGAAAAGTGCTGAAGACACAAGCAAGCACTTCCAGTACCAAAACCGAAAGCAAAAATAATCCACCGGCAGTTTCTGCTCCAATCAAGCCTGAGCCCCAAAAAGAACCTGAAAAGCCCAAAGAGCCATCGAACTTTGTAAAGCCAAGTTTTTCTTGGTTCATTGATTACATTTACAAATTTGAGTTCGACAGAAAGACCCTTTATGCAAGACTCGACAAGGATGCCAATATTCTCACTTCACAAGTCGAGAATTTTGAAGATGAAGGGTATGAAAATACAGGCAAAGGGATAACTGAGGAATGCAACGATGTTGACGAACTTGCCGTAGCCATTGCCAAACAGATTATTCAGTCTTCATCCAACATTCGTTACTCCGTATATGATGGCGACGAATGCCAATTCGAAGACATGGAGATGTCAAACGACTATGAATTTGAGATGCCGGAAGATGATGATGAATATGTCAACCTTAAACTTGAACCCATAGCAAGTCCTTGCCTAAGATACGAAGTCAAAGCCATTGAGGACGAAGACGAGGTAGATACAATTCGCAATTACATAGAGGATGAAAATTGGGAAGAACTATTAAGCTACATTGAAGAAGATCAAGAAGTGTTCGATATGACCTTCAACCTTTTCGGAGATGAAGAGGAAGACGTACTTGGCTACACAATTGAGGACAACGACGGGGACACAATAGATGAGGGAACCATCGTAGTCTCTGAAAAAAACGTTTTTAAATATACCGATGCCTACGATTACTATGTAGATAACGAGCATAACAAAGCTCCAGAACATCTTCTTGTTTGGGTCTCAGAGATTCATAATCCCTACACTTGTTTTATGCTTCCCAAAGGTGCCAATGTGAACAACATACATTTCGCAAAAGAAAACATCTACAACTCTAATCACGACCCAATGGGTGATACCATTACTTCAATTCTGGAATTACACTATGCAGGAACCGCTTTACAGGATACTGACTGTATGGACGACGGCACAGAAGAGTCAACCCATTTTCTCTTGTTGGAAAAAGATTCGACAAAACCAACCCATTACAAAGTGATTGCGGAAATGGAATAGTTGAGGACTTTCCTTTGCTTCGGCATAGCTCAAGCAAGCTTGGCTCTGCGCTCGGCTTGTGGAAAGTTGAGAACCAAATAGACAACGGAAACAATATCACATTTGAATCTGAAAATATTAAGTAGTTAAAAATTGGAGAATGCCGAAAATCCATTAAAGAGTAGGCTAATCAAATAAATTCATTTTTATGGCATTTCACAAAACAATCGGAAAAAACGGCGAAGAAGTTTACGAAACAGATCAAGAATATGAAAAGCGGCTGGCCAAGGAAGAGGCAGAAGAAAAACGAAGAAGGAAAAAAAGAAGAGGATGTCTGCTTGTCATCATAATTATTCTTGCGATTTTCTTCGCCTATTGTTATTTTTCATCACCACAATAAAACTTGATTGATGACACTTTGACCTTCCTATCCGTCTAAACCAAACATTCGCTTTCTTCGTCTAGGTCAACAATGCATCATCGGGGGATGTGGTGATTGTACGATAAACACGTTATTGATTACCCAAAGCAAGGTGGCGAAATTTTTCGCCACCTTTTTTTTATTGCAACTATTTGCATATTGCCATCTCACAAGCACCTCGTCAATAAAGAACCAAACGGGATTTCTATCAGCGCGGTATTAGTCTGGAATTTGAAGTTGAGCTACGACGCAAACCGTTGCGCCGTAGGTATGTATTATCCGTATGGAAGGTTATAACACCAATAAGAGATTTCATAATTCACCATCCCAATACAATAATTATCAATATTTAACGTTACAATACACACAAACAAGAATCTGTTGTTTCAAGACAAGAGAAATGAAACAAGCAACCACACCCAACGAACACAATAAGCTGGAATATCCGACGATGCCTACAGAAGAATCCAACACACCCTCAATAGTACTCTATACTGCCGAGGACAATAGCATCCAACTGGACGTGAAGTTAGAGAACGATACGGTGTGGCTATCGATTGAACAGATGGCTCTGCTGTTTGGTAGAGACAGGACTGTCGTAAGTAGGCATATACGCAATATTTATTCAGAAGGGGAATTGACCAGAGATATCACATGTGCAAAATTTGCACATATGGGTATTGATAATGATCAAGTATATGAAGTTCAGTTATATAACCTTAACGTCATCATCTCGGTTGGCTATCGGGTGAAGTCTGTTCAGGGTACGCGTTTCCGCCAATGGGCAAACAAAGTGCTGAAGGACTACCTCGTCAAGGGTTATGCCGTCAATCAAAAGATTACCCAGCAGCGCTATGAGGAGTTAAAGAACGTGGTGCGCTTGATGTCGAGGACCGCAACAAGGTACTCTATGCCGCCGACGGACACAAACGCATCGCTGACAACACCCTGGTGGCCCTCACGCTGATGATTGCCGAGAGCCGTCCCGAAGAGAAAGACATCATAATCAAGCTGGTAGTAAACCTCATTAATCAGAATAATCAATAGTTATGGCAGAATCAATCACTCAAAACGCTCATGCTGCGTCGGCAAAAAAAGTTGAAAAGAAACTGAAAGTTCGCCTCCTACTATTGGTCGCTTCTTGCTTGCTTCTTGGTAGTTGCACAGCCTCCTACTGCCTCGACACAAGACTGTTTAGCGATGACGACTATATTATAGATTTGAATACCAATACCTCCCTGTCACATAACTATTATCCCTATCTCTCGTCTATGATTAATGTCAGGTCATATTACTCAGGATACTTTATTAATTATGTAAGTGACACTACAAGACCCTATGTCAACGCATTAGAAATTTATGGCTTTATAGAACAGACAAAAGGCAAATGCGACTCCCTCCATTACAACAAAGCCATACTGAAAGACATCCTGATTATAGCCAACAAGACAGACACGTTGTCGTGGACCATGGCAAAAGGCTCCTCGGAGGGCTTTGACTCCATCTCTGGGTACAAAACCATTGTCTATAACTATACGCAGGACTCCCTGCCTTGGCGCATACCCCAAAGCGGGCTTGATTCTGACTGGTCTGCGCACTTTACGGTATTTTCAGAGCCTGTAGATATCAAAAAAATCAAACGTCTAAGGGTAGAAATGGCCTTTCAGATTGACGACATCGTCGTTGTTGGCGTTGAGAAAGCAAAGCGTCGTTTCCGCCTATGGTTTGAGCCACGACAAGGTTTTAGATGGGTAGGGCCAGAAGATGTTGATATTTGGGGTTCATGGCTATTATAGCTCATCATACCAAAAAAACTGACTCTTCAAACAGCGTCTCATACTGAAATTGGTTGACTCATTGATAATTCTGCTTTAACAGGACGAATATTGCCATCAATACATTTCCGTCCTCCGCGTACTAAAACACTCTAATTTACGTTATTCTATCATGGAACAAAAATCATTTTGCATACAGAATAACCTGAAATTATTTTAAAATGGCCAAACAAACCAAATATGTCAAAATTGATGCTCACAACAGATGTGTTGCCTGCTGGAAGTGCATCCCCGCTTGCCCCAAACATGTTCTCGGCAAGGTGAATATCTTGGGATTACACAAACATGCCATCTTCAAACATCCCCACGATTGCATAGGGTGTGGAAAATGTATCAGAATTTGTCCCGAGGGAGCTTACTTAAAAAACGAATAATATAAGGTAACTTCTAAAAATTGACACAAATGAGATATATTTAACGTGAACTACCATAAAATGCACGTAAATTGACATAAATTAATTTATTGTTTAACAATAATCTACGAAAAATTCGCGATTAATTCACGGCAATTTTCGTTTCAGAAAAATGAATTATTAGAGGCTGCCATAATGATATGGAACAGGAAATCACATTAAACGCTCACAACAAGCAGGAATATCCGCCGATGCATATAAGTGAGTTTAACACACCCTTAATCAGACTGTTAGTATTGATGCTTGGTTTGTTGTTTTTTGGTGGTTGTGCTTCAAAGGGAGAGGCTGACACCTCGGAGGGTGCTGACACAGTGATAACGGTGCCTGAAGATTCCCTAATGAATGATACGTCGGACACTTTGTTAGGTTCGGATAAACCTATTCTGTTTTCCAAGTATAGTAATTTTGCAAAGAGACATCGTGAGCTTACTGACGAAGAAATTGCGAATCTCAATTTTGATAATTATTCTGTCGAGGAAAACAATTACAAGCTTATGGATAATGATGGCTTCATTCGGTGGAAGGAGTTCGTCAAGGAATATAAACCATATTATTCCATAGAAACATGTCCTCGTTGTGGAACCCACTTATTGGTTATCTATAGCGAAACACCTAATGACTTCATACTCAGTGGTAGAGGAGGCTATTTCCTAATATGCACCCATTGCAAGAAAGAGTGCTGGTATGAAGAAGTATGGATGAGTTAGCAATATCCCATCTTGCTATATATTTTTGTCAATTATTATCATAAAAAACAATTTATGGAACAGGAAAAATTTTCCGTTAAGAAGCGAATCAAGAGTTTCAGCTACGCATTTGCCGGACTGAAAGTTTTATTCAAAGAAGAACATAACGCCCGGATTCATTCCGTGGCGACCTTGTTGGTGGTGGCGGCAGGCATTCTCTTCCGCATTACGGCCGGAGAGTGGATTGCCGTTGTTTTGTGCATCGGGATGGTGATATCTGCGGAAGCCGTCAATTCATCCATTGAACGGTGCGCCGACTTCGTCAAGCAGGAACGCGACGACCGCAAGCGCGACATCAAAGACTTGGGAGCCGCTGCCGTATTGGTTTGTGCCATCGCCGCCGCCGTGGTCGGATGCATTATCTTCATACCATATCTCATTCAATGGCTACGCTAAAATTTTTACAATGAGAAAAAAATCCGATTGGATGTTGAGAAAAACAAAAAAGCCGCATCTATCTTGTACTGAAAAAAGTTGACTTGTCAAGAATACTTTGTAACAGGTCAACATCCGGACACTAAACCATACTTATCTCCGTTTTGATTACATGGAACAGGAAATCACACTGAATGCTCACAACAAGCAAGAGTACCCGCCGATGCATACGGCGATATTTGAAACATCCTTAATCAAGCTGTTTGGATTCATATTGTTTTTAACTGTTTTGACTTCTGGCAACCAATCCTATGCCCAATATTCCGACAGTGTGGTTTCTTATGTCAACAAGCCGTTTGCAGAAAATGACACTCTCTTCTTGGACAGATATACAGCAATTGTAAATGGCGATACGCTGACCCAAAGCCGCTATGTCATTCCCGCCAACAGCCCCGAAAATATAAAAAAACAATCCGAACTCTTAGCGACATACGCCAACGGGCGTTGGCATAACGAGTGTCTGGACATAGACTACATTGAGGTATTCACTCGGCAGCATAGCCCCCTTAGCCATTTTGACCTTCATGACCTTCCCTGCGAATGGTGTTACATCGAATTATATCAAGGAAAGCCCTATCACACTTGGGACAATTCCTTTCACATCTTCTTCACCGACAGCGTAGTGGTATTTGAGAGTATGGATTGGTATGCGGGTGCATTGACATCCTTCAACAAGCTAAAACATGGAGCTTTTTCCTATTCGTTCTTAAACAATATGGGAGACGAGATAACAGAAACCCTCCGCCCTGTGAAGAACATCAAAGGATTATACATTCGTATTACCTCCCAATATGACTCAATGGCATATTCCCTTATGGTTCCCATGTCACAAGTCAGCCAGTTCGACTTCATCGACATGAAAAACTGGTTCGGAATATCCTATCCATACGAAATCGAATACGACAAAATCTATACCCGAATAAAAGACGGAACAATAAAATATTAATCATCAATTATGGACCAACCTATTATCTTAAACGAACACAACAAGCAAGAATATCCGCCGATGCATACGGCGGAGCATATTTTGAACGCCACAATGGTGAAGATGTTCGGCTGCCCGCGTTCGCGGAACGCCCACATCGAACGGAAAAAGTCGAAATGCGACTACCTATTGCAAACATGTCCTACGACGGAAGAGGTAACTGCCATCGAGAACCGCGTCAACGAAGTCATCGGACAACATTTAGACGTGACCATCGAGTATGTAGATAGAGACCACATCCCCGCCGAAGTCGATCTCAGCAAGTTGCCCGAGGATGCCAGCGAAACGCTACGGCTTGTCCGCATAGGCGACTACGACACCTGCGCCTGCGTGGGTGCCCATGTCCAGAACACATCCGAGATAGCACCATTCAAGATTATCAGTCACGACTTCACTGACGGCACTTGGCGTGTCCGTTTCAAACTTCAAGAACAATGATCTACGACCACATCAACAACAGCAACCGCTATCTGGATCCCGCTATTCAAAAGGGACTCGAGATTATTCTCCAGCTCATACAAAAACACGCTCAGGGCGAGCCCATAAAAGAAGGTTCTTATCCTCTTGAAAACGGGCTTCGTTACAACATTGACCGTTATCATTCCAAGACAGAGAACACCGCTGGATACGAGGCACATCGCCAATACATCGACATCCAGTTCTTGTTGGAAGGCACCGAAATGATTCGCGTCCACAACCTCGATGGAATGCTTTGCAAAGAGCCCTACGATTCCTCTCGCGATGCAGGATTTTATCTTCCAAACGACGACTTTCACACCGACATACGCATCGGCGACGGCTATTTTGCCATCCTCTACCCCAACGACGCCCACATGCCCCAGCTTTGCATTGAAACACCTATGCCCGTCCTAAAAATCGTAGTCAAAGTTCCTTACCAAGCTTGACGTCTTTGGCGGGGCCGAATTGATGATGCACCCGCAACCCCAACGGGGCGAAACCACATAGGATCGGGCGAGTCCTATCAATGGGAACAAACCACATATATGAAAACAAGGTTTTTCAAAACAGCAGCGCTCTTGACGCTGATCATTCTGACCCACTCCTGCTCCACGCTCAAGGTCTATGACCTAACTTGCGAGAAGTTGCAAGAGCCGTTGGCCATCGACTCCAAATTTCCCCATTTCAGTTGGAAGGTCCTCTCCGACAATGCCATGACCGCCTATCAAATTGAAGTGGCATCGTCCGAAACGAAACTCCTTGCCGGCGAGGCGGATTTGTGGCAAAGTGGGAAGGTCGCTTCGGACGATCCAATTATGGTGTCCTATGCAGGAGACAGCCTCTCGTCCCGTCAGCAATGTTGGTGGCGCGTAAGGATCTGGAGCGGCGACAAGCGTTCAGACTGGAGCCGTCCTCAAAGATTTGGCGTCGGAATCCTCGAAGGGATGAAGGGCCGCTATATCGCAGCCGCCCCAGGCAATTCGTCCTTGTTGCGTCGGAAGTTCCTCCTCACTGAAAAATTTTCACACGCGACACTTTACGTCAATAGCCTTGGCTATCACGAGGTCTATCTGAACGGTGCGAAGGTCTCGTGTGCCGTGCTCACCCCTGCAGTATCCCAACTCAACAAACACTCGCTAATCGTCGCCTACGATGTTTCCGACTTGCTGAAAGAGGGTGAAAACGACCTGGTATTGTGGACCGACGCAGGATGGTACCGAAAACATTTCGGTTCCGTATATGATGGTGCCGTGGTCTGTGCCGAACTGGACCTTGATGGCAAAACCCTACTTACCACCGACGAGACTTGGAAGGGACGCAAAAGTGGCTACCGTGATATCGGCACCTGGATACATGACGACTACACCGGTGAACTTATCGACGCCCGACTTGTTCCCAAAGCACTTACTGGAGAGGCACTTGACACCTTGGAATGGGTGATGGTTGACACCGTAAGCGTTTCCGTAAAAGCCCTGCAGCAGATGTGCGAACCGTGCACCATTCAAGAAACCTTTTCCGCCGTTAGCGTAAAACCCTACGGCGAAAACATGTGGATTGCCGACATGGGTCGCGTAGTGAACGGCCTTCCCGAAATCACGCTGCCCCAGCTGCCTGCGGGTCACGAGACCACCGTGGGATTCTCCGACACGAAATTCGACGACGGCACAGTCTTCACCTTCCTCCACAACACCCTCATCAGCTCAGGAGCCGAAGGTGGCGACACCTTTGCCGACAAGTTCCTGCAGCAAGCCTATCAGTATTTAGTTTTCGTCAACCTTCCCATAGCCCCCGAAGCGTCAGCCATCAAAGTACACCGTATGAGAACGGACTATCAGCAACGGTCCACTTTCAGCTGCTCCGACTCCGACCTCTGCACCATACACGATATGGTGGCCTACACCACCCAGAATCTTGCCTTCAACGGATACATGGTCGATTGTGGCAGTTTTGAGAAGCACGGCTACGGTGGCGACGGAAACGCATCCACGCTCACCTTGCAAACACTTTATGAGACAGCGCCACTCTACTACAACTGGTTGCAAGCCTGGAACGACGTCCTCCGCGAGGACGGCTCACTGCCCAACACTGCGCCCAGCACCCACCCCGCCGGAGGCGGCCCCTATTGGTGTTCCTTCATCATACAAGCCCCTTGGCGGACCTATATGAGTTATGGCGACGACCGAAACCTCACCAAAGGCTACCCTTCCATGAAAAGCTGGATGGAATATGCCGAACGCACCTTAGACCACGGACTCTATTTCCGCAAGACATCAGAAAAAGACTGGGGGTTGGGCGACTGGCTGGCACCCAAGGGAGTGGATGTCAAAGACACCCAATCCATCAACTTGGTCAACAACTGCGCAATGAGCCAATGTTTCAAAGACATGGCACTCATTGCAGGACACCTCGGAATGAAGCAAGACAGTCTCCACTACGTCCAAAAGTTGGCAGCGCTCAACCAATCCATCCACCAAACATTCTATCATGAAGACGGCACCTATGGAACTGGTTCACAGATTGACATGGCCTATCCAATGCTTGTGGGAGCCGTCCCCGACAGCCTTGTAGAACGCGTCAAAGAGAACCTCATTCTCCGCACAGCGCAACAATACGACAACCACATCGCCTGCGGACTTGTAGGCGTTCCCGTACTGACCGAATGGGCCACCCTTGCAGGTGCATGCGACTTCATCTACACCCTGCTGAAACAGCCAGACTACCCAGGCTACCTCTATATGAAAAACAGCGGAGCGACAGCCGTATGGGAGTCGTGGAACGGCGAGAGGTCACGTCTGCACAACTGCTACAACGGCATCGGAAGCTGGTTCTACCAAGCCCTGGGTGGAATCATACCCACCCAACCCGGTTACCGGCGCGTAACCATCAATCCTCAGACACCCAAAGGATTGTCGTGGGTTGAGGTCAGCGAAGAAACCCCTTACGGCACACTACACGTAAGATGGGACCGTAAAAAAGACAAATACCTCCTAAAAGTAACCATCCCCGTAGGCATCACCGCCGACATTTTCGGCAAATCCTACGGCAACGGGACTCACACCATCGAATTCGAATGAATCGCAAACCACAATTTGCGCCCCCCCACACCGCGAATTCCTTTCGCGTCCCCTCATTATAGTCCTTTCGAACATCCGCTACATATGTCAATTATCTCTCTGGCAGACCCATTGGCCATGTCAAATATGCTCTAGATTAATTCCGCCAATGGGTTATATAGATTTTTTTTATTAACTTTGCAAAGTAATAAAATCCTTAAATAAATAAATCAATGGAAGTAATAATCATACAAAACACTGCAGAGAGTGCTGTTATTAAATTTGAAGGACATCTCGATTCTTCGGCATCAGAAATTTTGCCTGAGAAGTTGGCACCCGTAATGAACGATGCGGGCAAGCAGATAATTCTTGATTTTACAAAACTCAATTACATCGCATCATCTGGCATGCGTATGCTTCTCATGCTCAATAAAAAGGCGGTGGAAAAAGGCGGTCGCGTCGCCATTAAAGGAATGAACGAGGATATCCTGCAGATTTTCCAGATGGTGGGGTTTGATAATATCTTTGATATTAATTCTCAATTTAAAAGTGACCAGTGATCTGTGATCAGTGACCAGAAACCAAATCCTTCTTTACCCCGAAGGGGATGTGAGCACCGCTGAATATTATTTAATTAAGTGAACAACTCTTAACTGCCTCTAAACTCTCAACTAATTAATTCTCAACTCTGATTGACTTCATTGCCCGCCATCCGACTCTCTGTGTTGGTGATGAGCAAGCTTAACCTCTCGCTTTCCGTTCGCCACATACTGAAATATTCCACAATCAAGGAACTGGCTACGAAACTGCTCGGTGAGAAGTATGTCACTAAGCAGTCCTTTGATTACAAACAATTAAACAATGAACACATATCCATTATCACAAACACAGATGGGCATATACCTTGCCTGTCAGAACATTGATGAGAACAGCGGAAACTATCAGGTAACTTTCCTGTATCATCTACCTGATTCGATTGACGTAACAGTCCTTGCAAAAGCGCTGACTATTGTAGTCGATGCTCATCCTTACATCAAGTCAAGGATTGTTCTTTCCGACTTAATACCACAATTCGAAGACAGAAGAGATCAGAAATGGAGCCCTCAAATCATAGACATCGACTCCATCGATGAGGTCAAGCCTGATTTCGGCAAGGCTATGGATCTTACGGCTGGCAATGATCTATTCCGAATGGATATATACAGGACTAAGGAAGGCAACTGGCTACTTCAAGATTTTCATCATATTATTTTCGACGCCCCATCGCATCATGTCCTTATCCGGCATCTGAATGAAGCATATACGGCATTAATGTCTGCCGGTGATGCTCCTCTTGGAGAAATATTGCCGGTGGAGACCGTGAACGGTTTCGACATTGCCCTGAGGGAAGTGGAAGAGAGAGCCTCCGACAGGTATGAATCCGCCCGGCAATGGTATCTCAATACTTTCTCGAATTGTATGGATATGGAATCTATTCCGCTCCCTGACGTGTATGACGCTGCAAAAAAACATGACACTTCCTATCGCAAGGTGGAACGTGAACTTGCGCTGAAGTATTCTGACGTGGCTCCTATGCTGGAAAAATATGGAGTGAAGGAAAGCGTGTTCCTCACTTCTGTTTTCGGTCTTGTGCTGGCTGCTTGGACCGCTGAGTCTAAGGCTTACTTCTGCACCATCTGGCACGGCCGAAAAGACCACGACACCCGCAACAGCATATGCATGTGCGTACATTCTTATCCCGTTTATGTGGATGCCTCTCCCGAAACCACCCTGCAGGAGTTCTTCGACTCGATGTCGGCTCAGACGAAAGGGGCTCGTGAAAATCAGGCATTCGCAATGACCGACTGCGCCCGCGAACTGGGAATACGCACGGACGTAAATTTCGCCTACCAAGGTGAAGTGGCTGGCATTCACGGATGCTACATAAAACTTGGCGACGAAGTAATCGAATCAATAGACTTGAGGACCAATCCAGTTGGACTGAAACTCTCTTTTGAACTTTTCAAGAACGGCGATTCCTATCTCATTCGTGCCGAATACAATGCCTCCGACTACTCTGAAGCACTCATCAACAACATGATAGACAGTTACTGTGCTGGCGTGAAGTCTCTCGCGAATGCAGACACAATAGGACAGATGGAATTCTGCAACAACGAACAGTTGCGGTTGCTGGATTCTTTCAATATAAAGAGTAATCCTGTTTCTGCCGACGAGGACGCCGACCAGACCGTACTCTCTCTCTTCAAGAGAACAGCAAAGCAGTATCCTGACAACATTGCAGCCGTATATAAGGACAAGAAATATACTTATAAGGAACTTGACGAACTTACAGACAGCATTGGCGGACTCATCTACAGCAAGGTTAGGGACTGCGGCAAGGAGGAACCTGTGGTATCTATCCTCATCCCGAGAAACGAATACATCCTCATCCTGCCATTAGCGGCAATGAAAGCAGGATGTGCCTATCAGCCTCTCGACCCTAGCTACCCCCAGGAGCGACTTAACTTCATGGTGAAGGATGCTGATGCAGCCTTGCTCTTGGCCGATGATAGCCTTCGCGATATCATTACGGAATATAATGGCGAGGTGCTGCTCACCAGCGACCTTGGCGGCTCAACTCTCAACTCTAAACTCTCAACTCTAAACTCTAAACTCACGCCTCAGAGCCTATTTATTCTGCTCTACACCTCTGGCTCCACTGGTGTGCCCAAGGGCGTGATGCTGGAACACCAGAACCTCGTGGCATTCATCAAGTTCTATCGCCGCTACTACGACCTCAAACCTGAACATAATGTAGCTGCATACGCCTCTTTCGGATTCGACGCCAACATGATGGACCTCTATCCTGCTTTGACCACTGGCGCTACCGTCCACATTATTCCTGAGGATATACGACTTGACCTCGTGGCTATTAACGACTATTTTGAGGCGAACGATATCACTCATGGTTTCTTCACTACTCAGGTGGGCGTCCAGTTCCTGCAAAACACCGACAATCACTCTCTCAAGCACCTCAGTGTGGGCGGCGAGAAACTAATCAGCGTCGAACCAGCCTCTGGCTACTCTTTCCATAATCTTTATGGTCCTACCGAGTGCACTGTTTTCGTAACTGTCTGCCCTGTTCTCAAAAAGGAACCTAACATCCCTATCGGCAAGTCTAACGACTTGGTTGATTGCTATGTGGTGGACAAGCAGTTGCACCGCATGCCCGTAGGCGCTGCGGGTGAACTTGTTGTTGCCGGCAAGCAGGTGGGTCGTGGCTACCTCAACCGCCCCGACAAGACCGCTGAGGCGTTCTTCACCATAAACGGCGAACGTGCCTACCACACTGGCGACATCGTGCGTTACCGTGAGGATGGCAACATTGAGTTCGTGGGCCGTAAGGACGGACAGGTGAAGATACGCGGTTTCCGAATCGAGCTGAAGGAGGTTGAGGCTGTAATCCGCGATTTTGCTGGCATCAACGACGTTACCGTGCAGGCTTTTGATGACTCTAACGGTGGTAAGTTCATCGCTGCGTTCATTGTCAGCGAAAACGAGGTGGACATAAACGCCCTCAACGCCTTCATCTTAGACCAGAAACCGCCTTACATGGTGCCTGCTGTTACTATGCAGATTGAGAAGATACCTCTCAACGTAAACCAGAAAGTGGATAAGAAGGCACTGCCTAAACCGGAACTGAAGGCCAATGCAGGCGGTGATGCTCCAGTTGCCCCTCTTAATGCACTGGAGAAGGAACTGAAGGCTATCATTGCGTCCGTAGTGAACACCGAAGATTTCAATATTACGGATGTGCTGGGCTACGTAGGTCTCACCTCCATCACAAGCATAAAGCTCGCTACGCTCATCTATAAAAAGTATGGTATTCAGATTCCTGCAAACACACTGGCAAAGACTGGTACGCTGCAAAGCATAGAGAATGAAATCCTTGAGATGTGGATGAGCGGAGGCGCAGCTCCTGCTGCAGGTGATGCAACCAAACCGGCAGACTCCCCACTCTCAACCCTCCACTCCCCCCTGACCTATCCGCAGACGGGTGTCTATATCGATTGCATGAAGAACCCTGGCAGCACTCTCTATAACATACCACAGAAACTCATTTTTTCCAAGAATATCACCGCGGAGGAACTTCAGAATGCCGTAAGGGCTACCGTTGCAAACCACCAGAGTTTCAATTTGTCCTTTGGCAACGTGGATGGTAATATATGCCAAATATTGAATGAAAAGGTGCCCGTTCATGTTCCTATAAGTGAACTTTCTGAGAGTGATTTGGATGCTTTCCAGCGCGACTTCGTCCGTCCGTTCAATCTGGCACAGGCTCCTTTGTTCCGCTTCGAGATAGTCAAGACCCCAAGCAACATCCATCTCCTTATGGATTTGCATCACCTTATTGCCGACGGTGGCTCGGTTAATATTCTCGTTAATGAGATTTCAGCCCGTCTGAACGGTGAGGAAGTGGAGCCGGAGAACTACACCTATATGCAGTTCGCATCCGACCAGAAGGCTGCCGACGGTGATGAAGAATATCTGGCTGCCAAGGCTTTCTTCGATGCACGTCTGGCTGGCTGCGAGGGTGCAAGCGAGATAACCAGCGATATGCCTAAGGACGACGCTGCCCTGCATACCATCAAGCGAATAACTTGTCCCGTGAACAGGATTCCTGTGGAGCGTCTGGCTAAGAGTATCGGTGTGACGCCGATGAACGTCTATCTTGCCGCCGCCTATTACACGGTGAGCCGTTTCGTAAACAGCAAGCAGGTGTATCTCGGCACCATATCTAACGGTCGTAGTAACCTACGGACATATAATACCATGGGTATGTTCGTCAACACGTTGGCGCTGAGCAGTGATATCAACAATCAGAAGGTCAGCGAATACATTGCCGAGACAGCCGACAACTTCCTCCAGACCATCGCTCACGAACAATACCCCTTCGCGCAGATCGCCGCCGACTATGGCTTCAGGCCTGAGATTATGTTCGAGTATCAGGTGGGTGTGCTTAACGACCAGGTGGTTCGTGGCGAGAAAGCCATACTCGAAGGCCTTACGCTCGACCTTGCCAAGTTCAAGCTCAAGATAGCTATTTATGGTTCTGCGGACGCTGGGCACGAGATTGTGATTGGCTACGATGAGTCTGTTTATTCTCCTGAGTTGGCTGCCTGCTTCACCGAGGCCTACAAGTGTGCCATTGATAACTTTGTCACCCACCCTGACGCTCTCGTGAAGAATATATCAATAATGAGCGACGCGCAGAGGGCTAAGGTTGAGACCATGCGTACCATCGCGCTTACGGACGTACCGTTCAAGCGCTTCTACGAACCGATAGCGTACTGGGCAGAAAAAACGCCTGAGTCGCTTGCCGTATATGCCTGCGACCGCCAGTTGACATTCCGCGAGTTCAACGCGGAGTGTAACCGTGTGGCGCACGCGCTGATGGCTAAGGGTGTTAAGCGCGGCGACCGTGTGGTGCTTCTCCTGCCTCGCACCAGTCAGGTATTGTGCTGCATTTTCGGCGTTAGCAAGACGGGGGCCGCTTACATCCCTTGCGACCCTGCCTATCCTGCCGAGAGGATAAACCTCATTATCGAAGATTCTGAGGCCTCATACGTCATTACCACCAGCGAGCATATGGCAGAGTATGATGGTAAGGCTATTCTCGTTGATGAGCTGTTTGCATATAACGAAGGAGATTGCCTCAATAATCCGTGCGTTGACGTAAGTCCTGATGATCTCGTATATCTTATCTATACTTCTGGCTCTACGGGCCGTCCTAAGGGCGTTATGCTCCGTCATGCCGGCATCTGCAGTTATCTGTACGACCATCCCGCAAACAAGCATATCCACGCACTCGTAACAGAGGGCGTCAAGGCTTATCTCTGCATCACCACGCTCTCTTTCGATATGTCTCTAAAAGAGTATGGCGTTGCCTTGCATAATGGCATAACGGCAGTGCTTGCCAATGAGGACGAGGTGAATAATCCTATGCTTCTTGCGGAACTGTTCCGTAAGACTGGCGCTCAGGCTATCAACGGCACGCCTTCGCGCATACTTAACTGTATGGAGAGCGTGGAGTTCTGTGAGGCTTTGTCGAAGTGCAAGGTTATAATGTGCGGCGGCGAGAAATACTCCGACAGGCTTCTTCAAAGACTCCATGACATGAAGCTGCGTATCTTCAATACTTACGGTCCTACTGAGATAACCGTATCGTCGAACTGTGCGGAACTGACAAATACCGACCAGATTTCCATCGGTCAGCCTTTGCTTAACTACACCGAATTCGTAGTGGATTCCGATGGCAATGAGCTGCCTGTGGGAGTGGTTGGCGAACTCTATATCGGTGGCCCTGGCGTAGCTCGCGGCTACAATAACCTGCCTGAGCAGACAGCCGAACGCTTCATTGAGTATCAGGGAATCAGGGTATATCGTTCGGGTGACTATGCTCGATGGCTGCCTGACGGACGCGTAGATGTGCTCGGTCGTCTTGACAATCAGGTGAAGCTCAACGGCTTGCGCATAGAACTTGGCGAGGTGGAAAGTGTTATCTCAAAGGTTGAGGGCGTCAAGCAGACCGTCGTGCTTATCCGCAACATTGACGGTCGTGACCATTTGTCTGCCTATTACGTTGCTGATCGAGTCATTGACATTGAAGACATGAAGCAGCAGATAGGTCAGACGCTTACTCACTATATGGTGCCTACAGCCTACATGCAGATGGAAAAGTTCCCTCTGACTCCTAACGGCAAGACGGACGTGAAGAACCTTCCTATCCCTCTGCTCGCTAAACTCGGCGGCGATTATGTGGCTCCGAGGAATAAGATGGAGGAGGACTTCTGCCATATCTTCGAAACCATTCTTGACTTGGAGAAGGTGAGTGCGGCAGACTCGTTCTTCGAACTGGGTGGCACTTCGCTCACTGCCACGCGTGTGATTATCGAGGCTAAGAATGTGGGGTATGAGGTGGCTTATGCCGATGTGTTCAGTCATCCGACGGCTCAGCAACTGGCTCAGCTCGTTGGCGGTGACGACAATGATGATTATGCCGACCCAGAGGTGACGGACTATGACTATACAAAGATAAACGCCCTGCTTGCGAAGAATAACCTTGACAGTTTCCTCAATGGCGAGCGGCTGACTCTCGGCGACGTTCTGCTGACAGGTGCCAATGGCTATCTCGGCATACACGTCCTGCACAACTTGATAGAGAATCATTTGAAGCAGAATCCGCAGTATAAGATTTACTGTCTTGTGCGTCACGGAAAGAACGGTGTAAGCAGCGAATCCCGCTTGAGAAATCTCCTTTTCTATTATTTTGAGAAGAGTTACAAGGAATTGTTTGGCAAGCAGCTCATCGTCATTGACGGAGATGTGACAAACCCGGCCGCCTTTGACCAGGTCACCCTGCCTGCCGACGGTGATACTCCGCTAACGGTCATTAACTGCGCCGCCATAGTCAAGCACTTCTCTGAAGGTACGGAGATTGAGGACATCAACATCGGCGGACTGCAGAACTGTGTGGACTACTGTCTGAAGACTGGCTCACGCCTGATACAGACCAGTACCAACAGTACCGGCGGACTCTCTGTGAACGGTTATCCTGACCCGAAGTCCGACTTCAGCGAACAGGTGCTTTTCTTCGGACAAAGTCTGACGAGTAAATACACTCACTCTAAGTTCCTCGCCGAGCGTATTGTCCTTGAGGCTGTCGTTGAGAAGGGTCTTGTGGCTAAGGTTGTCCGTCTTGGTAACCTTGCCCCTCGTGTCTCCGATGGTGAGTTCCAGATTAATTTCCGCAGCAATTCGGCAATGGGACGTCTGCATATCTTCCAGATGCTGGGCGTATGCAGTTATGGTGTTGCCATGAACAGAATGGAGTTCTCGCCTATCGATGAGGTAGCCGAGGCGCTGTTGCTCCTCTCCACCACCCCTCGCGAGTGCTGCGTCTTCCACCCGTTCAACAATCACATGGTAATGTTGGGCGACATTATACGCGAAATGGCAAAGACTCTTGGTGTCAGCATCGAAGAGGTTGAGGAGAAAACGTTCAAGCAGAAGCTTGATGAGGCTGCGGCTGATCCGGAGAAGGCAAAGATTCTCCAGTCGATGCTTGCCTACAACGCTACGAGCAAGGTGAAGTTGGCAGGATTCCTGAAATATAACCCTTATACCATTCAGGTGCTTGCCCGCCTCGGTTTCCACTGGAACGTCACCTCATGGGACTACGTTCAGCGCTTCATCAAAGCCATCGCCGCACTCGATTTCTTCGAAGACAAAAGATAGTTGACAGTTGCATCCATGCCTCCCAGTTTTATTCATGTACTAGAGCCATTCGCGTAAAAAAACAGTGCCGTAGGCATCAAACTATCGTTATCGTTACATTTGCGAAAACTTGAATCAAAATCATCAAATGAAACGAAATTCATATCTTATAGGCAAGGCATTCAAGAACTACCTTACGGCATCGGTGCTCACCGTCGCCGCGACACAGGTAGCCAACATCGTTGACGCATCCATCGTCGGCAACCTCATCGGACCAGAGGGACTGGCTGCCGTAAACCTCTGCCAACCTCTGTTGCAGGCGTTTTTTGCCACGTCAATATTGTATGTGGCAAGCACCACTATGCTTGCTGGCATTGCCATCGGCAAGGGCGACAAGGTTAAGGCGAACAAGCTTTTCACATTCTCTCTCATTGTGTCGCTGATACTCGGCGCGGTATTCATCATAGGCGGACTGGCGGCATTTAATCCGCTGTCACATCTGCTGTGCAACTCCGATAGCATGCGCCCGCTGATGAACAAGTTTATGTTCGTCACCATACTCTCATCCATTCCGCAACTGCTGATGTACGCGTTAAACCAGTTCGTTACCGTGGATGGCTCGCCGAAGCTCGTCACACGCGCCGTCATCGTCGGCAATATCTTCAACATCCTCTTCGACCTCATCTTCATCAAATACTGCGGATGGGGCATTGCCGGCGCGGCATGGGCTACGTTCATCATGTATATAGTGTGCATACTCATGGTGCTGCCGCATTTCCGCAAGAAGGATACGCTGCGGCTGAACATTCCAAAGGCTGGAGAGATAGGCTACAGACAGATTATGTCCTTCGGACTGCCGCTTTTCTTCAGCACCGTGTTGCTGTCTGTGCAGATGCTTGGCAGCAACTATGTGGCAAGCACATATCTTGGCGATGGCGGCCTTATTGCTCTCGCCGTATGTATGCAGCTGTTCTCCTTCTCCATGATTATCCTATCGGGAACGCTGCGTACTATCCAGCCCGTAGGCTCTATCCTCAAAGGCTTGGGCGACGACCGCGGCATGATATTCCTACTGCAACGGGCATACACCTTCCTGATAATATGCCTCACCATATATACCGTTGCCATCATTGCGTTCCCTACGCAGATTTCGGCACTCCTCGGCGCAACCAACGAGGCTTCGTTGCCTGTAATCCTGAAGGCTCTGCCGCTTTTCTCGCTGCACATCATCATGCAGGCATTGCTCTACAACCTTATGCCGGTGTATCAGTTCTATAATCACAAACGTCTCGCCTTCTTCCTTTCCATCGCGCAGACGCTGCTTCCTGTCATTGGCTTTTGGGCTTTGCGGGGAGGATGGATAGGATTCTTCATCGGACAGTCCATCGTTGCCCTCGTCATCATTATCAGTACTATCGTAATACGCCGCAAGGACAAGTCGCTGATGCCTATATTCCTTATTCCGAGAAACAGTGGAAAGCCTATCTACGACGTTACCATCGAAACCACCATAGAGGCTCTCGGCAAGACTATGAACGACCTCAACGCCTTTCTGCTATCACAGGGCTGGGACGAGAAAAAGGCTAACCGATACCTCCTGTGCACGGAGGAATTGGTGAAGAACATCGTCATGCACGGGCACGCTAAATATGTCGATATTCGGGCTACCGACAGCGTCATATCCCTCCACGATGACGGCAAGCCCTTCAATCCACTGAAGTATAAGTGTGAGGGCGAAGGCCTGGGACTTAAAATCGTTCACGGCTTAGACCTGTCCATCAAATACGATTACCGTTTCAACCAGAATATGGTGACCATAACCGTATGATTACAATAAAAAAAATCACCTGCAAAAGACGTTACTTTTTTTGCAGGTGATTTTCTTTTTATCGTTTAAGCCCGTCAATGATGGCGGCGCTCCCCTCTCGCCTAATTGTCTCCTTGGGTTTTACTTCATGTTCTGCGACTGGTTTATCCATAAAAGCTCGCCAACCATGTAACCGCGACGTATTGCCTCTCGCATGGCTGCGTTTTTGTCAACTACTACGAATCCTTTTCGTGTCCTCCATATATTCATAGTTTTTTTTCGTTTTTGTCCCATGTTATTTTTCAAATGTCACCAAATAAGTAACACTAAAAAAAATAACGTGGGACAATTGTTGAACTGTTGACTAGCGATTTGAAAGATCCCATTCCAAATCACTAGTCACTTTTCACTATTCAGAAGCGCATCGTCATTTTTAGCGCACCACAATTTCGTCGGTGAAGAGCCAGACGGGGTTGCCGGCGGCGCGGTGCCAGTCTGGAATTCGGGGAAGCGGCTCGGCAACGATGCGCACATAGCGGGACTTGATGGGACGGTCTAACTGGCAACTGAAATGTTTGATTTCAGGGGTTGCCAAAGTTGGTGGATTGTCGCCATTCCGACTACCCACTTTGGTCCAGTTCTTGCCATCGTTCGACACATAGAAGGTCACCTGCTTGGGCGCAAAAATCCACGACAAAGGATAGAAGAAGAAGTCCATCGAGATTTCCGACACCTTCTTTTCTGCACCTAAATCCACGGTGGCATCAACCTCGTTGCCATAGAATCCCAACCAGTTGTGCTGATAGTTGAGAATGCCCGACTTGCCGTCGGTCAGCGATTGTGCCCCGCCAGCGTCATAGCGGGCATCGAAAGGCTTCGCCAACGTCACTTTGCATCCTCGCGCCAACGAGTTGCCTTGTGCCTTTTGGCAAAAACGTTCAATGTCGGCACGGAACTCTTCGGGGCGGTAGCCCATCTCATGCAGTTTTTCAATGCCGAACAATTTGCACCCCTGTACGAAAGCGTCGGCACGACGCACCCAACTGGAGTCCAACACACGCACTCCTGCGCTGTCGGCAAAGAAGCTGTAGCCTGGCAACGCCTCATACATCGCCATCTCCAAGGCGGCGAAATCCAGCGAGAGCTGGAAATACCACAGACGAGAAGTCTCCTCAACACCTGCCGACACCGCAAAAGCGGAATCCATCAAGGTTTCATAATATTCCAAGTACTTGAGATAAGTGTCCTTGGCATCGATAGGATAGCCGTAAATTTCCAACCTTTTCTTTGAACGAACAACCTGCTGCGTCATGTCGTCGAGAATACGCTCAACATAGGGACTTCCCGCACCATAGTAGCCTTGACAGAAATCGTGAATCAGCGAATCCACATTCTCGTCTGGATTCCACATCAGCCTGGCGATGAGATAGGTACGCAGTTCCATCCATGCCGTCTTGTTGTCCTCTCCGGTGCCTTGTTCGAACATCATACGCACGCCGTGGTCGTGGAAATATCGCAAGTTGGGTTGCAAGACGTGAATGTTGGGGAAGGGGTCCATGAAGTTGCGGAACTGCACGATATAGTCCCACATGAAGATGTTGTCGGTGAGAGAGCCCCACCCTTCCATGTCGTTGCGGAACGACTGCTCGGCGGGATTGGTAGAGATGGGCAGATGGCGGTCGCACTCGATAGAGCAGAACATGATGTTGACGTTGCTGTCGGGACGTTGCGGCTCGGGGCAGTCCTGTCGAGGCGACTGACGCGTGAACTGATAGCCAAGGGTGGAAATGGTCTTGTCGGGGAAACGGCGTGCCACTTGGTTGATGAAATGGATGAGCGTACCCGACGGACCGCCGTAGAGGGAATCGGCATGGCGACAGGCTGGACAGGTGCAGTTGCTGTAGTTGTCGTTGTTCGACACCGACCAAATGGTTTTCTCGGGGTGGGCACGCATCATTGAATCCAAGTTCTTGCAAAGCGTCTCCAGCACTTGCGGATTGGAGAGGCAGAGTTGTCCGTCACGCATACGATGACCATCTATTTCGGAGAACCACTCGGGATGAGTGGCAAAATAGCGTTGTTGCGGGACAAGGTGCTGGAAGGTGTGGACAAACATTCCCCAATCACGGAAAAGGTCCTGACGGTTATGAAGCTTGTGCTTGTCGGCATACGACTGGCTGTGGTTGGGGTAATAGTAGAGCGTTTCGCGATAGCGGAAAGCAGGATTCTTCACCTCTACAAACGGTTCCAAAACATACTCTTGCAAATGAGGCACAAACTCCGCTTCGGGAGTATAGTAACGGCAGCCCAAATGGTGTTCCAAAAAGTCATACACACCATAGAGCGTCGCCTTGGAGGTGTTTCCACAGATTGCCAAGTCGTGGCCGTCGCTGCACACAAGGAAGCCATCGTCGCGCAGCTGCGCCAGCTGCTGGGCGTAGTGCTGCTCCACATAGCGCGTCCTACCGATATAGACGATAGCCATATCAGTACCTTGACGGCGATTTTCCGCGCCTGCGATGCGACCCATATACTCCTGAAACTCGGCGCCAGCCAAATGTTCCAGCGAGTCGGTACCCGCAGGATAGACAATGCGGAAATTGGTCATTCCTTTCTGTATCAGAGACTGTTGCGCACACGTTATGACAAACGCAAACATCGCCGACAACAACAAGAGGATTCTTTTCATGCTAAGGGTTTCTTTGGTGACTTACTTAATTTGTCGATTGCAATGCAAAAATACGATTAATTCTTCATAGTTTCAAACTGACAAAATGACACATCAAGCAATATGGCACAGGACTTGAAGACATTCACCATGGTGTGCGGAGCAGTCCGCAGACTGACACATTGATTAGTCATTAAAACACATACACAATGGAAGGAAATCTTAACGTACAGACCGAAAACATTTTCCCGGTAATCAAGAAATTTCTCTACTCTGACCACGAAATCTTTCTGCGCGAACTGGTTAGCAACGCCATCGACGCAACACAAAAGCTCAAAGCCCTCTCTTCGCGTGGCGAATTCAAGGGCGAGATGGGAGACCTCACCGTTGAGGTGAAACTCGACAAGAAAACCCTCACCATCAGCGACCGCGGCATTGGTATGAGTGCCGACGAGATCGAAAAATACATCAACCAGATAGCTTTTTCTGGTGCCAACGACTTTTTGGACAAATACAAGGACGTACAGGAAAACCTCATCGGACATTTTGGCCTGGGATTCTATTCCGCCTTCATGGTTGCCGACAAGGTTGAAATCAAGACCAAGTCCTACACCGACGCTCCCGCTATGCACTGGAGCTGCGACGGTTCGCCTTCGTTCAGCATGAAAGAATGCAAGAAAGAGGATCGTGGCACCGACATCATCCTGCACATCGCCGACGACTGCAAGGAGTTTCTTGAAGAGCACCGCATTCTCGAGCTTCTCAAAAAATACTGTTCATTCATGCCCGTAGCCATCCGCTTTGGCGAAGAGAGCGACTGGGTGGACAGCGAAACCGAATTCAACGAGGTTGATGACGGCAACGGCGGCAAGAAAAAAGAGCCCAAACGCGTGGAAGTCAAGAAGCCCCGCATCATCAACAACACCGATCCCGCATGGAAGAAGACCCCTGCCAACCTGACAGACGAGGACTACAAGAAATTCTACCACGAACTCTACCCAATGAACTTCGAGGATCCACTGTTCCAGATTCACCTCAACGTAGATTACCCCTTCAACCTCACTGGCATTCTCTATTTCCCAAAGGTTCGCAAGACTATTGACCCCAACCGCAACAAGATTCAGCTCTACTGCAACCAAGTTTTTGTAACCGACAGCGTTGAGGGCATCGTACCCGAATACCTGATGCTGCTCCACGGCGTGTTGGATTCGCCCGACATCCCGTTGAACGTAAGTCGCAGCTATCTGCAGAGCGACGGCAACGTGAAGAAAATCTCCAACCACATCAGCAAGAAAGTCGCCGACAAGCTGGAAGAGATGTTCAAGAACGGCAGAGAGGACTTTGAGAAGAAATGGGACGACATCAAGATTTTCGTGGAATACGGAATGCTAACCGAAGAGAAATTCTGCGAACGCGCAATGAAATTCAGTCTCTTCAAGAATACGGAAGGCAACTATTTCTCCTTTGAGGACTATCGCGACAAAATCAAGGTTTTGCAGACCGACAAAGACAAGAACCTATGCTACCTCTACGCCACCGACGCCGAAGAGCAGCATGCCTACATCGCCAAGGCCAAAGAGAAGGGCTACGACGTATTGTTGATGGACAGCGTACTTACACCGCACTTCGTCAACTTGTTGGAACAGAAGTTCGAGAAGAGCCGCTTCGTTCGTGTGGATAGCGACGTGGTAGAAAAGCTTATCCCCCACGAGGACAACATCCCCGAAAAGCTCAGCAAGGAAGAGCAGGAGAAGCTGAAACCCATCATCGAGAACGAGATTGACAAAAAGAAATACACCGTCCAGATGGAAAGTCTAGAGAGTGACGACCAGCCTATGATTATCACCCAAAGCGAATTTATGCGTCGCTACAAGGAGATGAGCGCCATGGGTGGCGGAATGAGTTTCTACGGCGACCTTCCCGAAAGCTACAACTTGGTGGTAAACGTCAACCATCCACTTATCGAACAGGTGCTCAAAGAGGAAGATGGCGACAAGCAAAAGCAACTGGTTCATCAACTTACCGACCTTGCATTGCTAAGCAACGGACTCCTGAAAGGCGAAGCCCTGACGGAATTCATCAAGCGCAGCGTCGCCATCATCAAATAACGAACAGCTTTTTCATTCATACCGCAAAAACGGATGTCTTGAACCTTCAAGGCGTCCGTTTTTGTTTTTTCACTATTTTCAAACGTTTCGAAAGCTTTTTTTCGTTTTTTTTTCGTAATTTTGCAAAGATTATGTTTCAACACGAAACGATCATTTTTGTCGACAGTTCCTTGTTGTACGAATCACACCTTGCGGCATCCAAACAACAATACTGCAAAATATTATCGGTCAGAAAATTAAAAACATTTCAACAATCAATACTATGCCAGAATTAAGTGAACAAGAACAGATTCGCAGAAACTCACTGAACGAACTCAAAAAACTGGGCATCAACCCCTACCCTGCCGCTCTTTATGAGGTAAATGCCAAGAGCAGCGACATTCTGGAACAATTTCCCAACGACAACACGCTGTTTCAAGACATCAGCATCGCAGGTCGTATCATGAGCCGCCGTATTATGGGCGCAGCCTCTTTCGTGGAGTTGCAAGACAGCTACGGCCGCATCCAGCTGTATGTGAAACGCGACGAGATATGTCCCGACGAGGACAAGACACTCTACAACACCGTTTTCAAACGTCTGTTGGACATCGGCGACATCATCGGCGTTAAAGGCTACGTTTTCGTTACCCAAATGGGTGAAATTTCCATTCATGTGAAGAGTCTCACCGTGCTCAGCAAGTCGTTGCGCCCCTTGCCCATCGTCAAGGAGAAAGACGGTGTAGTGTATGACGCATTCAGCGACCCCGAGCAACGTTACCGTATGCGTTATGTTGATTTGATTGTCAATCCCCAGGTGCGTAAAGTATTTGAACAACGCGCAAAGATTGTCAACACCATGCGCGAATACTTCAACGAGCAAGGCTACCTCGAAGTGGACACTCCCGTACTGCAGTCCATTCCCGGCGGCGCAGCAGCCCGTCCCTTCATCACGCACCACAACGCATTGGACATCGACCTCTACCTGCGTATTGCCAATGAGCTGTATCTGAAACGTCTGATTGTCGGTGGTTATGCCGGCGTCTATGAGTTCAGTCGCAATTTCCGCAACGAGGGCATGGACCGCACCCACAATCCCGAATTCACCTGCATGGAAATATACGTTGCCTACAAGGACTACAACTGGATGATGACTTTCGTGGAGAATATGTTGAGCCGCATCGCCACGACCTTGCACGGCAAGACCACCGTCAGCGTGTGGGGAAACGAAATCGACTTCAAACCGCCGTTCCGCCGCGCCCCGATGGTGGAGCTCATCAAGGAAGAGACTGGCGTGGATGTCAGCGGAATGAACGAAGAGCAACTGCGCGAAGCCTGCAAGCAACTCGGCGTTGAAACCGACACCACCATGGGCAAGGGCAAGCTCATCGATGCCATTTTCGGCGAAAAATGCGAGCACAAACTCATCCAGCCCACTTTCGTCACCGACTACCCCATCGAAATGTCGCCGCTCTGCAAACGTCACCGCGACAATCCCGAGCTGACCGAACGTTTCGAGCTCTTTGTCAACGGCAAGGAACTCGCCAACGCCTACAGCGAACTCAACGACCCCATCGACCAGTTAGGCCGTTTCCAGGAACAGCTGCGTCTGAGCGAGAAAGGCGACGACGAGGCCATGTTCATCGATATGGACTTTGTGCGCGCGCTTGAATTTGGTATGCCTCCAACCTCCGGCATGGGCATCGGCATCGACCGCTTGGTGATGATGATGACCGGAGAGCAAAGCATCCAGGATGTGTTGCTCTTCCCGCAGATGAAACCCGAAAAGAAAGCCATTGTGACCACCGACGAAGAGTTTGTAGATCACGGCGTTGCCGCAGAGTGGGTTCCCATGTTGCGCAAAGCGGGTATCAACACCCTCGCACAACTCAAGGAAGCCAACCCCAACAAGCTCTACAACGACCTCAACGGCCTGCGCAAAAAGAACAAGCTTGACATCCCTCCCGTACAGAAAGAGGCTGTCGAGGCTTGGATCAACGCATAAAAAGCACCATTACATACAAAGAGTAAAGAGTGAAAGAGCAATTCCACTCTTTACTCTTTTTTAACACAAGATATTGCGTCACACAGCCTTTGAGTCAACGATTCAACAAAAGCACTTTCGTTTTTCCATATTTCTTTCATTTCCATGCTTATAAAACAAATCACACTTAACCATTTTGGCGTAAATTGCTACATCATTTGGGACGAAACCTCAAAGGAATGCGCCATTGTTGACCCCGCCGCAGAAACCAACTACGAAGATGCGAAAGTCAACCAATTTATTGACGAGAACAAGCTCAACGTCAAATGGATATTGCTCACACACGCACATGTCGATCATATTGCAGGTTTGCGAGAATGCTGTCAAAAATACAATCTTCCCGTAACCATGCACGAAGAAGGCTTCAAACTGCTGAGACAAGCCGCAGCCTACGGGTCCGTGATGGGTTTTGAGGTGGAAGCGATGGACGACCTCGCGACCAATTTCATCAACGACGGAGACATTATTGCTTTGGGCGAAAGCAAGATTGAAGCGCGCTATGTGCCAGGGCATTGTCCAGGGAGTCTTTGCTATGTGCTTGCCGAAGAGCAACAAGTCCTCACTGGAGACGCTTTGTTCCGTTTCAGCATTGGTCGCGCCGACCTTCCTGGAGGAGACGAACGACTTTTGATTGAAAAACTTAGAAGCCGCATCATGTGTCTTGATGACGGCTATCAGGTGCTTCCCGGCCACGGCGAGCTGAGCACCATCGGCGACGAACGAAAATACAACCCTTTCTTTTAAAAAAATAAAAAAAATAACCTAGGACAAAAGTCAAGGTCAACGTCAAGGTTAGAGTTCCCAACTCACTAATCACTATTTACAATCATGTCCATTTCTCCCAAGATAGAAGCCAGTTGGCTGGAAGTGTTGCGACCACAATTTGAAGCACCCTACTTTGCACAGCTCAAGAATTTCTTGATATCTGAGCGCCAACAATACACCTGCTATCCTGCTGGTAGCAACATTTTTGCCGCATTCGACCGCACTCCATTCGACAAAGTAAAGGTGGTCATTCTCGGACAAGACCCCTACCACGAGCCGGGACAAGCACAAGGACTCTGTTTCTCTGTTCCCAACGGCATACAAGTGCCGCCGTCGCTGGTGAACATTATCAAGGAGATAAACAGTGACTTGGGCGCCAATATTCCCACCGACAAAGGCAACTTGGAAGGATGGGCAGACCAAGGCGTATTGCTGCTCAACGCCACACTCACCGTGCGCGCCCATCAAGCCGGCTCGCACCAGCACCACGGTTGGGAGACTTTTACCGACGCCGCCATCAGCGCCCTATCGCAGCAACGCAACGGCATCGTTTTCCTCTTGTGGGGAAGCTTTGCCATTGCCAAATCTCAGCTGATAGACAAGTCAAAACACTTTGTACTCACTGCGCCGCATCCATCGCCGCTGTCAGCTTATAGAGGTTTTTTCGGCTGCAAACATTTCTCGCAGTGCAACGCAATCCTCCTGCAGCAAGGACTTTCGCCCATCGACTGGACAAAGATACACTAAACCACTCTGCACTGAAAGTGCAAAGTGGTTTAGTGTTAGTAAGTTTCTGGCATAACTTCACGGACAATCAAAACGTCCACATAAGAGTATCGACGGCAAGAAAGTCTATCTCTTCCAAAGAGGTGCGGAGGTGAAATAAATCCATCGGTTCTACGGATGTGGTTCCGTCTGAATAAATGTAATAGGCCAGCTTCAAGGTTCCGTTCTTGTCAAGAATATATGTGGTTGGGGTCGCTGTTGCACCATCCGTAATCCTGCGGTTGAAAAGGCAATTTGTTATATTGCCGTTGGATGAAAGATATTCTGGCGAATCGTCCCTGAGATAATACATGGCAGTGCTTATTCCGTAACTCTTAAGGAAATCTTCGTTCCACTTAACTCCACCACAATCAATTTGAACAAAATACCAACTTACCGTAGAACTGTCCAATTTATGCCACAGTTGAGAATAAGTGTCTCCAAAACGTTTTCGACACGCTCCACAGCAGTTGCTGTATAGGACAACCAATTTATACTTGTTAGAATCTTGATCAATCAGGGTCTTCAATTCGTTTACCGTAAGTGGTATTTGAGATGTGTATTGAGCAGCTTGTCGGATTCTGCCGGGACTTTCATAGCACAGACGGACACAGCCTGGAACCATCAGCGCCAATAGCATTATCAAGCAAGTTATGTGACTATTATTAGTTTTTTTTACTGTACTCATTGTTGAATAATTGAAAAAACATTAGGTGACATATTTCTTTCCAGAATAGAGATGTTGGCAGGGACAATAAGAGAGTCCTCAATTGTTCTCAACAATATACTTTCCTTCATATTTCTCACTCAAATATTCGTTTAAGGAATTAATAAGTTTTGAGCAGTCAAAGTTAAGTACAAGATTACCCTCTAACTTTGCCTCAGCATTGTGTCTCGCAACAGCTATTTGATTTTCAACCAATCCAGCATCAAAACTTTGCATTTCTTTTTCTTCTTTCCCACAACCCGTAAAAAGCATTGCACCAACCGCGAACATAGCCGCTACGAGGGCTACAATATATCTTGTTTTTTTCATTGTCAATCAATTTATGTGTTAAATTTTTTTCTTGTTGCTGCGGTGCTGCGTGGACTCTTGCAACTCAATTTTACTCCACACAATAAAGTCGGCCGAAACACGTTATATTTTGTGTAAGGCAACCGCTTTATGCCTTGGGTGCGGGATGGCAGGGAAGGGTGAAAAGGAGTTTGCTATTCGATTCCACTCTCCCTGCAATGGCACCCTCTTTTTTTCATGCCCCTGCAC
>JAGHVO010000034.1 GCA_018064245.1 Candidatus Colimorpha pelethequi
AAAATGAAAAATGAAAAATGAAAAGTGTATATAAATATAAATCAAAAAATAAATGATTGTTTTGCGTAATTTGTTGTTTTTTACAATGTTGAATTGCCTGAATTTTGAACGATGTTGTAGTAATTTTTTTTGTGGCTCGCCAAATAAAAAATAATATGTATTTTTGCAATACTTTAGTGACTGGTCTCTGGTCACTGGTGATTATATTTCTTAACTCAATAATTCTTAACTCTATTAATCGTCATGTCTCTTATTAAGTCAATTTCGGGTATTCGCGGTACCATTGGCGGCGTTCCCGGCGAAGGCCTCAGCCCCATCGATGTGGTGAAATTCACTTCGGCTTTTGCCACTTTTCTCAAGCGCAACAAATCATCTCAAACCCCGCTGACCCTTGTGGTTGGTCGCGACGCTCGTTTGTCGGGCGCAATGGTTGACCGTTTGGTTGTGGGTACGCTTCAAGGTATGGGTATCAATGTTATTGAAACGGGTCTTTCCACCACGCCTACTACCGAAATGACCGTGATTGACAAGCATGCCGATGGTGGCATCATCATCACCGCTTCGCACAATCCCAAGCATTGGAACGCGCTGAAGTTGCTGAACGCAAAAGGTGAGTTCATCGATGCCGCTGAGGGTCAGGAAGTGCTGCGTCTTGCCGAAAGCAATGAAATCCTTTACGCCGAAGTGGATGACCTCGGTCAGGTTACCGAAGATCTCAACACCATTGACCGTCATATTGAGTTGGTGCTTCAATTGCCCTTGGTTGATGTGGAATCCATCCGCAAGGCGAATTTCAAAGTGGCCGTTGATGCCGTCAATTCCACTGGCGGTATCGCCATTCCTCGATTGTTGCGTGCTTTGGGCGTGAACCAGGTTGTGGAACTCAACTGTGAGCCCACAGGTCATTTTGCCCATAATCCCGAGCCTATTCCTCAGAATCTCACTCAAATAGCCGAGGCTGTTCCCGCCAATCATTGCGATTTGGGCATTGTGGTTGACCCCGATGTGGACCGCTTGGCTTTGGTGTGCGAAACAGGAGAGATGTTTGGTGAGGAATATACGCTTGTAAGCGTGGCCGACTATGTGCTGTCGCATACGCCTGGCAATACCGTTTCCAACCTCTCTTCATCCCGTGCATTACGCGACGTTACAGCTCGTTATGATGGTTGCAGCTATTCCGCGGCAGCCGTTGGCGAAGTGAATGTTACCACCAAGATGCGCGAAACCAATGCCGTTATCGGTGGCGAGGGCAATGGAGGCGTTATCTATCCCGCCCTCCATGCTGGTCGCGACGCACTCGTAGGTGTGGCACTGTTCCTCACTTTGCTTGCCAAGAAAGGAATGAAAGTCAGCGAACTCCGCAAAACCTATCCCGACTATATCATTTCAAAAAATCGCAAGGATCTCACTCCCGACATGGATGTTGACGCCTTGTTGCGCAAGGTCGCCGACAAATACGGCAAGGACAAGAGTTGCCAAGTGACCACCATTGATGGCGTAAAGATTGATTTTGAAGATGGTTGGGTGCATCTGCGCAAGAGCAACACCGAGCCCATCATTCGTATCTACAGCGAAGCACACACCGAAGCGCGAGCCAATGAGTTGGCGCAGCAGGTAATTGCGGAAATTTAGACGTGAACTTTTTTGTTTGTCAAGTTTTTTAGCGGTGGTTTCAGATCCGAAACCACCGCTGTTTTTGTCGTAGATGATTGTCTCGAGTTTGGTTATTGATTTTTTTTGTATCTTTGCAAATAAATATTTTGTGACTTATGAAAAATACTATCAAATTATTGTTTTTGTTGTGTTGCCTTTTCGCTGGCACGCTGATGGCAAAGCCCGTTACTCAGGATCAGGCGCGCATTGTGGCGGTCAATTTCTGGAAAAGTCTGTCCGACAAAGTTGGTGATGCCCATTTTGCTTCGGTTCGTTCAGAGTTTACTGAATTGTACATTTTTGCCAATGCAAATGGCAAGGGTTTTGTAATTGTTTCTGGCGACGACAGGGCACTTCCTGTGTTGGGATATTCCACCAACAGCTTGATAGACGTTGAAAACATGCCTGAAAATGCTGTGGAATGGCTGCATGACTATGAGCGTGAGATTCGTTTCTTGAAAGAAGAGAATATTTCTCCAACGCCTTTTGTCCAGGAACAGTGGGGCTTGCTCTTGTCCGACAATGCTCCTCAAATTGTTACAACGGTGGCACCTTTGCTCACCACCACGTGGAATCAGTCGCCCTACTACAACGACCTCTGTCCTTACGATAGCGAGTATGGCGAACGTGCCGTCGCCGGCTGTGTGGCTACCGCTACGTCGCAGGTTATGAAATATTGGAACCACCCCAGTTCTGGTGTTGGATCCCATTCCTATGTCCATCCTACATACGGAACCTTGAGCGCAGATTTTGCCAACACTACCTACAACTGGTCGCAGATGCCCAACAGTCTGTCTTCTTCCTCGTCCACCGCTCAGAAAACCGCTGTGGCAACCTTGACCTATCACATTGGTGTCGCCATTGAAATGGACTATGGCGTTAGTGGCAGTGGGGCCTATACTTTCGAGTATGGACAAAACTTGCCTTCCGCCGAAAACGCCCTCAAGACTTATTTCAAATATAAAAATACCTTGCATGGCGAGTTTAAGCAGTTCTATGCCGACACGCAGTGGTTGGATATGTTGCGTGCCGATTTGGATCTTTCTCATCCCGTAATTTATTCTGGCTCTGATACCTCTGGCGGACACTGCTTTGTGTGCGATGGATATAACAACAATAACCAGTTCCATTTTAACTGGGGATGGGGCGGTTACTGTGACGGCTATTATGCCATTGGCTCATTGAATCCCAATCCTGGCGGAACGGGAGGAAATGCCACCTATACTTTTAACCTTATCAATGGCGCGATTTTTGGTGTAGAACCTGACGGAGCCTTGCGTGTTGATCCTCAATTAGTCTCGATTCCTCAAGAAGGCGGATCGACGACGGTTCATGTTTCCAGCTGTTCCAATATCAGCACTTCTTGGACGGCTTCGGCCAGCCAGTCGTGGGTCTCAGTTTCTCCTGCTACGGGAAGTGGAAGTGGCGCCGTGACTAACATGACAATCTCCGCGTCAGCCAATAATACCGGAGCCACGCGTACAGCAGTGGTTACCATCAACCATGGAGGACAAACGGCAACGGTCAATGTGGCGCAGTTAGGGTGCTCCTCATCTGATATGTGCGACATTGTGCTTGTTTTAAACGATGCATATGGTGACGGCTGGAACGGTGCCAGCATAACGGTACAGTCGATTAGCGGATTGGTCTATGGCAACTTCACACTGTCTTCAGGAGATCAAGAAAACATTCCCCTTTCGGTTTGTCCCGAATCGCTTCAATTTGTTTGGAATACTGGTAGTTGGGACGAAGAGTGCAGTTTTGAGGTGGACGATGAATGGGGAAATGTCTTGCTGTCGCAGAATGCTCCTTCTGCTTCGGGAAACTATGTCGTGAATGCTCCTTGCGCAAACAATCCTTGTTCCGACATCACCACTTTCCCTTATACAATGGGATTTGAAACTACAGACCCGATAAATTGTTGGACCTTTGTCGATTCCGATGGCGATGGCTATGGATGGACAAATGAGTTTTTGGTTGGTGATGATTATGCTCACGGAGGCGAGTATTTCATGGCTTCGGCTTCATACGTTAATGATGTTGGAGCGTTGCAACCCGACAACTGGATGATCAGTCCCGCCATCGTGGTGCCTGCCAGTGGATTGACGCTTTCGTGGTATGCTGCAGCCCAAGATGCGGACTATCCTGATGAATATTACGCTGTTTACGTATCTACTACAGGTTCTTCAACTACGGATTTTACCACGGCTGTCTATCAAGGAATTGTTGAAGGTGCGACCTATACACAAAAAACTGTCTACTTGGATGCCTATGCCGGTCAAACTGTCCATATCGCTTTCCGCCATTTTAATGTCACGGATCAGTATTGGCTCAAGATTGACGATATCTCCTTGACCGCCGCTTCGGGGCCGAGCTACACTATTACTACCGCAGTGAATGACAATACGATGGGTACTGTAACAGGAGGTGGCTCCTATCCCCAAGGAACTTATGTTACCTTGAATGCCACGCCCAACAGCGGCTATCGTTTTGTTCAGTGGCAGGATGGCATCACCACCAACCCGCGCATTATCACCGTTACGGGCAACGCTACCTATACGGCTACATTTGCCTCTATTTGGGGCGATACGTTGTATTACGACAATGGCAATTATGAAACGTCTGTCGGTACGCAAGGCGAGTTTTATTGGGGTATCAAGTTTGAGCCGAGTGCCCTTGTGGGACGTAACTATCTCACTGATGTGGCGGTTTATATTCCATACAACGGAGCGGGTACCTACCAACTCAACATCTACCAAGGTGGATCTTCTGCACCACAGACGCTTGCATCCACGCAAACTGCCACCTATTCCGTTTCCGAAGAGAACAGTTGGAGAACCATCCACCTCAATAACATCGTCTCGATCAATTCGGCGCAGCCATTGTGGGTGACATTCCATACTACCAATATCGCATATCCTGCTGCTGGCAGTCCCTTTACTGGCGACTACAATGGCAGTATGCTCTCATTGGATGGCTCGTCATGGTCCACGGTTCAAGCCGCTTCAGAAGGTGAACTTGACTACACTTGGATGATCCGCGCTATCACCTCCGAAACGGCTGGCGACTATGTCATATCCGCTACCTCTGCAGATCCTGCCATGGGTACTGTTACGGGTGGTGGCTACTATGCAGCTGGTGCTACGGCCACCCTTGTCGCTACACCCAATGCAGGATACCATTTCGTGAGCTGGCAGGACGGCAACGCCGACAACCCTCGCGCTATCGCAGTTACGGGCAATGCTACCTATGTGGCTACTTTTGCCGCCAATCCTCTTGCCAACTATACCATTACGGTCATCTCCGCCAATCCCGCAATGGGCACTGTTACGGGAGGAGGCACCTATGCCGAAGGTACTTCTGTTGCTTTGACTGCCGTTCCCAACGATGGATATCATTTCACCAGTTGGCAGGATGGCAACACCGACAATCCACGCACGATCACCGTTACGGGCGACGCTACCTATACTGCTACCTTCGCAGAAAATCCTCCTGTAACCTATACCGTTACTGCCATTTCCGCAAATCCCGATATGGGTACCGTTTCGGGTGGCGGCGTCTATGAAGCTGGCGCTACGGTGACTCTCACGGCTACGCCATTCGATGGATACCATTTTGTGCGCTGGAACAATGGCATCACTACGAACCCATATACATTTGCAGTTTCCGAAGATGTGACGCTCTCGGCCGAATTTGCCATCGATGTCGCAATTGAAGATGTTGAAAACATGGCAGTGCGCCTCTATCCAAATCCCACGACGGGCATCTTGAATCTCCAAGCTGAAGGCATGCAAAAAGTGGAACTCTTCGATGCCCTTGGCCGCAGGGTAAGCCAGTCTGATGCAACCAATCAAATTGACCTCGGTCCTTTGGCTCCCGGTATCTACACCATTCGTCTCACCTTGCCGCAAGGCACCATCATTCGCAAAGTTGTGCGTAAATAATCTTTAATTCAAGTTTCGTATATCCGTTTTTATGGAGTTGTCTTTGTTTCTCTTTCGCTTTAACTTCGTTCCGCTCGTAATGTCCAAAGGCATTTATACATTTTGTTTTTCCTTGTGAAACTTGAAATAGTTTGTTCGAGAGATACGACAAAGAAAGGGAGCCTATGCTAAGGCTCCCTTTCTTTTCCTGTTTTGCGCTGCTGATTTGCGGTTTTTGCTCCTCTCTGAAAAAATGTAGGGTCAAGAGGAATGCTGTAATTGCTTGGGCAGGGCTACTTTTTGGTGCGGATATTGCTGATGCGGATTATTTTGATGGGGTCACTCCACATTTCGTTTCCCATCACGTTGTAGAGCATGCCGCAGTTGGAGGTGCTTTGAAACGACGAGAATCCGTTGATGAGGATGTCGCTATTGTAGAACAACGGTTTGTTGCATTTGCTGACAAATATTAGGCAGTTGTAGATATTTTCGCTGCCTGCATACAGGCGCGTGGGACAGAAATATCCCACAATTTGGTTGTCAGGAATCTCTTCCTTGAAGAGGCTGTCGCGCTCGTCGCCGATGATGGTGTCGGTGATGGCATCGAGCGAAACAAGGCGGAACTTGGACTCTTTTTTCTTGGGTTTGTCAAGTTCTATCACAAAATAACTGCCTAATGGGATGTCGATTGAGGTCGTTTTTTCTGCTTCCTTGGCCTTACTGCTTGAGGGCAACTTTCTGCCCCAAGATTGTATGATCAGATCGATGTTGAAATAGAGCGAATCCACTCCGTATTCATTCTCTTCGACGTATAGCAAATCATACGAATGACCACCCTTAGGAATGAGCGCCTGAGATATTGGTTGGAATCCGAACATGCTCATTATGAGAAATTCGTGGCTTGTATGGGTTACGTACATGGCATCTTCGGCGCTTATTCCGTTCCCCGCACTGGTCATCGTATAGAAGAGCGTCTCGAATTGCATCTGCGCTTTCTGTGCTGCAGCAGTGTCCCCTCCGTGTTTTTCTGCCAGCATGGAGTATATCACATATTGATAGTAGTAGGAATTGGGTTCGGTGGGGTCTGCCTTTACTACCTCCTTGGTCAATGCGAGTGCTTGCTCCAGGTCTGCTTTTGAAGGCTCTTCCTCCTTGTTCAGGATTCCCCTGATGGTGTCGAACTGCTTGTAATATTTATAGGGGGAATAGTCCTCTTGGAACGCTGCTCCGTAGTAGAAGGCTTGCAGGTCTTCGATGTCCATGGTAGTGTCGGCTTGGGCGAAACGCTTGGCTAATTTGGGAAAATAGTGAGGACTTTTCTTGTCGTTTGTCTCTTTCTTTATCTGCTCAAGATCTGGGGTAATAAAGCCAGTTTGGGCAAAGATTGTGCCGCATAACAGCATCGCGACAATCAAGAAAATAAGTTTTTTCATAATTATGATTTTAGAGGTTTGTGGAATTGGATAGTCGTTCTTATAAAAGGAATGCAGGACCATGGCCCTGCATTCTGTAATGGTGTGGATCATTCGCCTTCGGGGGCGCAAATCCAAATGATGAGATAAACCCAAAATCCGATGCTGCCACAAATCAAGGCTGTGAGTGCGATGATGCGGACCACGGTAGGATCAATATTTAAGTATTTCGCCAATCCTCCGCATACGCCGGCAATCTTCTTGTCGCTCATGCTTCTGGTAAGCTTCTTGACTTCTTTGTTTTCCATGTCAATGTATTTTGGATGTTCAGAGAGATAGATGTTCAGATACTCAGATGTTTTAAGTCTGACAATCTGAACATCTTATTCTCAATTAAATCAGTCCTCTGTCGCGGAGCAAGGGTTTCACGTCGGGATCCTTGCCGCGGAATTCGCGGTAAAGGGTCATCAAGTCTTGCGTGTTGCCACTTTCAAGCAGGTGACGGAACTTCTTGGCGAGTTCGGGGTTGAAGAGGTCGCCCGATTCAACGAATGCTGCAAAGGCGTCGTGGTCGAGGATGGCGGTCCAGGTGTAGCTGTAGTAGCCTGCATCGTAGCCCGTTGTGAAGATATGCTGGAAGTAAGCGCTCTTGTAACGGCTGATGATTTCGGGGATGAGTCCGAGACGGTCGAGTGCGGCTTTTTCGAAAGCAACAGGATCAACGGCCTGTTTTTCGGTGATGCTGTGATAGTCCATGTCGAGCAGGGAGGCAGCCAACAGCTCGGTGTTGATGAAGCCTTGGCCGTAGGTCTGAGCTGCGGCAATCTTCTTGATGAGTTCGTCGGGAATGGCTTCGCCGGTCTGGTAGTGCTTGGCGTATTCCTTCATCACTTGCGGATTGCGGCACCAGTTTTCCATAATCTGGCTGGGCAGTTCAACGAAGTCGCGCGACACGTTGGTGCCTGCCAATGAAGGATAGTGGCATTTGCTGAGCAAGCCGTGGAGTGCGTGGCCGAATTCGTGGAAGAGCGTTTCGCTTTCGTCGAAGTTCAGCAAAGAAGGCTTGTCGGCAGTGGGTTTTGTGAAGTTGCATACTACTTGGATGATAGGAATGACATTGTTGCCCTCCTTGTCGATTTTCTGGCCGCGGAACTCGGTCATCCAAGCACCGCTGCGTTTGCTTTCGCGGGGGAAGAAGTCCATATAGAGGATTCCTATTACTTGGTCGCCATCCATCACTTCGTAGGCGTGAGCCTCTTTGTCGTAGGTGGGCAGTTCTGGATTTTCCTTGAAAGTCAAGCCATAGAGTTTGTTGGCTACGTTGAATGCACCTTCGCGAACGCCGTCGAGAGAGAAGTAAGGACGCACCACTTCGTCTTCAAGCTCGTATTTTTGCTGACGTAGTTTTTCGCTGTAGTAGCGCCAATCCCAAGGCTCGAGTTCTGCGGAAGCATCGTCGGCCTTGATCATTTTCTGGTATTCGGCACATTCGCTCTTTGCCTTTGCAAGGGCAGGATTCCAGATCTGCATCAGGCAGTCGTAAACAGCCTGGGGAGTCTTGGCGAGGCAGTCGTCCAAAACATAGTCGGCGTGGGATTTGAATCCGAGGATGTTGGCACGTTCGAGACGGAGGTTGACGAGGGTGTCGATAATCTTGGTGTTGTCAAATTCTCCACCATAGCAACGGTTGGCGTAGGCATCCCACATCTGTTTGCGGAGGTCGCGGTTGGAGCAGCTCTGCATGAAGGGCTCCCAGCTGGGCATTTGAAGAGAGAAGACATATTTGCCCGCATTCTCGCCTTCGGTAGCTTTTGCGGCGGCTTTTTGGTCTTCACTCAAGCCTTCCAATTGGTTTTCGTCCAAAACAAGTTTGAAGGCGTTGGTGGCCTTGAGAACGTTCTGTGCGAAGCGGAGGGTGAGGGATGCAATCTGCTCGTTCAACTCGCGAAAACGAGCTTGCTGGTCGGCAGCCACGTTGGCGCCGGAACGTACGAAACCTTTGTAGGTCTCTTCGAGCAGACGCATTTGCTCGGGTTCGAGGTTGAGGCTTTCGCGCTGGTCGTAAACGGTCTTGATGCGCTCGAATAGTTTTGCGTTGAGTGCGATGTCGTCACCATGGGCGGAGAGTTTCGGGGTCACCTCTTCGGCAATCTGCTCCATCTCTTCCGAGTTTTCGCATTCGCTGAGGTTGAAGAACACGCTGGCCACTTCGTTCAGCATGGCGCCGCTGTACTCGTATGCCTCAATGGTGTTTTCGAAGGTGGGTGCTTCGGTGTTGTTGACGATAGCGTTGATTTCTTCTTTCTGCAGGCGCATACCCTCATCGAAGGCCGGCAGGTAATGTTCAGTCTTGATTTTGCTGAAATCGGGAATGCCGTAAGGTGTTTCCCATGCGGAGAAAAATGGGTTGTCCATGTTCTTTTTGTCTTTGCAGCCTGTGAATGCCAAGAGGGTGGCGCAAGCTGCGATGAGTAATGTTTTTTTCATGATATAAAAATGAGTTTTAAGTTTTCAGCGGATAGTGTTGCAATTTACAAAGTCACTTTTCTTCTTCGTTAAATTGAAGAATTTTTTCGAACAGATCGGCGTTGAGGTGCTTACCGATGATTTTCTTGTCTTTGTCAAGCAAAAATATTTGAGGCGTGGTAATTACGTCATATACGTCGTGCCAGTCGATGTTTGCCACGCCGCCGTCGAGGTTGATCCAGTCGAAGTTGTGGTCGCGGATGAATTTTTTCCAGAGTGGGGTGGTCGGTTCGTCGGGTTCGCTGAGAATCGCGAAGCCGGCAATGTCGTATTTGTCTTTGTATTCGAGGTATTTCTTGTAGAGTGCCGGCACCATAGTCTTGCAATGTCCGCAAGTTGGTGACCAAAACACCAACAAAGTGTATTTGTTTGGCAGCCCGTGGAGCGAATGCGCTATGCCAAGCGTGTCGTACAGTATCAGTTCCGGGGCGACTTTCCCGATGAGCAGCTTCTCCCATTTGTTGGCCCTCACCACCTGCTCGTCCACAAAACTGGGGGAGGAGAGTGTGCTTTCGCCGGTCTCGTAGTAGCGTTTCACCATGTGGACGTAAATTGCGTCGTAGCCCATTACGCCGCTTTGCAAGTATTTTTCCGTGATGAAATGAATAAGCCAGTGAAATGTTTTTTCGGCAGGTCGGGCGCGTGCTATCATACTGTCGATGTATGGGGTGATGACCTCTGGCGGCGCACCTTTGAGGTATTTGTCGAGATATTCGGTTATTTTTCGATGGAAAACGCTTTTGGGTGTCCGCAGAAATACAGGATCGCCCAAGTCCATACTGTCGAAATAGTGCTCCATGAAATAGTCGAACCGCTGCTTTTGAGAGAGGGAGTCGCCCTGCTCGTTTACCAAAGGTACAGGAACGTCTCGTTCGGCGCGCATCATCACGCTTAGGATGTGGCGAGGGTGCGCATTCATGAATTCTCTGTCGAAATCCGACATTTTCTTCCGTTGCTCTTGGTAGTAAGTCTTGAATGCCGCGCTGTCCATCTGACTCTTCTTCGACATGGTTTCCTCGTAAATTTTTGCGTTTGTCCGGTGATAGTTGAACATAAGTTCGTTCTCCTCCGAACCCGTTACTTTCATGTTTGCGGTCCAGTCGGCGGCGTCGGTTTCAAACTTGAAAAATGGTTTGTCGTTGTAGATGGCAAACTCGGCAAACTCGCCTTTCTGGTTGCAGAAAAAATACAGTCCGGGGTCCAGAGTCTTGTCTTTCTGGAACACAAACTGTCCTTTTTTGTTGATGAAGGCGGTGTCGATGACGTAGGTGTGCTCGATGTGGTAGTAGCCCAACATGAGCATTGAGTCGGCCGTGTTGTGTATTGTTACGGTAATCTGGTATTTGTATTTCTTTGCGAAGCAAGTGGTTGAAGCACAAAGAACAGTCAATGCAAAAAACAAAAGAAAACGTTTCATTTTAGAGGAATTAATTTTATTTATAACGCAATAATCCTTAATCTATTGCGCCCCGAGACGATATTCTTGCAAAAGTTTGTCCAAGAGTGGATTGTTTTTGTGTTTTGAATGTTTGAACAAGTTTTTTTGAAAGCTATTGATTTTCAATAGTTCGTAACGAAACAAAAAAAGCGGTCGTATTGCTTAAATCAATACAACTGCTTTGAGACAATTCTATATAAAGCAAATGTGTGGGTTGAATGCGGTTATTGAAGCTCCTGTTTGTTGACAATTCGATATCCTTCCACAGGGACTGAGAAGTCTTCGATTCCAATTACCTCCCAGCATAAATCAGCTGGCGTGTAATTGTAGTCGTTGGAATTTGTATCCAGCACAAATGATGCGAAATTGTCTGTATAGTACGTTTTCCACACCAAAAGGTTGTTGCGCTCATCTAACAAAAAAGCCTGTGGCACGCCTTCCACTTTGCAAAGGTTTAGCCCTCGCAAGGAGAATCCTTTCATGATTGTATTGAAATACGACGTGTCGAAATAGGCTTTCTGGAATCTCACGAGATTCAAATCCAACCCGTTTTTTGCCAAAAAATCTTGAGCCTCATCAATGGCGCAGGAATCATTATCGACTAAGACTACACACATTCGCTTCCATTGTGTGGTGTCCAATTCGTTCAGGATTTCAGCCCATCCTTCTTTCAACTGGTATGTACAGCCAGGGCAATAGGGCGTTAGCACGCACAATACTTTGCGATGATTTTGGTCGCATTTGTACCAATCAACAATTTCTTCGGAAGTAATCCATTGTGGAGTAGGACGGACATCAGTCTTGTGTGCAAGTCGTGAGCAACACGCGCAAAGCACCAATGACAGAGCAAGAAAAATTTTTGTTTTCATAACAATTCAATATATTCGTTGTCGTGTATTTCACAATCTGAAATTGGGACAATATAATATGCCAAATCTCCGTAATAATTTACATCATACATTCCTTGTTTAATGAATAGGCAAGCTTCGTTGTCGCATAGTCCAATCTCTTGAGCATCAATTACTGGAGTGTTGTGAGTAAAAATGAATTTGCCATTAGTAATCATTCCGGATTCTATTAATTCTACTTTCCCACAAACAAAAATCAGAGATTCAATTTTTCCTGTTTCGTCTTGTCTCATAAAAATATTATATCCTTCAGGTTCCGAATCCGCTGATTTCATGCCCACTTTGATGTGGACTTTGAATAAGCAAAGTACGTCCGGAGGGGGTGTGCATCCAACTAACCTTTTTGTTCTTGTTTGCATGCCAAGAAAACCATAGGTTTCTGTTACTGTGTATTCATAATAATATCCTTCCAAGACCTGAACAGACGCGATCATTTCTGGTTTGACACCTAAGATTTGACTTAATTTTATTATTTCGGCGTTTGTGGGTTGGCGTTTTGAGTCAATATTATTTTGATTCTCTATTTCTTCTTTCCCGCAAGATACGAAAAGAATTGCTCCTACTGCAAGAATAACCGCCATGATGGCTATGATGTATCTTGTTTTTTTCATAATGTTTAAGTTTTAAGATTTGAGATTTGGCAGAGCTTGTCTGCCGAAAATTTTGTTTTGTGAGTGTGCTTTGCCGTTTGAGTTTTCTCGCTGGCAAAATAAGGTCGTGCTTGGATTGCATGCCTTATACCTTTCTGTAAGCGGGAGGCGATTTCTTCGCTTTGGTGTCTCCCGCTTCCGTAGATTTGTCTGCTGGCGGCGGTGCACTCACGCCAGCAGACGGGGCTTGTCCAAATAACGGAGCTTGCCTCGGCGGCAAAAAAGGTTGCACTTTACAAAGGCTTTTCTCTCATAAACAGGCATCTCGCCTGCCGTTTTCAAAGAACTTTTTTCAACTTTCTGCGTTTCGTGTACGAAACCGCCCGAAAATTTTTCTTCAAATCCGCACTTTTCTCCTCTTCCAAAGCAACCAAAAATCCACAAAAACGCCCTCCCCAACAGCTTTTCCAGCCACGAAACGCTGCATAGGGGGGTAAATATATTGACAATCAGTTGCTTATGCATATAATTCGGATTTTTGTCTTGACTTTTGCTTGTTGTAAAGGTACAAAATGTTTTTCAATTTTTAAAATTTTTAACATTTCGGTGTCTGAGCGCAGTAGCATAGATTTCGTTGGCTAAGCCGAGTCGGAGAAATGTCTTTCTGAATTTGCGAAGTTGGCTTGTCTAAAGCAAAAACGCAGGTTGAATGCGATTATTGAGGCACTTATTGGGGGATAACTCGACATCCTTCCACAGGGACGGAGAGGTCTTTGGTCCCAATTGTCTCTCAGCAGAAATCTGTAGGCGTGTAATTGTAGCCGCCGGAATTCGTGTCCGGCACAAATGTTTTTTGTCAGACTCTAAAAAATCATTTTTTGTTCGTAGGTGTTCGACTGAGAGCCTGCTTTGGCCGCTTCGTACCTAATATTTATGTTGCAAAGATATAAAACCTGTTGGTTGAATTCTTATTTTTTGTAGTGAAAAATCAATTTTTACAAAGGATTATCGATATGCACAACTCAAAATTGCCTTGTTGTATTTGATTGATTTGTTCTTGTAATGTGTTGTATTTCTTTGTATTTTTCGTGATTTTGTAAAGATGGAATGTAAATTATTTCTCCAATTCAAAATAATTGTGTAATTTTGCAAATCTTTTAGTGAAAATAATTGTTTAACCAATCGTTTCAAAAGCCACTGCTTAAAACGGCAAAACTTAAATACGATGAAAAAAGGAATCCATCCCGAAAATTACCGCTTGGTTGTATTCAAGGATATGTCTAACGACACCATGGTGCTCACCAAGAGCTGCGCAGCCACCAAAGAAACCGTTACCTATACCGACGGTAATGAGTATCCTGTTGTAAAGCTTGAAATCTCCAACACTTCTCACCCTTTCTTCACGGGTAAGTTGAAACTTGTTGACACCGCCGGACGCGTTGATAAGTTCATGAACAAGTACAAGAGATATTCCAAGAAATAATCTATACATTCCATATCGGTATTTTGTTTTAGATTTTGATTTAAGGCATCCATTAGGATGCCTTTTTTTATATAAGGCCGAAAATTTGGGAAGTGTAATTTTTTTTCCCCATAAAAGCCTTCATATAAAAAAAAAGTCTTATTTTTGCACTGATAGTAAAATGTTATAC